>NZ_JNXR01000008.1:0-289721 GCF_000725475.1 Streptomyces durhamensis
CCAGGAACACCGCCGCCGACCCGTTCCCTTCTCCTAGAACCTGTTCTATCTTGACGCCCCGTCAGATGGATGACCGCACCGTCGGAGGGACAGGCCGTGGACTTCACCTTCAGCGAGGAGCAGCGGGCGGCGGCCGAGGCGGCCCGCGGGGTGTTCGCGGGCGTGGTGCCGGACGCGGTGCCCAGCCCGGCGCTCACCACCGGTGCCGTGGCCGAGGGTTTCGACCAGGAGCTGTGGTCCCGGCTGGCCGAGGCGGACCTGCTGAGCCTGCTGCTCGACGAGGCGCACGGCGGTTCCGGACTGGACGCGGTCGCGCTGTGCCTGGTGCTGCGTGAGTCCGCCAAGGTCCTCGCCCGGGTGCCGTTGCTGGAGCACAGCGCGGCGGCAGCGGCCGTACAGACCTACGGTGGCGCGGAGTTGGCGGGGCGAGTGCTGGCCCGGGCCGGACGGGGCGAGCTGGTGCTGACCGTCGCGGCGCACGGCCGTACCGGCCACGATCCGGCCGAACTGGCCGTCGGCGCGCGCCGGGACGGCTCGGCCTGGGTGCTGGACGGGGTGCAGACGGCGGTGCCCTGGGCGTACGACGCGGATCTCGTCGTCGTACCGGCCCATGTCGGGGGAACGGCCGCCGAGCGGACCGTGCTCGCGCTGGTACCGCGCGAGCGGGACGGGGTGGTCCTCGCCGAGCAGGTGTCCACCAGCGGGGAGCGGCTGGCCGAAGTGCGGTTCGCGTCGGTCCGGGTCGGGGCGGACGAGGTCATCGAGGCCGAGGGTGCCTGGGAGTGGCTGCACGCGGTGCTCACCACGGGTGTCTGCGCTCTGGCGCTCGGTCTGGGCGAGCGGGTGCTGCGTATGACCGCCGAGTACACCGGCAAGCGGGAGCAGTTCGGGTTTCCGATCGCGACCTTCCAGGGGGTGGCCGTGCAGGCCGCGGACCGGTACATCGATCTGCGCGCCATGGAGGCCACCCTGTGGCAGGCCGCCTGGCGGATCGCCTCGGGGGCGCCGGGGGCGCTGCCCGCGGCCGGGGATGTGGCGGTGGCGAAGATCTGGGCGGCGGAGGGGGTGCGCCGGGTGGTGCAGACGGCGCAGCATCTGCATGGCGGGTTCGGTGCCGACACCGACTGTCCGCTGCACCGCTATCACGCCTGGGCCAAGCACCTGGAGCTGGCGCTCGGCCCGGCGGCGGCGCATGAGGAGAGGCTCGGGGATCTGCTGGCCGCCCATCCGCTGGGCTGACCGCGCGGTCCCGGGCCGCCGGGGTGGGTTACAGCACGAAGCCGGGCTGGCCGTCTTCCGTGATCACCGGGCGGCCGGCGGCCTGCCAGACCTGCATGCCGCCGTCGACGTTCGCCGCGTCGATGCCCTGCTGGACCAGATACATGGTGACCTGCGCCGAGCGGCCCCCGGAGCGGCAGATGACATGGACGCGGCCGTCCTGCGGGGCGGCTTCGGTCAGCTCGCCGTAGCGGGCCACGAACTCGCTCATGGGGATGTGCAGTGCTCCCTGGGCGTGGCCTGCCTGCCACTCGTCGTCCTCGCGGACGTCCAGCAGGAAGTCGCCGTCCTTGAGATCCGTGATCTCGACCGTGGGCACACGAGCTGCGAAGTTCATGTCTCCGACGCTACCTGAAGGTCCTGGGCGTGACCGGAGGCGCGGTGTTGCTCGGTCCTGCTCAGTCCTGCGCCGACAGGGCCGCCAGTTCCGACTCCCGCTGGGCGATGTCGGCGCGCAGTCTGGCGCCGATCTCGTCGAGCAGCCCGTCGGGGTCGTCCGGGGCGAGCCGGAGCAGGCCGGCGATCGCGCCCTCCTCCAGTTCGCGGGCGACGAGGGTGAGCAGTTCCTTGCGCTGGGCGAGCCATTCGAGGCGGGCGTACAGCTCCTCGGCGGGGCTGGGGTGCCGCTCGGGCGGTACCGGACCGGCCGCCCACTCCTCGGCCAGTTCCGTGAGCAGGGTCTCGTCACCGCGGGCGTAGGCGGCGTTGACGCGGGTGAGGAATTCCTCACGGCGCCGGCGTTCGTCCTCGTCCTGGGCGAGGTCGGGGTGGGACTTGCGGGCCAGCTCGCGGTAGAGCTTGCGGGCCTCCTCGCTGGGCCGGACCCGCTCGGGGGGGCGTACGGCCTGGTCGGTCAGCATGGCGGCGGCTTCGGGGAACAGGCCGTGGCCGTCCATCCAGCCGTGCAGCACGTCCTCCACGCCGGGGATCGGCAGCACCCGGGCGCGGGCCTCCTCGGCCCGGCGGATGTCCTCCGGGTCGCCGGTGCGTGCGGCCTTCGCCTCGGCGATCTCGGCGTCGAGCTCCTCGATGCGGAGGTAGAGCGGGCCGAGTCTCTGCTCGTGCAGCCGGGAGAAGTTCTCGACCTCGACACGGAACGTCTCGACGGCGATCTCGTACTCGATCAATGCCTGCTCGGCAGCCCGGACGGCCTGCTCAAGCCGTTCCTCGGGCCGCGGGGCCTGTTCGGCTTCCGGAGTGTCCACCACGCGCCCAGCGTAGCCGCTGCGCCGGCCCGGCCCGGGGGCGCGGCCGCCCGGGTGCGGGGCGGTGGTGGCCGGCGGCCGCGCGGCGGAACCGTGGGCCGGTCCGGTTCCGCCGCACGGCAGAGCCGGACGTCGGATCCGGCTCCGCGCATCGAGTCCGCTCCACACGTCGGGTCCGGCTCCGCGCATCGGGTCCGGTTCCGCCGGGTAGCGGAGGCGGAGCCGCACCGCTGGTCCGGCTCCCCACCCCTCCGGCCTGCGGTTCCGGTCCCGCCCAGCGCCGAGCGGGCCTCTCACATCCCGAGCGGACCTCACATCCCTGGCGTCACCTCACACACCGGCCGGCACCTCACACGCCGTGCTCCGCCTCGATCCGGCCCGCGCGGATCGCCGTGACGAGCTCGTTGTGGTCCGCTTCCGTGCGGTCGGCGTAGGCGACGGCGAATGTGGCGATCGCCTCGTCCAGTTCCTCGTTCTTGCCGCAGTAGCCGGCGATCAGCCGCGGGTCGGCGCTGTGGGAGTGGGCGCGGGCCAGCAGGGCGCCGGTCATGCGGCCGTAGTCGTCGATCTGGTCGGCGGCGAGGGCGGCGGGGTCGACGCTGCCCTTGCGGTTGCGGAACTGGCGGACCTGGAAGGGGCGCCCGTCGACGGTCGTCCAGCCGAGCAGGATGTCGCTGACGACCTGCATGCGCTTCTGTCCGAGGACCACGCGGCGGCCCTCGTGCTCCACCGGTGGTGTCTCGAACCCGGCCGTGGCCAGGTGCGGGACGAGGGCTGAGGGCCGGGCCTCCTTCACCTGGAGCACCAGCGGCTGCTCGCGGTGGTCGAGGAGCAGCACGACGTAGGAGCGGGTGCCGACGCTGCCGGTGCCGACGACCCGGAAGGCCACGTCGTGCACCGCGTGGCGGGCGAGCAGGGGGTGCCGGTCCTCGCTGAGGGTGTGGACGTACGGCTCCAGGGACGCGGCGACCGTGTGGGCCTCGGCGTCCGGTATGCGGCGGAGTACCGGGGCGGCGTCCACGAAGCGGCGTCCGCCGTCCTGGACCACTTCGGTCGCCTTCGCCGCGAACCGGCCGCTGGTGTTGGCGCGGGCCTTCTCCGAGACCCGCTGCAGGGTGCCGAGCAGGTCGTGGGCGTCGGTGTGGGAGACGAGTTCCTCGTCCGTGATGGCGTTCCACGCGTCGAGCACGGGGAGCTTGGCCAGCAGGCGCATGGTGCGGCGGTAGGCACCGACCGTGTCGTGTGCTGCCGCGCGGCAGGTGTCCTCGTCGGCGCCGGCCTCCCGTCCGGCGAGCACCAGGGAGGTCGCGAGCCGCTTCAGGTCCCATTCCCAGGGGCCTTGGACGGTCTCGTCGAAGTCGTTGAGGTCGATGACGAGGTCGCCGCGGGCGTCGCCGTAGAGGCCGAAGTTGGCCGCGTGCGCGTCACCGCATATCTGGGCGGCGATCCGGGTCATGGGGGTGCGGGCGAGGTCGTAGGCCATGAGTCCGGCCGAGCCGCGGAGGAAGGCGAAGGGGGTGGCCGCCATCCGGCCCACCCGGATCGGTGTCAGTTCGGGGATGCGGCCGGCGTTGGACTCCTCGACCGCGGTCACCGCGTCGGGGCGGGAGGCGTCGGGGTCGAGGGTGTGGTGGGCGCTGCGCGGCACGCTCTGCCGGAGTGCCTTGCCCTCGTCCTTGGGTGTGCCGTGTGCGGGCCATGCGGCGAATCCGCGCATCCGGGGCAGCCGGCGTGCCACCGCGCCGTCGTCCTCCGCCTCGGCCACTCGTTCGTGCGCACCGGCTTCGGTCACCGTGACCGCCTCCCCCGAACCCCACGCCTGTCCGCAGACCGGCTTGAACATCAACTCGGGGAGACCGTACAGCCGGTCACGAAGACGTGTCAGACCCTGTGGACAACTCGCCGCCTGGGGAAAGCCCGCGGCGCCTCGTCGCAGCGTTTTCGCGGCATCGCCCTCACCGCACCGCCCTTGCCACCTGGCCGGCGCCCGGAAGACGCTGGGCCGACGCCGGGAAACGATGCGCGACGTCGGGCCGACGTCGGGTCAGGTCCGGCTGGTGGTCCCTGAACCCCCCGGCCGTGTGTGCGGCGTCGTGTTGCGAAGGGGGAGTCACGACGTGGTCGGCACGGCAGCGCCGGGAGCAAAACCCCTGGCCCCGCCCGTGACATACCTCACGGACCAGGTGGCCGCAGGGCTGTCCGCGCTGTGCGATCCCTCACAAACCCGTACACAACCACAAAACCGTGCACAACGAGAAACGGGCCCCTGCGGTGACTTCCGTCACCAGCAGAGACCCGTTCATCGGTTTCTCTGTGCGCGAGGGGGGAGTTGAACCCCCACGCCCTTGCGGGCACTGGAACCTGAATCCAGCGCGTCTGCCTATTCCGCCACCCGCGCATTGGGTGTGTCTTCCGTTTCCGTCCCTTTCGGGCTGGCCCCTTCCGACACCCAGAACATTAGCACGTCGTACGGGGTGGGTTCACATCCCTTCCCGCCCGCCGCCGGGCGGCCCCGAGCCCGCCGCGCCCGGCCCCGGACCACCGCATCCGCCTCCCAGGTATCAGGGAGACCTGCTTCGCGTATCAACCTCGTACCGGTCCCGGGCATCTCCCCCGGAGGCGGGCCGGGTCCACAGCCGGGTGCGGGACACTGGTCTTCGCCCGCCTCTACGATCCATGGCAGCAGGAGTGCCCGCCGGGAGTTCGAAGGGGAGTCGCTGGGGGAACCGGCTGTTTGCCGGGCGCGTAGATACGATCAGTAAGCAGTACCAGCACCACCGGGCAAGGCAGCGCACACAACAGGGCAAGTCAACGGCAGGGACGGAGGAGGTGCCCCATGGGAGTCCTGAAGAAGTTCGAGCAGCGTCTCGAAGGTCTGGTGAACGGCACCTTCGCCAAGGTCTTCAAGTCCGAGGTCCAGCCCGTGGAGATCGCCGGCGCGCTCCAGCGCGAGTGCGACAACAACGCCACGATCTGGAACCGCGACCGGACCGTCGTACCCAACGACTTCATCGTGGAGCTGAGCGCGCCGGACCACGAGCGCCTCAGCCCCTACTCGGGACAGCTCGGCGACGAGCTGGCCGGCATGGTGCGCGACTACGCCAAGCAACAGCGCTACACGTTCATGGGCCCCATCAAGGTCAACCTGGAGAAGGCCGACGACCTGGACACCGGCCTGTACCGGGTGCGCTCGCGCACCCTCGCCTCCTCCAGCAGCCAGCAGGACCCCGGGGCCCCGGCTCCGGGCCGCCCCGCGCAGGGTGCCCCGGGCGGCGGCCAGGGCGGCGGCCCGGGCTATGCGCCCAGCGCGCCCGCCGGCGCACCCCCGATGCCGTCCGCGCCGCCGCCGGGCGCCCGCCCGGGCGGTTACGGCTACCCGCAGCCCGCCACCCAGCGGCCCGCGGCCGCTCCGATGAGCGGCGGGCGCACCCGCTACTGGATCGAGATCAACGGCACCCGCCACCAGATCTCCCGCCCGACGCTGGTGCTGGGCCGCAGCACCGACGCCGACGTGCGGATCGACGACCCCGGCGTGTCCCGCAGACACTGCGAGATCCGGACCGGAACGCCCTCGACGATCCAGGATCTCGGCTCCACCAACGGCATCGTGGTGGACGGGCAGCACACCACCCGCGCTACGCTCCGCGACGGCTCGCGGATCGTCGTGGGCAGCACCACCGTTATCTATAGGCAAGCCGAAGGGTGAAGCGGGGGCAATGTCAGAGCTGACCCTCACGGTCATGCGGCTGGGTTTCCTGGCCGTACTGTGGCTGTTCGTGATCGTGGCCGTGCAGGTCATCCGGAGCGACCTGTTCGGTACGCGCGTCACCCAGCGCGGATCGCGTAGGGACGCCGGGCGCCAGCAGCAGGCGCCCCGGCAGCAGGCCGCCGCGCCCCCGCCGCAGCGCGGCCAGCAGCGCGGCCAGCAGGGCGGCGGCCGACGCGGTCGCAACGCCCCCACCAAGCTGGTCGTGACCGAAGGCACACTGACCGGCACCACGGTCGCGCTGCAGGGCCAGACGATCTCCCTGGGCCGCGCGCACGACTCCACGATCGTGCTGGACGACGACTACGCCTCCAGCCGGCATGCCAGGATCTACCCGGACCGCGACGGCCAGTGGATCGTCGAGGACCTGGGTTCCACCAACGGCACCTACTTGGACCGGTCCCGGCTGACGACTCCCACGCCGATCCCGCTGGGCGCGCCGATCCGCATCGGCAAGACCGTCATCGAGCTGCGGAAGTAGTGCTACATCATGAGTGAGTGCGAGCGGAGCGAGCACGCAGCGGCAGGCCGCCACCCGGCCGCCGGCGCGCTCCCGACCGGAGGGTGGGCAGTGTGGCTCGACACGACCGGCTGCATTCGGAGCCGACGGGCGAGGTGCGCATGAGTCTGTCACTGCGCTTTGCCGCCGGATCGCACAAAGGCATGATCCGCGAGGGCAACGAGGACTCCGGTTACGCCGGTCCCCGGCTGCTCGCGATCGCGGACGGCATGGGCGGCCAGGCCGCCGGCGAGGTCGCCTCCTCCGAGGTGATCTCCACCCTGGTCACGCTCGACGACGACGTGCCCGGCTCCGACATCCTCACCTCGCTCGGCCAGGCCGTGCAGCGCGCCAACGACCAGCTGCGCGCCATGGTCGAGGAGGACCCGCAGCTGGAGGGCATGGGCACCACCCTCACCGCGCTGCTGTGGACCGGACAGCGGCTCGGCCTGGTGCACGTCGGCGACTCGCGCGCCTATCTGCTGCGTGACGGCGTCCTCACCCAGATCACCCAGGACCACACCTGGGTGCAGCGGCTGGTGGACGAGGGCCGGATCACCGAGGAGGAGGCCACGACGCATCCGCAGCGGTCGCTGCTGATGCGCGCCCTCGGCAGCGGCGACCATGTCGAGCCCGACCTGTCGATCCGCGAGGTCCGGGCCGGCGACCGCTATCTGATCTGCTCGGACGGTCTGTCCGCCGTCGTCTCCCACCAGACGATCGAGGAGACCCTCGCCAGCTACCAGGGCCCGCAGGAGACCGTGCAGGAGCTGATCCAGCTCGCGCTGCGCGGCGGCGGCCCCGACAACATCACGGTCATCGTCGCCGACGTCCTCGACCTGGACACCGGTGACACCATGGCCGGGCAGCTGTCGGACCAGCCGCTGGTGGTCGGCGCCGTCGCGGAGAACCAGCTCCACCTGCACGACAACGGCATCATGCAGACGCCGGCCGGCCGCGCCTCGCACCTGGGCCGGCAGGGCCATGGGCACGGCGGCGGCGAGTTCGGGCCGCCCGGCTCCGGCGACACCACGGGCTACGTCCCGGCCGGCAGCTTCGGCGACTACGCCGACGGCGAGCTGACCAAGCCGCGCGGTCGGGGCAGGTGGCTGAAGAGATCCTTCTACTCCGTCCTCGCCCTCGCCGTCATCGGTGGCGGCCTCTACGGCGGTTACCGCTGGACGCAGACGCAGTACTACGTCGGCACCAAGGACGAGCACGTGGCGCTGTACCGGGGGATCAGCCAGGACCTTGCCTGGGTGTCGCTGTCCAAGGTGGAGAAGGACCACCCCGAGATCGAACTCAAGTACCTGCCGCCCTACCAGCAGAAGCAGGTGAAGGCCACGATCACCGCGGGTGGTCTGCCGCAGGCGCAGGCGAAGATCGAGGCACTGTCCGTGCAGGCCTCCGCGTGCAAGAAGCAGGCGGAGCGCCAGGCCGCCGCGTCCGAGCGGAACGCGAAGACGGGCCAGGGCGAGGCGGGAGGCACCACGGGAACCACCCGTACGGCCTTCACGTCCAAGGCATCACCGACGCCGAACCCGTCGACGGGTACGTCGTCCAAGACGCCCCCGACATCGCCGACGAAGCCCCCGTCCACGTCGCCCACTCCGAACCCCGGCCCGAGCCTCTCCGAGAATGAGCAGAAGGTCGTCGATCAGTGCGGCAAGCAGTAGCCGAGCCGCGAGAGGCCCCATCACACGATGAGCAGTACGACTAACTCGCCGACGCACCACACGTCCACGATCGGCGCGATCGGCGCACCGAGCCGCCGCAACACCGAGCTGGCCCTGCTGGTCTTCGCCGTGGCCATCCCGGTGTTCGCCTACGCCAACGTGGGCCTGGCCATCAACAGTCATGTGCCCGCCGGGCTGCTGGAGTACGGCCTCGGCCTCGGTCTGCTGGCCGGCGTCGCCCATCTCGCCGTACGGAAGTTCGCGCCCTACGCCGACCCGCTGCTGCTGCCGCTGGCGACGCTGCTCAACGGGCTCGGGCTCGTGGTGATCTGGCGGCTGGACCAGTCGAGACTGCTGCAGTCGCTGCCCCACTTCGCCCCGTCCGCGCCCCGGCAGCTGCTGTACACCGCGCTGGGCATCGCCATGTTCTCGGCGGTGCTGATCTTCCTCAAGGACCACCGGGTCCTGCAGCGCTACACGTACATCTCGATGTTCTGTGCGCTGGTCCTGCTCATCCTGCCGCTGGTGCCGGGCCTCGGGGCCGACATCTACGGCGCCAAGATCTGGATCCGGGTCCCCGGCCTGGGCTCCCTGCAGCCCGGTGAGTTCGCCAAGATCGTCCTCGCGATCTTCTTCGCCGGGTACCTGATGGTGAAGCGCGACGCCCTGGCCCTGGCCAGCCGCCGTTTCATGGGCCTGTACCTGCCGCGCGGGCGTGACCTCGGTCCGATCCTGGTCGTCTGGGCGATCTCGATCCTCATCCTCGTCTTCGAGACCGACCTGGGCACCTCGCTGCTGTTCTTCGGAATGTTCGTCATCATGCTGTACGTCGCCACCGAGCGGACCAGCTGGATCGTCTTCGGTCTGCTGATGTCCGCGGTCGGCGCCGTCGGCGTGGCGAGCTTCGAGTCGCACATCCAGACGCGTGTGAACGCCTGGCTCAACCCGATGCGCGAGTACCAGCTCAGCCGGCAGATCACCCACGACGGCGTCCTGCACTCCGACCAGCTGCAGCAGTCCCTGTGGGCGTTCGGCTCCGGCGGCACCCTGGGCACCGGCTGGGGCCAGGGCCACTCGGACCTGATCAAGTTCGCCGCGAACTCCGACTTCGTCTTCGCGACCTTCGGCGAGGAGCTGGGCCTGGCGGGCATCATGGCGATGCTGCTGATCTACGGCCTGATCGTGGAGCGCGGCCTGCGTACCGCCCTCGCCGCCCGCGACCCGTTCGGCAAGCTGCTCGCCGTCGGCCTGTCCGGTGCGTTCGCCCTGCAGGTGTTCGTCGTGGCCGGCGGTGTGATGGGCCTCATCCCGCTGACCGGTATGACCATGCCGTTCCTCGCCTACGGCGGCTCCTCCGTGCTGGCCAACTGGGCGCTGATCGGCATCCTCATCCGGATCAGCGACACCGCCCGGCGCCCCGCGCCCACCCCCGCGACCAACCCCGACGCCGAGATGACCCAGGTGGTCCGCCCGTCATGAACAAGCCCCTGCGCCGGATCGCGATCTTCTGCGGCCTTCTCGTGCTGGCCCTGCTGATCCGTGACAACTACCTCCAGTACGTCAAGGCCGACGAGCTGGCAGGCCAGAAGGACAACCGCCGGGTCGCCATCGAGCGCTACGCCCACCCGCGCGGCGACATCATCGTCGACGGCAACCCGATAACCGGTTCCGTCGAGTCCAAGAGCGGCGACTTCAAGTACAAGCGGACCTACAAGAACGGGCCCATGTGGGCCCCGGTCACCGGTTACTCCTCGCAGGCCTTCGACGGCAACCAGCTGGAGAAGATCGACGACGGCATCCTCACCGGCAACGACGACCGGCTCTTCTTCCGCAACACCCTGGACATGATCACCGGTAAGCCGCGGCAGGGCGGCAACGTCGTCACCACGCTGAACGCGGCCGCGCAGAAGGCGGCGTACGACGGGCTGAAGTCGCGGGGCGGCAAGGGCGCGGTCGTCGCCCTGGAGCCGTCCACCGGCAAGATCCTGGCGCTGGCCTCCTACCCGTCGTACGACCCCTCGTCGTTCGCGGGGAACACCAACACCGACGCCAAGAACTGGAACAAGGTCCAGAAGAAGAACGACCCCGCCGATCCGACGCTGAACCGGGCGCTGCGCGAGACCTACCCGCCGGGCTCGACCTTCAAGGTGGTCACCGCGGCGGCGGCGCTGGAGAACGGGCTGTACAAGTCGGCCGACGAGAAGACCAACTCGCCGCTGCCGTGGATCATGCCGGGCACCACGACCCCGCTGAAGAACGAGGGCAACATCCAGTGCCGCGACGTGAGCCTGCGTGAGGCGCTGCGGCTGTCCTGCAACAGCGTCTTCGGCAAGGTCGGCTCCGACCTCGGCAACGACAAGATGCTGGAGGAGGCCAAGAAGTTCGGCTTCGACGCGGAGCAGTTCACCCCGGTCCGCTCCAACGCGTCGGTGTTCTCCGACAACATGAACAAGTCGCAGACCGCACTGTCCTCCATCGGCCAGTACAACACCGCGGCCACCCCGCTGCAGATGGCCATGGTCGCCTCGGCGGTCGCCAACGACGGCAAGCTGATGCAGCCGTACATGGTCGACGAGCTGGAGTCCTCCAACGTCGACCCGGTCGAGAAGACCCAGCCGAAGGAGCTGAGCCGGCCGCTGTCGCCGGCGAACGCGCAGATCCTGCAGGGCATGATGGAGACGGTCGTCAAGTCGGGTACGGGCACGAAGGCGCAGATCCCGAACGTCGTCGTGGGCGGCAAGACCGGTACCGCGCAGCACGGTGTGGCGAACAGCGCCAACCCGTACGCGTGGTTCATCTCCTACGCCAAGCTGCCGGACGGCAGCTCGCCGGTCGCCGTGGCCGTGGTGATCGAGGACGAGAGCGCCAACCGC
This sequence comes from Streptomyces durhamensis, assembly GCF_000725475.1. Taxonomy (NCBI): domain Bacteria; kingdom Bacillati; phylum Actinomycetota; class Actinomycetes; order Kitasatosporales; family Streptomycetaceae; genus Streptomyces; species Streptomyces durhamensis. The sequence continues at coordinate 11,298 of NZ_JNXR01000008.1, forward strand.
GACGACATCTCCGGTGGCGGCCTGGCCGCGCCGATCGCGAAGAACGTCATGAACGCGGTCATCAACTCCAAAAAGTGACCCCCATCACGTCCCCTTCACATCGCTGCACGTTGCGATACCGGTCCTGTATCGGGTTACGGGCTTGGCCAGGTCACACAAAGCGAGCCGGGTACGGTAGGCCCGGACGGCAGCCTCCGGCCGCACATGCCTGTGCGGCCGGGACCGACGGAGAGGGCTGGTAGGTAGCTATGGAAGAGCCGCGTCGCCTCGGCGGCCGGTACGAGCTGGGCCAAGTGCTCGGCCGTGGTGGCATGGCCGAGGTCTACCTCGCGCATGACACCCGCCTCGGCCGCACCGTGGCAGTGAAGACCCTGCGCGCCGACCTGGCACGCGACCCTTCCTTCCAGGCCCGGTTCCGCCGGGAGGCCCAGTCGGCCGCCTCGCTCAACCACCCCGCGATCGTCGCGGTCTACGACACGGGCGAGGACTACATCGACGGGGTCTCGATCCCGTACATCGTCATGGAGTACGTCGACGGCTCCACGCTCCGTGAGCTTCTTCACTCCGGCCGCAAGCTCCTGCCCGAGCGCGCGATGGAGATGACCATCGGCATCCTCCAGGGTCTGGAGTACGCCCACCGCAACGGCATCGTCCACCGCGACATCAAGCCGGCCAACGTGATGCTGACCCGCAACGGTCAGGTCAAGGTGATGGACTTCGGCATCGCCCGCGCCATGGGCGACGCCGGCATGACCATGACCCAGACGGCGGCGGTCATCGGCACGGCCCAGTACCTGTCCCCGGAGCAGGCGAAGGGCGAGCAGGTGGACGCCCGCTCGGACCTGTACTCGACGGGTTGCCTCCTGTACGAGCTGCTGACGGTACGCCCCCCCTTCGTCGGCGACTCCCCGGTGGCGGTGGCCTACCAGCACGTCCGCGAGGAGCCCCAGGCGCCGTCCGTCTTCGACCCGGAAATCACCCCGGAGATGGACGCGATCGTCCTGAAGGCGCTGGTCAAGGACCCGAACTACCGCTACCAGTCGGCCGACGAGATGCGCGCCGACATCGAGGCCTGCCTGGACGGCCAGCCGGTCGCCGCGACGGCCGCGATGGGTGCGGTGGGCTACGGCGGCTACCCCGACGACCAGCCGACGACGGCCCTGCGCCAGGACGCCGGCGCGGGCGCGACGAGCATGCTGCCGCCGATGAACCCGGACGACGGTGGCTACGGCTACGACGACGGCCCCGGCCGCCGTGGCCGTCAGCAGAAGAAGTCCAACACCTCCACGATCCTGCTGGTGGTCGCGGGCATCCTGGTCCTGATCGGCGCGATCCTGATCGGGAAGTGGGTGGCGAGCGACCACAACACCGGGGACGACAAGGTGCCGGTGCCGTCGTTCGTCAGCCAGCCCGAGAAGACGGCCAGGAAGATGGCCGAGAACGTCGGCCTGAAGGTGTCGGTCACCAGGAAGTCCTGCGACAACCAGGCCAAGGGCAACGTCTGCGACCAGAACCCGCCGGCCAAGACAGATGTGGCCAAGGGCACCACGGTCGACCTGACCGTGTCGACCGGCGCGCCCAAGGTCACCGTCCCGGACGTCCGCGGCGCCCCGTTCTCCGACGCCGAGTCCCAGCTGAAGGAGAAGGGGTTCAACGTCGAGAAGCAGACGCAGGTGTCGGACCGGACGCCTGACGTGGTCATCGCCCAGGACCCGAAGGGTGGCGCGAGCAGGGAGAAGGGCACCACGATCACCCTCACGGTCGCCAAGCCCGCGGACAAGGTCACCGTTCCCAACGACCTCGTCGGCAAGTCCTGTGACGACGCCAAGGCCGAGCTGACCCAGCTGGGCCTCGCGCCGACCTGCAGCAACACGCCCACGACCAACCAGGCCGAGGACGGCAAGGTCACCGGGAGCAACCCGCAGCCGGGCGAGCAGGTCAACAAGAACACGCCCATCACCCTCACCGTCGGCCAGTTCCAGCAGGGCCAGCAGACGCAGGGCCAGGTGCCGAGCGTCACGGGCCAGACGCTGAAGCAGGCCCAGCAGATCCTGCAGCAGAACGGCTACACGAACATCCAGGTCAACGGGCCGAACGACGACAAGGCGCGGGTCCTCCAGCAGACCCCGCCGGCGGGGACCCAGGCCGATCCGGGCAGCACCCAGATCGTTCTGACCACCCTGGACTTCGGCGGCGGCGGCAACAACGACAACGGCGGCGGCTTCCTCGGCGGCAACACCGGCTGACGCCCCGTACACACGACTGGGCCCCTGCCGGAACGCACCGGCAGGGGCCCACTCACGTCTACGGTCAGGTCAGCGCAGTTCCTTCGGCGGTGTCCGCTTGCTGTCGACCTTCTCGACCCGGACCAGTTCGCCCCAGACCACGTAGCGGTACTCCGAGGTGTAGACGGGCGTGCAGGTCGTCAGGGTGATGTAGTGGCCCGGTTTCTTCTTGCCGGACTCCTTCGGGACCTGGGAGAGAACCCTGACGTTGTACTTCGAGGTCTCCGGCAGGATCGAGTAGACCTTGTAGACGTACCAGTCGTCCCGGGTCTCGAAGACGATCGGGTCGCCCGTCCGCACCTTGTCGATGTTGTGGAACTTCGCGCCGTGCCCGTCGCGGTGGGCGGCGAGGGTGAAGTTGCCCGTCTTGCCGGTCATGGGGAGGGCCGCCTTGACCGGGTCCGTGTAGTAGCCGGCCACGCCGTCGTTGAGGACGTCCGTGCCCGTGCCCTTCTCGACCAGCACCTCACCGTTCCTCATCGACGGCACGTGCAGGAAGCCGATGCCGTCCTTGGTGTCCAGCGCGCCCGGCCCGGCATCCGTCGAGTGCGCCCAGTGGTCGCGCACCTGGTGGGCCTGCTTGTCCGCCTTGCGATCCGCTATCACGTTCGTCCACCAGAGTGAGTAGACGACGAACAGGGCGAGCAACAGGCCTGCGGTGATGAGGAGTTCACCGAACACGCTGACCGCCGTGGCGATGCGGCCGGGGCGCCGGCCGGGCGGGGCGGGGTTCGAGTCGGACGCGTCCGTGTGTTCTTCGGTGTCGTCGGCGGTCGCTGCCACAGTTTCCTCTGCCTTTGCCCTTACTCGCTTCAGCCCTGCTCGATGCCCTACTCGACGAGCGCGTCCGGCTTGCCCTTGCTGCGCGGGCGTTCCTCGACCATCTTGCCCCAGACGATCAGCCGGTACTTGCTCGTGAACTCCGGCGTGCAGGTGGTGAGGGTGATGTAGCGGCCGGGTCCGGTGAAACCCGATCCCTTCGGGACGGGCTTCAGCACGCTGGTGTTGGCCGGCGGTGTCACCGGCAGCGTCGAGGTCACCTTGTACACGAAGTACGTGTCCTGCGTCTCCACCACGACCGCGTCGCCGGGCGTGAGTCTGTTGATGTACCTGAACGGCTCACCGTGCGTGTTGCGGTGGGCGGCGAGCCCGAAGTTGCCGGTCTTGTCACCGGGCATCGCCGTCTTCAGCGGGGGCTCGCCGTAGTGCCCCACCATGCCCTTGTCGAGCACCTTCGCGTTGCTGACGCCCTCGGCTATCGGCGCGACCACGTCCAGCTTGGGGATGTGCAGGATGGCGAAGCCCTGCCCCGGCGCGAAGACACCCGGGTTGCGTTTGCCGCTGGCCCAGTCGTCCTGCAGCTGGTGCGTCTCGCTGCCCGCCTGCGCATGGGCGCGGACGTTGGTCCACCACAGCTGGTAGGTGACGAACAGCAGCATCAGCACGCCGGTGGTGATGAACACCTCGCCGATCGCCCGGCTCGCGATGACGGCCGGGCTCGGTTTGCGCCGTCGTGCCTGCCGCCGCGCCTCCATCCGGGACAGCGGGCCGGCCTCCGGTGCTCCCGGGGGCGCCGTCTCCCGGGAGCCGCCATGGCGTCCGCCACGCCGTTTGGCGGCCTTTCTGCGGGCGGCACGGCCGCCGACCGGGGATCCGGTGACAGAGGTGCCGGAAGGGCCTGTAGAGGCCGCAGAGGCGCGTATGGGCCCGTTCTCCGGGCCCGGCGGCGGATCGGGGATCCGCAGCGCCATCGTCTCGTCGTCCAGGGGAGGACCGTACGGCTGCCCGCGCCGCGCCTCGTACGGCTGCCCGTGCTGCTGCCCGTAAGGCTCCTGGTACGCCGCGCCCCCCGCGCCCCAGTCCGCCAGCGCACCGGAAGCCTCGTACGACTGATCCCCGTACGAGGCATCGGTCTCGCGCTCCGGGCGCAGCGCGGTCACGCCGTGGCCCTGCCCACCACCGGGGCGAGCCCCGTCGACCTCGCCACGGCACCGTGATCGCCGCACTCGACCAGCCAGTTGGCCAGCATCCGGTGACCGTGCTCGGTCAGCACCGACTCCGGGTGGAACTGCACGCCCTCGACCAGGAGTTCCCGGTGCCGCAGGCCCATGATGATGCCGTCGTGCGTGCGGGCCGTCACCTCCAGCTCGGCCGGGACCGTCGCCGGCTCGGCGGCCAGGGAGTGGTAGCGGGTCGCCGTGAAGGGGGAGGGCAGGCCCGCGAAGACGCCCTTGCCCTCGTGCTCCACCAGGGAGGTCTTGCCGTGCAGCAGCTCGGGGGCCCGGTCCACCACACCGCCGTACGCCACCTGCATCGACTGCATGCCGAGGCAGACCCCGAAGACCGGCACCCCGGTCGAGGCGCAGTGGCGGACCATGTCCACGCACACGCCCGCCTGCTCCGGCGTCCCCGGTCCGGGCGAGAGCAGCACGCCGTCGAAGCCGTCCTGGGCGTGCGCCGTCGACACCTCGTCGTTGCGCAGCACCTCGCACTCGGCACCCAGCTGGTACAGGTACTGGACGAGGTTGAAGACGAAGCTGTCGTAGTTGTCGACGACGAGAATCCGCGCACTCACTGGTTGTCCACCGTCACATCGTTGAAGGGCAGCAGCGGTTCGGCCCACGGGAAGACGTACTGGAAGAGGATGTAGATCACGGCCAGGACCAGTACGAGCGAGAGGACCGCCTTCGCCCACACGTTCCCCGGCAGATGCCGCCAGATCCAGCCGTACATGCCGTTCCTTCCATGTCCCCACGGCACCGGACTCACGCCGTACGCCACCAGACTAACGGCGCAGGGCTCTCGGTTCGCCTGCCTCCACAGACTGTGTGGAGTCCAGGTGCGCCCAGACGATCAGCCGGTGACTGTGCCCCCATTCCGGATCGCAGGTGGTCAGCGTCAGATACCGGCCCGGACGCGTGTACCCGGACTTACGTGGCACAGGGTCGATCACCTCAACGTCCGTCGGCACGGTTTTGTAGGGCCCTTTGTCGATCCGATACGTGAACCAGGTCGTCCCGTCCGTGAGCACGACCGCGTCCCCGGGCCGCAGTCGCGGGAAGTCCTCGAACGGATCGCCGTACGTGCGCCGGTGACCGGCCACCGCGAAGTTGCCCTCCTCGCCGAGCCGCGCGGTGCCCTGGTAGTGGGCGAGCCCCTTCGCCAGCACGTCCCGGCCGGTGCCCTCCAGGACCGGCTTGTTCCACGTGAAACCGAGCCGCGGGATGTACATGATCGCGAAGGGTCTGCCGTAGTGGTACGCCGCCGGCTTCGGCGCGGCCGCCGGGGCCCCGGCCGTGGCCCGGACGTTCCCGTGCGACCACTGCCGGTGCAGCTGGTCGATCTGGTCGTTCATGGCGCCCTCGGCCCGCACACCCGTCCAGAGCAGTAGGTAGGCGACGAAGAGCACGATCAGGGTGCCGACGGTGATGCACAGCTCGCTGGCGGTCCGGACGATCACGCGCACCGGCGGCTCCTGGGAAGGGACCTACTGCACGGGCTTCGCGTAGTGCAGATCCACTGTGCCGGAGTAGCCGGGAAGAGTCACCGTCCCGTCGTCGGTGACTTTCCAGCCGAGGCCGTAGACGTTGACGTACACCATGTAGGTCTGGATCGCCTTGCTCGCCGCGAGCGCCTGCTGCAGCCTGTCCGGGTCCCCGACCGCGGTGATCTTGTACGGCGGGGAGTAGACGCGGCCCTGGAGGATCAGCGTGTTGCCGACGCAGCGCACGGCGCTGGTGGAGATCAGCCGCTGGTCCATGACCTTGATGCCCTGGGCGCCGCCCTGCCAGAGCGCGTTCACCACGGCCTGCAGATCCTGCTGGTGGATGACCAGATAGTCGGGCTGCGGCTCGGGGTAGCCGGGGAGCTTGGCCGTGGCGTTGGGCGGGGCGTCGTTGAGGGTGACGGTGACGGCCCGGCCGGTGAGCTGCTGGGTCCCGGCGTTCCTCTCCAGCCCGTTCAGCTTGCGGTCCTGCGCCTTGGTGCTGCCGTCGTCGCTCTCGGCGAGGGATTCCACGCTGCCGCGCAGGGCCGCGTTGGACTCGTCCAGCTCCTTGTTCTTACGGCTGCGCTGCTGGATCAGGTCGGACAGCTTCAGCAGGGAGCCGTCCTGCCGGATGTCGGTGCCCTTGGCCGTGTTGAAGCTGGTGAAGAAGATGAGGCCCGCCAGGGCGAAGACGGCCGCGGTGAGTACCCGCACCGGGCGGAAACGCCGGCGGCCGGGGCCGGAGCCCGTTGCCTCTGTGCTGGAGGAGTCGGCAGAATTGCTCAACGTACCCTTATCTCCTTCGGCGCCGCGGAAGCACTACGCTAACGGACGCCCGGGGGAGCACACAGAGTCGTCATCTTGGCCCCTTGTACGCTGCCCCGAGCCCTGACCCAGTTCCCTGCGCGGCCACGCAGCGCATCGACAGGAGAGACCCTCGTGCCGAAGTCACGTATCCGCAAGAAGGCCGACTACACGCCGCCGCCGGCGAGGCAGGCGCAGGCGATCAAGCTGAACAGCCGTGGCTGGGTCGCCCCTGTCATGCTGGCCATGTTCGTCATCGGCCTGGCCTGGATCGTCGTCTTCTACGTGACCGACGGCTCCTTGCCCATCGACGCGCTGGACAACTGGAACATCGTGATCGGGTTCGGCTTCATCGCCGCCGGCTTCGGTGTCTCCACGCAGTGGAAGTAGCCCTCGTCAGCGCCGCCGCGGCACCGCTGCGGCCCCTGCGCACACCTCTGCCCAGGGCTATCCACTGAGTTATCCACAGCCGTTTTCCACATGGGGAAAAAGAACGACCATCTGTGGATAACTCATCGGGCGTTGACGCCGGTGTGACTGGCCCAGCGTCCCCCATACATCTGTTCGCCCCCTGTCTGAGCTGCGGAAACACATCCGAGCGACAGGGGGCGCAGCTGTGTCCGCACGGGATGCACAAGATCCGCCACGCGCTGTGGACAACGGTTCGGTATCAGGTGAGCTGTGCGGTCCTGACCAGCGTGAGAACCACCACGACCGCGAGGACGAGCGCACAGGCGCCGTACTGCACCAGGGTTCGCCTCTCGCGCGGGGCGTGGATCATCGCGTAGCCGATGGCGACGCCGGCGACGAGGCCGCCGATGTGGGCCTGCCAGGCGATGTTGAAGCCGGGGCTGAAGGTGATGACCAGGTTGATCACCAGCAGGGCGACGAGCGGGCGCAGGTCGTAGTTGAGCCGGCGCATCAGCACGCCGGTCGCGCCGAAGAGGCCGAAGATCGCACCGGAGGCGCCGAGGGAGGGCTGGTTGGGCGCGGCGAGCAGAAAGGTGAGCGCGCTGCCGGCGAGACCCGACAGGAGGTAGAGGGTGAGATAGCGGGCGCGGCCGAGGGCCGCTTCCAGGGGGCCGCCGATCCACCACAGGCTGAGCATGTTGAAGAGGATGTGGGCGTAGCCGCCGTGCAGGAACATCGCGGTCAGCAGGCGGTAGTACTGGCCCTCGGCGATGCCCTGCACCCCGGGGAGCAGGGGGGTGTAGGCCTGTCCGATCAGCTCGAAGCGGTTGGTGAAGCGGTCGCCGACGGCGATCTGCACCAGGAACACCGCGAGGTTGACGCCGATCAGCACCTTGGTGAGCAGCCGCGGGTCGGCCGTGACCGTGCCGCCCGCGACCGTGCGCGGCCGGGAGGCGGCCGGCGGGTGTCCGGTGCCGCTGCCGCCGCGTACGCACTCGGGGCACTGGAAGCCGACGGAGGCGCTGACCATGCAGGCGGGGCAGATGGGGCGCTCACAGCGGGTGCAGCGCACACCGGTCTCGCGGTCCGGGTGGCGGTAGCACACGGGCACGCCGTGGGCCTCGTGCGTGCCGGGTGCGGCCTCTTCCATCTGATCCCCTTGCTCGTCGTGGTGCTGCCCCCGGCAATGCCCCGCCCCGCTCATCCTTGGTACGGACGAGCGGGGCGATTGGTTCCCTGCGGGATGTACCGGCCGGGGTGCGGTGGGGGGCTCAGCCCTCGCGCTTCTCGACGACGACCGACTCGATGACGACGTCCTTGGCCGGGCGGTCGTTGCGGCCGGTGGGCAGGCCGGCGATGGCGTCGACGACCTTCTGGCTGGCCGCGTCGGTGACCTCGCCGAAGATGGTGTGCTTGCGGTTCAGCCACGTCGTCGGGGCGACGGTGATGAAGAACTGCGAGCCGTTGGTGCCCGGGCCGGCGTTGGCCATGGCGAGCAGGTAGGGCTTGTTGAAGGACAGGTCGGGGTGGAACTCGTCCCCGAACTTGTAGCCGGGGCCGCCGATGCCGCTGCCCAGCGGGTCGCCGCCCTGGATCATGAAGCCGCTGATGACACGGTGGAAGATCGTGCCGTCGTAGAGCGGCGTCTTGCTCTTCTCACCGGTGCCGGGGTGCGTCCACTCGCGCTCGCCCTGGGCCAGTTCGACGAAGTTCTTGACCGTCTCGGGCGCGTGGTTCGGGAAAAGGTGGACCACGATGTCGCCGTGGTTCGTCTTCAGGGTGGCGTAAAGCTGCTCGGCCACGATCTGCCTTCCGTTGTCTTCCTGTGATTCCCCGATCCTCGCACGACCCGGCTCGTACGTCGTCCGACGGCCACGAGTTCCGCCCGGAAGGCAGCGCTGGGCGGTGATTCGTGGCAGGGTCGAGACAGGATCGGGTTGCCCGGTAATCACCTGGATCGAGCCGAAGGGAGCGATCGGCACCCATATGCCCGCCCTCGCATGCCGCGCGGACCGCGGACAGGCATGATCCGTAAAAGGGTGGAAAGTCGAAATACCGTACGCCACCGAGGAGGAGGAACCCGTGACCCGCATCGACAGCGTGCGCGCCGCGACCGGCTCGGCAAAGGACAGCGTGCTGCACGCCGCGGAAGTGGTGGCGCCCTATGCCGACACGGCCAAGGAGCGTGCCGCGCTCTACGCGCAGGAGGCACGCGTACGGCTGGCGCCCGTGGTCTCGCAGGCCGCCGAACAGGCCCGCGTGCAGTACGACGCCCGGCTCGCCCCGCGTCTGGAACAGGCTCTCGCGCATGTGCCGCCGAAGGTGGACCTGGCGGCGCAGGAGGCCGCCCTGCGCGCCCGTAAGGCGGCCCGGCACGCCGCCGAGTACTCGCGTCCCAAGATCGAGCAGGCCGTGGCCGCGGCCGGTCCGGTCCGCGACGAGGCGGCCGCGCGCGGCGCCGCCGCCCTGGCCGCGCTGCGCGGCCATGTCTCGGCGGAGGAGATCCAGAAGCTGGCCCGCAGGAACGAGCGCCGCTCCAGGGCCGGCCGGGCGGTGAAGGTGCTGGCGCTGCTGACCGTGCTGACCGGTGGTGCCTTCGCGGCCTGGAAGTGGTGGGACAAGCAGGCCAACCCCGACTGGCTGGTCGAACCGCCGGCCGCGACGGAGGTGCCCGAGTCGGGTGGCCGGCTCGGCTCGGTGGACGGCAGCGGCACCTCGGTCCTGGACCCCGAGGTCCAGGCGAAGCAGACGGAAGAGGAGGCGGCGGACCAGGACGACCAGTAGCGGACCGGCCCGTGCGCACCCAGGAGCAGCACAAGGCCCCTCCGGCCACCTCTCGGTGGCCGGAGGGGCCTTGTGGGTTTCGGACAGGCGACGCCGGCCTGTTCTCGGTCAGTGACCCCCGGAGGTCCGCGCGACCGCGTTCCAGCCGGTGTCCGACGCGACGGTGTGCGCGGCGGACCGGCTCGGCACCGCGCCGTGACCCGCCGCGCCGAACAGGGCGAGGGCGCAGGTCACCGCGGTGAGAACGGTCGTCAGAAGCTTCTTCATGGTTTCCCCTCCAGTGGTCGGTGCGCCGTGGCCCGCCGGTGCGGAGCGGCCGGGTGCGGCGACAGACGTCACTTTGCTGCCGAGGGCGACTGGAATCCATCGTTTACCGGTGGCTTAAAGTTGCCTGACCACAAGGGCACATGACTATTTACGGACAGATGGAACAGAACGATCCCGGTGAACTGGAAGCGTTCACCCTCGACGAGACCTCTGCTCGCGTGTATCAGCAGACGCTGGTTCTGGGCTCGTTCGACGAGGACGCGCTCATCGACCAGTGCGCGCTGCGCCGAGACCAGCTGGTCTCGGCGCGCGACACGCTGGTCCGGCTCCGGCTGCTGCATGCCGACACCGCGGACCCGGCGCGCCTTCGTCCCTCGAATCCGCAGGTCGCCGCGGCCCAGCTGACCGGGCCCGCGGAAGCGATGGTGCAGCGCCAGCAGCAGCTGATCTCCCAGTTGCGCAACCAGCTGGTGTCCCTGATGCCCTTGTATCTGGAGGGGCGGCGTGCCCAGGGGACGGAGTCGGTGATCGACGTCGTCAGCGATCCCTCCGACATCGGGCGGATGCTGGACGCGGCGGCCCGGGACTGCCGCGAGGACCTGGTCACCGTGCAGCCCGGCGGTGCCCGGCCGGCGGAGACGCTCGCCGAGGCGCTGCCCCGGGATCTCGCGATCCTGGGCAGCGGGGTGCACATGCGGGTGCTCTACCAGCATCCGGCGCGGGCCAATCTGCACACCCGGTCGTACGTGCGTGCCATCAGCGAGGCCGGGGCCGAGGTGCGTACCGTCGACGAGATCTCGCAGCGTCTGCTGATCTTCGATCGCAAGGTCGCCTTCGTGCCGGGGCCGCGTCAGGCGGAGGGGGTGCCCCCGGCGGCCATCGTGCGCGAGCCGAACCTCGTGGCGTTCCTCTACGGCGTCTTCGAGCAGATGTGGAGCGGCGCCACTCCCTTCGAGGTCGAGGCGGAGGGGTACGACGGCGTGTCCGACCAGCTGCGGCTGTCCATCCTGCGGCTGATGGCCACCGGCGCGAAGGACGAGGTGGTGGCCCGGAAGCTGGGGATGTCGCTGCGGACCTGCCGCCGGCACATCAGCAACATCATGCGGGACATGGGGGCCGAGAGCCGGTTCCAGGCCGGTGCCCTCGCGATGCGCTCGCGCTTCCTCGGCGACGGCGACGACCGGGACGCGTTCGACCTCTGAGCCGGGCTACAGCCGTGCCAGGACCGCCTTCGCCACGTCCGCGGCACCGTCCAGTGCCCCGAGCAGCCGCCTGACCCGGTCCTGCGGCAGGGGCTCGGTGCGCTCCAGGAGCAGCGCGTCGAAGGCGTCGGGGTCCGGGGTCCGCCCGGAGGCATAGGCCTCCGCGACGGTGTTGCGGACGATCTGGGAGCCGACGCGTTCGGGCACGTCGTGCCCGGCGAGCCAGTCCAGCGCCTCCGAGTCCCAGTTCAGCCCCGGGATCCCGGTCTCGGCGAAGGCGCGGGCGATGCGCACCTGCGAATAGTTCTGCGGGGGCAGGAAGGCGAGCGGGACTCCGGTGGAGAGCAGCTCGATGATCGTGGTGAGGCCGGGCGAGGCGAGGGTCCGGCCGGAGGCCGCGGTGGCGGCCAGGAAGTCGCGTTGCGCGCCGGAACCGATGCGCAGGGGCGCGGCAAGACCGCCGGCCCAGGCGATCGCCTCGGTGTTGCCGAAGACCTCCACCTGCCGTGCCTGCCCGGGCCTGCGCCGGGCGAAGTCGCGGAGCGCGTCGATGACCAGGCGGGCGTACCAGGCGTTTCCGGCCGCGACGCTGACCTCGAAGTTCTCCACCCCGGCGATGGAGACCACCGCGGTGTCCGGGACCGGACCGGCCGGCGGGCGGGCGGACCGCGCCGGGGCGGGGGGCGCGTCGGCGATGGCGCCGACCGGTATCGCCTCGCGCATGGGGGCGATGTTGCGTTCCGGTACCGGCAGGACGGGCAGGTCCTGGTAGAGGTAGCAGTCGCAGAAGTCGCCGACGGGCAGGGGCTCGTCCCACAGCCAGGCGAGGGAGTCCACGAAGACGACCCGTTCGCCGCGGGCCGCGGCGGTGGCGGCGGCCGCCCGGTTCATGACGCAGACGACGAGGTCGGCCCGGTCCTTCGGGGCACTGTCGTGGACGGCGTCGAACAGGCCGGGTTCGGCCGTGGCGGCGAAGTGCGCCGGGGCGGTCAGTTCCAGGTGGAGGCCGCCGGGTGCGGCGGCGCGGATCGCCCGGGCGATGTGCAGTGCCTTGCCGACCGGGCCGAAGCCGTAGGCCACGGGGGCGATGCGCACGCGGGGGCCGGGGCGTCGCGGCGACGCGGTCATGCCGTCCTCCTCAGCGCCGCCAGGCGCCCGGCGAGGGCCGTGGGGGACTCCACCGCCTCCGTGAGGTCCATGAGCTGGACGGGGAAGGCGTCCGGCAGTCCTCTGAGGAACGGGCTGTAGCGGTCGATCCGCGCCGTCTCGACGAGGAGGACGGCCGGGGTGCCGAGGGCGGTGGCCCAGCCGACCTCGACCCCGGTCCCGAGGGACGGCACGAGGGTGCCCTGCGGGTCGAGCGGGAGCAGCGGCACGTAGATGTCGCACTGGCGCAGCCAGCCGAAGTCCCGTCCCACGATGCCCTGCTGCGCCCCGGGCGGCAGCGGCGCGAACCCTTCCTCCTGGTGGGCGCTGATGACGCGGGCGCCGGCGGCCGTCAGATGGCCCACGACGCTGTCCACGCGGTGGCGCAGCACGGGATCGAAGGTGCCGTCGGTGAAGCCGGCCTTGATCGGGCCGCCGACGAAGACCGTCAGGGACGCGAGCGGCCGTGCGGGGCCGGCGGGGTGTGCCGGGGCGAGTACGGTCATGTCAGTTCTCCGTTGCCTGGGCCACGAGGACGGGTTCGCCGACGGGGGTCTCGGGCGCGGACGCCGTGGCCGGCTCGTCCGCGCCGTCGCGCAGGGTGCGCACCTGACGCACGCAGAGCTGACCGGTCACCCCCAGGGCCACCCATGCCGCACCGAACACCAGAAGAGCCTCCGTTCCGAACATGGCCGTCAGGGGGGCGGCCAGCAGATAGCCGACCGGCGTCAGTCCGCTGGTCAGGGTGAAGTCCCAGGCGCTGACCCGGCCGCGGGCCTCGTCGGGGACATGGCGTTGCAGCAGGGTGGACCACACCGTGCCGAAGAAGCCGACGGCGCAGCCCTTGACGAGTTCGGCCGCCGCGATCGCCGCGGTCCAGTCGGTCAGGCCGAGCAGAAGGGGCGGCAGCACGCCCGTGTACATGATCGCGGTGCACACCAGCATCGGCCGGCGGGGCCGGTACCGGGCGGCGATCACCGGGCCGAGCAGGGTGCCCACGAGGAACGCGGTGCTGATGGCGGCCCACGCCGGAGCGCCGCCGAGGCGGTCCTGTGCGACGACCGGGCCGAGCAGGAAGAACGGGGCGACGGCCAGCGGGAGTTCGAGCGCGGAGCGCAGCAGCTCCGCGAGCAGCCAGCGCCGGGAGCGCACTTCCTGCCAGCCGCCGCGCAGGTCGCGCAGCATCGAGCCGCGCCCCGCGCCGGAGTCCGGCCGCGAGCGGACGGTCATGCGCAGCACACAGGCGGCGCTGAGGAAGAACGAGACGCCGTCCAGGGCGACGACCACGCCGGCGTCGAGCAGGGCCACGATGATGCCGGCGAGCGGGGCACCCGCGAGGTAGCAGGCGTTGCGTACGGTGCCCATGAGGGAGTTGGCCGCCTGGAGGTCGCCGTCGCCGACGGTCTGCGGCACCAACGCGGACACCGAGGGCACGAACACCGACCGGAAGACGCCGTACAGGACGTTCAGCAGGACCAGTTCCCACAGGGTGGCGTGTCCGGTGAGCAGGAACACGGCGAGCAGTGCCTGGCACAGGCCGCGGGCCAGGTCGGAGACGGCGAGCAGGCGCCGGCGCTCGAACCGGTCGGCCCACACCCCGCCCAGCAGGCTCAGCGCCACGGTCGGGATGGTGCCGGCGGCGAGGACGAGCCCGAGGTCGGCGGCCGAGCCGCCGGCTTCCAGCACCACGAAGACCAGCGCGACGGGCTGCAGTCCGTCGCCCACGGAGGTGATCGTGTAGGCGGAGAACAGCCGCCGGAAGTCCCGTAGTCTCCACAGGGTCCTGATCACGCCACGGCCTCCTGGAGCAGATCGGTCACCCGGTCCGCGGCCAGCGGCAGGAGGTCGTGCAGGCACCGCCGCAGGGCCGTCTGCTCGCCGGCGGCGAGGTCCGTGAGGGGCAGGCCGTCGGAGCACAGCGCGCCGAGCGGGTCGCCGACGACGGTGCGCCGGTCGGTGCGCAGCACGGTGGTGGTGCCGTCGGGGGTCCACAGGGCCAGGCAGTGCACCACGGTGACCGCGGAGCCGGGCGTCAGCCGGGCCACCTGACGCGCGGGGTCGCCGGCGGCGAGCCAGCGCCGGGTGAGCGCGCCGGGTGCGCCGTCCAGACAGCTGAACTCGTAGCCGCAGTCGTGGGCCAGGGCGAACGGCAGGCCGTGGCGCAGACCGACGGCGGTGGCCTTGGCCACGGCCGCACTGCGGTATCCGGGCTCGGCGCGTTCCTCGGCATCGCCGGGGTCGTGGCCCGTGACGCGCCAGCCGGGACCCGCCAGGGACTGGATCCTGGCCACCTTGGTGGCGTTCCCGGACGCGAACGGCAGCTCGGGGGCGGGACCGCTGGTCACAGCGTCCTCCCCAGCACGAAGGAGTCCACCCCGGCCTTGTACGCCTCCCGCAGCTGTGCCTCCAGGTGGAAGCCGTGCGCGGTGAGCCGCTCCACGGTGTCGCGCTCCAGCTCGGGGACGATCGCGTACAGCCGGTGCCGGCCCATCTGCCGGGCCGCGTGCACGGCGTGCTCGACGAGTTCCAGGAGGGCGCCCTGGTGGTCCGCGACCAGCGGGGAGATCTTCGCCGCCCCGCCCCGCTTGGGCACCAGGACGGCCGCGCCGCACAGCGCGCCGTCCGGCTGCCGGGCCACGAGCAGGCGTTTGCCCTTGCAGGCGTAGGTCTGCCGGTCCTCGGCCAGGGCGTCGAGGATCGAGTGCACGAAGGTGCCGTCGATGCCCGCGAACCCCTCCCGCATCCGGGGGGTCAGATAGGCCTCCAGCTCCTGAGCACCGGGCGGGGTCTCGCTGACCTCCACGCCGCCCGCGGGCGCCGGGGCCAGCCGCCGCGCGTACGGCAGGTCGCTCAGCCGTCCGCCGCGTACGACCTTGCCGAGGACCAGCTCGGACGAACCCTTGCGGTACTGGCCGGCCAGCACGCCCTCGACCTGGTAGCCCAGTCCGAGGTTGAACAGCAGGGTCCGGGTGTTGCCCGAGGTCACGGTGAGGTAGAGCTTGCGGATGTGCTGGTCGTCGAGGATGCGGTCCTCCACCAGCCGCCGGAAGGCGGTGCCGAGGCCGGTGCGCCGGAGCTCCGGAAGGACCACCGTGGGGCCCATCTTCACCGCGCCGCCCCGCTTGTAGGAGGCGACGGTGAAGGCCTGGGTGCGTCCGTCCACACGGCCGACGAACAGCCGCTTGGTCCGGGTGAAGTAGCCGTGGCGGTCGGTTCCGGCCGTCGCGGTGTCCACGATCGAGTCGGGGAAGGAGGCGTCGACCTCGTCGTAGTGGGTCGGCAGCGAGTCGAGCAGCAGCGAGCGGAAGAGCTCCGCCTCATCGGGCCGTATCCGCTCGCTGATCGTCAACTGGCCCTGAACCGAGGTGGTTTCGTACGGTGCGGTCGTCACGTGTTCCCCTCCCTGAAGATCTTCGCCGCGCCTTCGGCGACGGCTCGCGTCCTGGCTTCGCCGGGCGCGGGGCGGATACCGAGGACCGGGCCGAGTGCGTCGGCGTCCTCGGCGATACGGCGTTCCCGCTCGCCCCAGACCCCCAGCGCGCCCAACTCGGCGGCGACCCAGGGGAACTGGGAGAGCGTGTGGTACGACCAGGCCGGGCAGCCCTCGGCCACGAGGGCGTCCAGCAGGCGTTCCTCGTGCGCGGTCCACTGCGGGCCGGGCCGGAACAGCACGTCGTAGAAGTTCTGCGTGCTGTCCGCTGGTTCGGGCACGGGGCTCAGGTCCAGCGCCGCCAGGTGCCCGGCCAGGTCGCGTCCCGCCGTGCGGCGGCGCTCCCAGGCCTGCGGGGCCACCCGGGCCGCCGCGAGTCCGGCCGCGGCCTCCACCTCGGTGGTCATGAAGTTGTAGCCGGGTTCCGCGGGCATCGGGTTGAGCGGGGTGCCGGGGTGGACGCTGCGGTGCTCCTTGCCGTAGTGCGCGAGGCGGCGCAGCCGGTCGGCGAGCTGCCGGTCGTCCGTGGTGACCATCCCGGCCACGCCGGCGGTGTGCACCTCGTTGTGCGAGGTGGTGAACGACCAGCAGGCGCCGAGGCCGTCCGTGCCGACCTGCCTGCCCCGCAGCAGCGTGGCCTGGGCGTCGGCGGTGTCCTCCACCACGGTGAGGTCCGGCCGCTCGGCGAGGATGCGCGGCACGTCGAGGGCGCGCCCGGTGGCGTGCACG
The DNA here is from genome assembly GCF_000725475.1 of Streptomyces durhamensis. NCBI lineage: Bacteria > Bacillati > Actinomycetota > Actinomycetes > Kitasatosporales > Streptomycetaceae > Streptomyces > Streptomyces durhamensis. The sequence goes on from NZ_JNXR01000008.1 coordinate 27,843, forward strand.
GCGACCAGGACCGCGCCCCGGGGGACCTCGGCCACCGCCCGGTCCACGTCGGTCATCAGGGTCTGCGCGTCGACCGCCATCAGGAACGGTACGGCTCCCATGGACAGCACGCAGCTGAGGACCGAGTGGAAGGTGAAGTCCGGTACGGCGACGACGCTGCCGCGCCGGACCCCCGCCGCGTGCAGCAGGAGCTGCAGCGCCGCGGTGCCCGAGGAGCACATCACCCCGTGCCGGGCTCCGACCAGTTCGGCGAAGGCGGCCTCGAAGGCCTTCTGGCGGGGCCCGCCGTACCAGACGAAGGCCCGGTCCTCCCGCATGATCCGGCCGATGTCGTCGGCCAGCGCGTCCCGGTCCAGCAGCGGCGGGGCCGGCGTCGCGGTGACGGCGCGGGGTCCGCCGTTGACGGCCAGCGCCGGGTCGGCGAGCGCGGCCTCGGGGGTGCGCGCCCGGGGGGTGGCGGTCAGTTGCACGGCGCGCACCCCGTCCCGGCGGCCAGGCGCTCCACGCCGCGGCTGTAGGGGCCGAAGAAGAGGGCGTGCAGCGGCAGCGGGATGTCGAGCAGCTCGGCGAGCCGGACCACCTTCTCCTGCTGCGGGCGGTAGTAGTCCTCGATGACGTTGAAGACCGCGGTGGTCTCGCCCCGCTGGAAGCGCTCGGTGAGCACCTCCGTGTAGGCGTCGAGGAAGGGGGTGCGGCCGGGCTCGTCGACCACCTTGGTCCACGGGTCGTCGTACATCCGCTCGAACCCGGTGCGCAGCTGCTCACGCGTGAGGGGGTCCGGGGCGGCGTCGTACGCCGCCGCCATGCGTCCGTGCAGGTCGTCCCGCTCGGCGCCGGTCTCCTGCCAGAACACGTCGGTCAGCTGCCGGCGGGCCGCGCGGTACATGACGAGTCCGACCTCGAAGAGGACGCAGCCGTTGCGCATCTCGCCGTGCAGGTCCTCGATCAGCTCCAGGCGCAGGTCCGGTGCCTCCAGGTAGAGGTTGCCGCCCACCTGGTTCAGCCGGTAGCCCTGGCCGTCCCGCTGGAGCGCGCGCCGCAGCACGTCGTGCGCGACGGCGCGGGGCAGCGGGCTGGACTCCAGGATGAGGTCGTCCACGGGGATGTTCCGCTCGGCGAACAGCTCTCGGTAGCGGCCGAAGGCGAAGCGGTTGAGGACGTGGTCGTCGTCGACCATCGCGGCCACGTCGACGGACAGCGGCGTGGCGGCGCGCTCGGCCGCGTCGCCGAGCAGCTCGACGAACCGGGCGCCGAGGTCGAGGCCGCGCAGCTGCGCGGGCCCCATCTCACGGTCGGCGTGCACATGGCCGCACTCGATGGACAGGTGCAGGCCGCTCGCGCCGTCGAGGAGCGAGCCGGCGAACTCCCGCAGCGTGTCGTCGTAGTCGCGCGAGGTGGGCTGGGCCAGGCGGGTCAGCGCCCCGCTCTTGCCCAGGGCGTACGGGGCGTCGCCGCACAGCCGGCCCAGGCTGGAGCCGAGGTCGACGCGGCCGGTGCGGCCGGGCCGGTTCAGCTCGTCGGCGAGGTTCGCCAGCGCACCGATGCCGGGCTCGGTGGTCAGCAGCAGCCAGGCGCCTTCCGGCATCGTGACCGTGGCGTGCGCCAGCCGGGTCCGGTCCTGCCCCAGCGACTGCGCCTGCAGGGTGCCCTGGTCGACCACCCGCTGCCGGAATCCGTCCCGGGTCAGGACGGCCCACGAGCCGCTGCCGGCCGCCCAGATGTCGGCGAGCACCTCGCCGTCCTCGGTCAGATGGAGCGTCGAGGCGATCACGGACGCCGGGGCGGCGCCCTCGACGAAGGCGGCGTAGTCCAGCAGCCCCAGCGACACCGGCATGGGGTGGCGCACCAGGTTGCGCTCCAGCGCGGCCAGGACGTCGGCCGCCTGCGCGCTGTCGGCGCCGGCGGCACAGGCGACCGCTACCGGGTACTGGCTGCGCTCCAGGCGGGCGCCGTCACCGCTGGCCGAGACGAGCTTCTGCTCCACGGAGGACAGGTCCTGCCAGTGCAGCGGGCGCGCCCCGCGCATCATGAGCCGTTCCTGGAGCAGGACGAGCAGGCGCTCGGCGGCGCCCAGCGTGCCGCCGTGCAGCAGGTCCCGCCGGGCCTTGATGGTGATCCGGCCCTCGCGCAGCGACTCCAGGTCCATGATCCGGTCGAAGTGCAGCACCTCCTGGCGGATCTCCGCGCGTGCCGCCTTCTCGGCCTCGTCGGCGCTCAGGTCCTCCGGCAGACGGCCGAACTCCAGGATCGCGTCGAGGCAGTCGAGGAGCCGCTCCTCGTCCGGGTCCGCGGCGAGGACCTCCTCGATCAGCGCGGCTCCGCGGCCCGGGGCGGTGATCTCGGCGGCCACGTGGAGGCGCTTGAGCAGGTCCCTCGCGTGTTCCTCGACCGTCTCCGCGGGAAGGTCGGCGAGGACGCCGGCGTCGACGGGGGTGAAGTTGCCGAGCAGCGCCGACACCGCGGCGGCTGAGAGAGCGGCGCGGGGGGCGGCCGTCATGACGGACATTGCGTGTCTCCTTTGAACCGGGAATGAGTCGTGAACCGGGGAAGGGGCCGGGTGGGCCGGGTCCGGGCCGGGTGACCGGGCCGGGTGGGCCGGTCGGTGGGCGTCAGTAGGCCCAGGCGGGCACGTCGGAGCCGGCCGCCACGACATCGCTGTAGCGGGCGGACGCCGCGTTGCAGCCGGTGCACGAGGCGGGGCCGTGCGCCGCGAAGTGCTGCTGCATCTCGCGCAGTCGCGGTGTACCGAGGTCGACGACGCCGCCGGTACGGAACCGTGCGCTGTTGCTGCCGCCGTCCGTGCGGTGCGGAAGGCACGCGCACACGAAGGCGCTGCCGTCCTTGGCGTCCAGATAGACGACGTCCTCGGCGGCGAAGCAGCGGTCCTGGGAGACCCGGGGCGTCACGCCCTGCACGAAGTAGCGGTGCTGCTCCTCGGCGGTCTCCCCGTACCACCGCTTTCCCATGGGCCGCAGCCGCTCGTCGGCGTAGATGCGCTCCCCGACGCGGCGTACGTCGTCCTCGTCGGGATAGGTGGGCATCTGGGACAGCTTGAGCGCGGACAGGTCCCACTGGTCGACGCCCAGGTCGGCCAGGAACTCCTGCAATGCGGGCATCTCGCGGTAGTTGTGCGGCCCGACCACGCTGTTGACGCGGCACATGATTCCCAGGGACTTGGCCAGCTTCAGGCCCTCCACGGCCCGGTCGAAGCAGTTCCTGGCGTCCCGGAAGAGGTCGTGGCTCTTCGCGTCCATGCCGTCGATGCTGACGACGACCAGCGACAGGCCGGCCTCGGCGAGCGCGTCGGCCATCCGGGGCAGCAGCATGCCGTTGGTGATGAGGCTGACCTGCAGGCCGGCCTCGGCGGCGGTGCGCACCATGGGCAGGATCTCCCGGTGCATCAGCGGCTCGCCACCGGTGAAGCGAAGGTAGCGGACCCCCTCTTCGAGAGCCTTCGGAACCAGCTCGGAAAGGTCCTCGTTCGTGAACCGGTAGGTATCCCGGGAGTGGGCGAAATCGCACATGAAACAGCCCGCGTTACAGGCCTCCAGTATGCGGATGAACAGGTATCTGGGTCGTTCGGGAAGCGTCGTCATTACGAACTGTCCTGTGGATTCGGCTGGGAATGCCTGAACGCTAGGCGAGTCCTTTCCCGCAGTGCCATATCCACACGGTGGCCAGTAGTTGCCTGACCGCATGGACACTGCGCAGGAGTGGCCAGGTCATTTGTTGCCACCGGCCGGCTCTGGACCGGCGGGCACGGGCTCTCGTAGCGTCTGGGACATCGCCGGAAACGCCGGTGGCAGCGAGAAGTCAGGAGCGTGACATGACCAAGATGAACACCTGAGAAAACCCGGATACGACCACCCGGGAAACGGCGGCAGAGAAAGGAGATGAAGCGCCATGACCAAGATGAACAGCTGAGGACTCACCGTCCCGACATCGCTTCCGCGGAAGCGACATTTTTCGCCGGTCCCGCCGCGCATCAGCGGCGGGACCAGCGGTGCTCCGGCCCCCTTTTCACCGCTCTTGCCCACGTCATCGAGGTAATTCCCATGCGTGTCGTCCCTGATCTGCTCGCCCGGCGTACCGCGGCCGCCCCGGACCGGACCGCGCTCGTCACGCCGGACGGCGAAACGCTCACCTACGCCGACTGGTACGACCGCACACTGCGCGCGGCCGACGCCCTGCTGACCCGCGGCCTGACCCCGGGCCGGCGCGTCGCCCTGGTGATCAGGGACCGGGACATCCTCGACTTCGCCGTCGCCTACCTGGCCGTCCAGCTGGCCGGCGGGGTCCCGGTGATCGCGTCCGCGCGCTGGTCCGCCCATGAACTCGCCGGCCTGCTGCGGGAGGCGCACGCCACCGGCGCGATCACCTCGGCCGGACTGCCCCGGCCGGAACTGCCGGACGCCTGGCACTGCACCACGCCGGAGCTGATCGCCCAGGGCCGCCGCACCGAACTGCGGGACGCGGCCGGACCCGACGACCTGGCCCAGATCCTGTTCACCTCCGCGACGACGGGCCGCGCCAAAGCGGTCGCCGCGACCCACCGCAATCTGGTGGACGCCTTCCGGGACCGGGTCGTGGACGACCCGGCGGAGCTGGCGCGGGGCGAGGTGTTCGTGCACGCGCTGCCCCTCGGCACCAACGCGGCCCAGTCGATGCTCCTGACCTGCCTCACCGAACCCGACGTCACGGTGGTCCTCGACGGTTTCGAACCGGAGGCCTTCTGCACGGCCGTACGCACCCACCGGGCCACCGGGACCCTGATGGTGCCGGCCATGGCCCACGCCCTGCTGTCCTTCACCGGCCCGCACAGCGACGACCTGGCGTCCCTGCGGGTCCTCGGGCTGACCGGTGCGGCCACCCCGCCCCCGACCCTGGCCCGGCTGGCCGCGCTGTGCCCCCAGGCCACGATCAAGAACTTCTACACCTCGACCGAGGCCTGGCCGGTCGGCGTCAACACCGAGTACGACCCGGCGCGCCCGCACTCCGTGGGCCGGCCGGGCGACGCGGACACCCTGCTCGTCCGGCTGCCGGACGGGACCGCGGCGGCCACGGGACAGACCGGCGAGGTCATGCTGCGCGGAGGCGCCGGGGCCGGCCGCGGCTACCTGGGGCAGGGCGACGGCTTCGCCGAGGACGACGGCTGGGTGCACACCGGAGACCTCGGCCGCCTGGACGAGGAGGGGTATCTGTACCTCGTCGACCGCTCCTCCAGGATCATCAGCTCCGGGGGCTTCAAGATCGCCCCGCAGGAGGTGGAGGAGGTCCTGCTGCGGCACCCCGCGCTCGCCGACGCGGCGGTGTTCGGCATCCCCCACCCGGTGCTCGGCGCGCTGCTCGTCGCCGCCGTCGTCCCCGACCCGGCGGCGGGCTTCACGGCACCCCCCGGCGAGCGGGAGCTGCGCGACCACGTGGCCGCCTGGCTGTCCCCGGTGAAGGTGCCGCACCGGTTCCTCACCTTCGACCGGCTGCCGCTGACCGCGGGCGACAAGGTCGACGTCCGGGCGCTGCGGGCCCGCTACGAGGCGCTGCGTCCGCTGTACGAGCCCCCGGTGGGCCCCACGGAGCAGGCCGTCTGCGCGGTCTGGCAGCAGGTGCTGCCGGTCGACCGGGTCGGACGCAAGGACGACTTCTTCGAGATCGGCGGCGACTCGATCACCGCCGTCCGCGCCACCGCCCTGCTCGCGGAGCGCCTCGGGGTGGAGCTCGCCCTGTCGGCCCTCTACGACAGCCGTACGCCCGAGGCGCTGGCCGTCGCCGCCGTCGAGGCCGCCGGCCGGACGCCGCACCCCGGGGACGCCCCGGCCGCGGAGCCGGACGGGGCGGACCTGCCCTGCTCGCCGCTTCAGACCAAGGTCTGGGAGGTCGCCGGGATCACCGGCGCGGGCGGACGCATCTCGCCGCCCGCGGCCAACGTCCACCACTCGGTGCTCCTGGACGGTCCCCTCGACCCGGCCCGGCTCCAGGCCGCCGTACACCGCCTGTGCGACCGGCACGCGATCCTGCGCACCGTGTTCGCCGAGCGCGACGGCCGGGTGCGGCAGCAGGTCACCGGCACCGCGCGGCTGACCCTGCGCACGACCGCGCTGCCGCAGGCCGCGGACGCCCGCCACCCGGCGCTGGCCGCGGCCGTGGCCGAGGCGGACGCCACCGCCTTCGAGCTGACCGCCGGCCCCACCGCCCTGCTCGCCGTGTTCCTCCTCGGCGACGGAACCGCCCTGCTGCGCTGGGTGTTCAGCGCGAGCGTCGCCGACGGATGGACCACCGGCCTGCTGACCCGGGACCTGGCCGAGCTCTACCGGGACCCCGACCGGGACCCCGTGCCCGCGCCGTCCTTCGGCGCCCACATCACCGCGTGGGAGCGGCTGCTCGCCTCGCCCGAGGGCGAGCGGCGCCGCACCCACTGGTCGCGGTCGCTCGCCGACGCCGTCGCGCTGCCCGCCTTCCCCGGCGGCCGCACCGACGCGCCCCTGCTCATGGACCGCAGCAGCGCGTTCGAACTGGAGCCGTCCCGGGTCAACGAGGTCAAGGCGCTGGCCCGTTTCCTGGGAGCCACGCCGTACGCCGTCTGGGTCGCCGCCTACGCGGTGGTCCTCACCGCCTGGACGCCGGCCGCCCCCGTCTCGTTCTTCGTGCCGGTCCTCGGCCGCCCGTGGAACGGATCCGACGAGGTGGCGGGGCCCTGCGCGGCACAGAGCGCGCTCCGGTTCACGCCGGGGGCCGACGACTCGGTCGAGGACCTCGTCGGGAACGTGCGCGACCGCCTGGTCGAGATGCAGCACAACCTGCTGCCGACCCTGCGCGGCGCGGCCGGTGTGGAGATCGACCAGCTCGGCACGATGCAGTTCGTCAGCCTGGCCGAGGACGTGTCGGACCCCGACTTCGGGGACCGGCGGGTGCTTCCGGCCCCGGACGGGTCCCGGCCCGGCGGGGAGCTGCCGGAGGACGGCTGGCCCGGCTGCGCGCTCGCCGCGCACCTGGGCCGGCGGACCGACGCCGACGGCCGCGAGAGCCACCTGTTCGACCTGTGCCACGACAGCCGGGTCCTGCCCGACGGCCCCGCGTTCCTGCGCGCGCTCGACGCGGTCCTGGCCTTCGTCACCCGCTCCCCGCTCGGCAAGCTGTCCGAGGCCCGGGCGGCGGCCGTCGACGCCTGGCACCCCGCCGGCGTCTGACCCCCTGCCCCCGCACCAACCACTTCTGTCTGCATACGAGGAACACGTGGGACATCTCGAAGCCTCGCGCATCGCCCATCTCCTGCCGGACGGCACGCCCCTGCTGTCGGAGGCCTCCTTCCGGGTCGGCGAGGGCGCCAAAGTGGCGCTCGTCGGATCGAACGGATCCGGTAAGACCACGTTGCTGCGCATCATGGCCGGTGAACTGCAGGCCCACGAGGGGACGGTCGTGCGCAGCGGCGCCCTGGGCTACATGCCCCAGATGATCGGCGCGCTCGGCGACGACGTGACGGTCGGGGACCTGCTGGTCTCCGTCTCCGCGCCGGCCGTCGCACAGGCCGCCCGCAGCCTCGCGGACGCCGAGGACGCGATGATCCTGGAGGACACGGAGAGCGCCCAGCTGCGCTACGCCCAGGCCCTGTCCGACTGGGGGGACATCGGGGGGTACGAGGCGGAGGTGCACTGGGACGTCTGCACCCGTGCCGCACTCGGCAGGTCCTTCCAGGAGGTGCGCCACCGCTCGGTGACCACGCTCTCCGGCGGCGAGCAGAAACGCCTGGCCCTGGAGGCGCTGCTGCGGGGCCGCGACGAGGTGCTGCTGCTCGACGAGCCCGACAACTACCTGGACGTCCCCGCCAAGCAGTGGCTGGAGCAGGCCCTGCGCGAGACGCCGAAGACCGTGCTGTTCATCTCCCACGACCGGGAGCTGCTGACCCGGACCGCGGACCGCATCGTCACCGTCGAAGGCGGTTCCGTCTGGTCCCACGGGGGAGGGTTCGAGGGGTACCACGACGCCCGCCGCCGGCGCCACGCACGCATGGAGGAGCTCCTGCGGCGCTGGCAGGAGGAGCACAAGCAGCTGAGGACGCTGGTGCACACGCTGCGCGAGCAGGCCCGTATCTCCGACGACATGGCCTCGCGCTACCGGGCCGCGCAGACCCGCCTGCACAAGTTCGAGGCCGCGGGACCGCCCGAGGCGCCCCCGGTGCGCGAGAGCCTGTCCATCCGGCTGGCGGGCGGGCGCACCGGGGTCCGGGCGGTCGTCTGCGAGGGCCTGGAACTCACCGGCCTCACCCGGCCCTTCGACTGCGAGATCCACTACGGCGAGCGGGTCGCCGTCCTCGGCGCCAACGGCTCCGGCAAGTCACACTTCCTGCGTCTGCTGGGCGGCGCGGAGGTGGCGCACGGCGGCGACTGGCGGCTCGGCGCCCGGGTCGCGCCCGGCCTGTTCGTGCAGACGCAGGAACACCCGCACCTCGCCGCGCGCACCCTCGCGGAGATCCTCTGGGCGGAGCACTCGTGCCAGCGCGGCCAGGCCCTGTCCGCGCTGCGCCGCTACGGCCTGCACAAACGGGCCGACGACGCCTTCGGCGTGCTCTCCGGCGGGCAGCGGGCACGCTTCCAGATCCTGTGCCTGGAGCTGAGCGGTGCCACCCTGCTGCTCCTGGACGAGCCCACCGACAACCTGGACGTGGACAGCGCCGAGGCCCTGGAGGAGGCACTGTCGAAGTTCCAGGGGACGGTACTCGCGGTCACCCACGACCGCTGGTTCGCCAGACAGTTCGACCGCTTCCTGGTCTTCGGTTCCGAAGGCACCGTGTACGAGTCCACGGAACCGGTCTGGACCGGCCAGGGCGCCCGCGCACGGAGGCAGCTGCGGCCCGTGGGCTGAGAAAAGACCCCGCCTGTCCTGCGTTTTCGCAGGACAGGCGGGGTCCGGGCTGTGGAGCCTAGGGGAGTCGAACCCCTGACATCCGCCATGCAAAGACGGCGCTCTACCAACTGAGCTAAGGCCCCGGAAAGCAGCGGCCGGCCGGAGGAATCGTCTTCCGGCGGCGCCGCAGACCAGAGTACCGGGTCACCCCCGGTATCCGGCAAAAAGATTGGGGGTCCCCGCGGATGACCACTCTCCGTAAGATGCTCGGCGTGGTTCGCTACAGCGAACCGCGGTTTTTCAGGGGAAGCGATGGGGAGACGCAATGGACGCCGCACAGCAGGAAGCCACCGCGAGAGCGCGGGAGCTGCAGCGGAACTGGTACGGGGAGCCGCTGGGGGCGCTCTTCCGTAAGCTCATCGACGATCTCGGGCTGAACCAGGCCCGGCTCGCTGCGGTCCTGGGGCTGTCCGCTCCGATGCTCTCGCAGCTGATGAGCGGCCAGCGTGCGAAGATCGGCAATCCCGCTGTGGTGCAGCGGGTGCAGCTGCTGCAGGAGCTGGCGGCCCAGGTCGCGGACGGCAGCGTCAGCGCCGCCGAGGCGACCGATCGCATGGACGAGATCAAGAAGTCACAGGGGGGCTCCGTGCTCAGCAACACCACCCAGACCACGAGCGGTTCGGGCGCGCCGACGGTCAAGCGGGTGGTCCGCGAGATCCAGTCGCTGCTGCGCTCGGTGGCCGCCGCGGGCGACATCATCGACGCCGCGGACAGCCTCGCCCCGAGCCATCCCGAACTGGCGGAGTTCCTCCGGGTCTACGGCGCCGGCCGCACCTCCGACGCCGTCGCGCACTACCAGTCCCACCAGAGCTGAGGCCCACGGCCCGGCGCACCGAAGGGGTGCGGGCGCCGGGCCGGGGTGCCGCACCACGAGGGGGACGGGCTCCCGGCCGCGCGGCACCGGTGCACGGACCGCGTGGGACCGGCGTGACAGGGGGGAACGGCGGGGTAGGGGGAAGCAGGGGGCCGGGGGCGAGCCGCGGGTTCAGGGGGAGGAGCGAGGGGCTGCCATGGGTGAGGTGTTCGCCGGACGCTACGAGCTGGCCGATCCGATCGGACGCGGCGGCGTGGGCGCCGTATGGCGTGCCTGGGACCACCGCCGGCGGCGTTATGTGGCCGCGAAGGTGCTCCAGCAGCGCGACGCCCACTCCCTGCTGCGTTTCGTGCGGGAGCAGGCCCTGCGGATCGATCACCCGCACGTCCTCGCCCCGGCCAGCTGGGCCGCGGACGACGACAAGGTGCTGTTCACCATGGACCTGGTCGCCGGCGGCTCGCTGGTCCACCTCGTCGGCGACTACGGCCCGCTGCCGCCGGCGTTCGTCTGCACCCTGCTCGACCAGCTCCTGTCCGGCCTCGCCGCCGTCCACGCCGAGGGCGTCATCCACCGGGACATCAAGCCCGCCAACATCCTCCTCGAAGCCACCGGGACCGGCAGGCCGCGGCTGCGGCTGTCCGACTTCGGCATCGCCATGCGGCTCGGCGAACCCCGGCTGACGGAGACCAACCTCGTGGTGGGCACGCCCGGTTATCTGGCGCCGGAGCAGATGCTCGGCGCCGAACCCGACTTCCCGGCCGACCTGTTCGCCGTGGGCCTGGTCGCGCTGTATCTCCTCGAAGGCGCCAAACCCGACGTCAAAGCGCTCGTGCAGTACTTCGTGGAGCAGGGGACGCCCGGCCCGCCCCAGGGCATACCGGAACCGCTCTGGCAGGTCGTCGCCACGCTGCTCCAGCCCGACCCGGCCGCCCGTTTCCGCACCGCCACGGGTGCGCGCAAGGCCCTCGCCGCCGCGGCGGAACTCCTGCCGGAGCCGGAACCGGACGACGAGTCCATCGAGATCTTCGACCACCCCCCGCCGATCCCGCCCGGGTTCGCCGCCGAAGGCCCCCTCAGGAGAGCGTCCGGCGTGGCGCTGGAGCTGGCCGAGGACACGGATCCCGGTGCCGGCACGGGTACCGATGCCGGGGACGCGGCCGGCGGGCGGGCGGACGCCGACAGCACCGGCTCCCTCTCGGACACCGGCAGTTTCCGTCTGCCGCCGCCCCGGGAACCCTCGGCCCCCGAGCCGTACCCCCCGTCCCGGACCGCCGCTCCCGCCCCCCACCCGCCGCAGGTCCAGCAGCCCCCGCCGCCCGCTCAACCTCCGCTCCACCAGCCGTACTTCTCCCCCGGCGCCCCCTCCGGGAGCCCGGTGCCCGGGCACCGCGCCGACGCCTCCACCGCTTCGTACACCGCTCAGGACGCGCAGGTCCCGCCTTCGGCCCCACCGCTCTACAGCGTCCCCGCCCCGGCCGCTCCCGCCTCGGACGTCCCCGCCCCGGCCGCTCCAGCCTCGGACGTACTCGCACCGCCCGCCCCCGCCCGGAGACACCGGGCACGCCGTGCGAGCCGGCGGCGCCGGGCCGGGCCACCGGCCGGGGCCGCGATCCCGCTGCTGCTGCTGGCGCTCGCCTGCTACGCCGTGGGCTTCTGGGCGCTGACCCGCGTCTGAGTCCGCCGGGCCGCCACCGTCCAGCCGGCGAGCACCACCAGCAGCACGGTCCCCAGGCCGATCCCGCCGATCGCGACCAGCCGCATCACACGGTCTGCGCCCCCCGTGCCGCCGGTGAGCACCGCCGCCCGGTCCTGCTCGGTGACCCTGAACACGTCACCCGGTACGGGCCGCCCGGCGTACTCCGGCCCCGCGTGGGCCCGCCCGGCCACCCGGACCCGCAGCGTCACACCGAACGGACCCTGCCCGAACGTGCCGGTCAGCTGCTCGCTGAGGTGCAGGACCAGGTAGTAGTCGCCGGCGAAACGGACGGAGTTCACGGCGGCGGGCACGGCGTCGCGGTTGGCGTACTCCACCGGCGGCAGCGGGGCGAGCACGGCGGACTTACGGGTGCCGGTGTAGCCGAGCGCGACGTCCTCGACATAACCGCGGACGGGGTTGTAGACGGACAGGTCCAGGGCCCCGCCGACATAACCGTGGCCCTGGGCGCCGCTCAGTTCGACGGAGGCGTTCAGGTCCCGGCCCCAGTCGACCGGCACCTTGTAGAACCGCGTCTCGCCGGGCACGAGCGCGGTGCGCCAGACCCCTTGCCCCAGCGGGCGGGCCGCGGCGAACCCGGTGCCGCCCACGCGGTCGAGGGCCGCACCGGCGAGCGGCTCGGGCGTGGCGGAGTCCCAGGCCGGCGGCGGGGAGCCGGTGCCGGCCCGGGCCGGGCGCGGTTCCGTGACGGGCGCGATCTCCAGGGCCCAGCGCCGGGCCGGGGCGGCCGTACCGGAGCCGTCGGCGTCCAGGCGCTGGACGAGCACGTAGTACGTCCCGCCGCCCCGGCACAGCCCCTTGCCGGCCTCCCGCTGTCCCAGCGCGGTGACCGGGCGCGCGCTGAGCCCGGCACCGAAGCGGGCGGAGGCGAAGGAGCAGGGGGTGCCGCGCGCGTCCCGGACGGACACCTTGATGCCGTCGGTGGCGGAGACGGTGCTGTGCGGCGGGGGTACGGCGGTGACGGGGACGTACGCCGTGTCGGCGGCCGTGAGGTCGAGCCGGTAATAGAGGCTGCCGTTCCTCGGCAGGGAGCTTCGGTAGGTACGGCCGGGGTCCAGCCGTTCGGCCGTGGCGGTGCCCGCCGCGCCCGCGACGGTACGGGCGCCGGGTGCGAAGGCGTACGACGGCGTCACCGTGTACGGGGCCGCGGCCGCGGTGGCCGCCGGCAGGACGAGCAGTGCGCACAGCCCCGGCACCAGGGCCCTTCGCAGCACGCCGGGGACCGCCCCGCGACCGTACCGCTGCCACCACGCCGTACGCCGCCCTCGCCCCCGCACCTGCCGCCCTCCCCGTCGTCACCGTGCGGCCGGCGCGCTCGCCGTGCCGGATCGCGTCCCATCCTGCCCCGAGCGTGCCCGCGCCATCCGGGCAACGCGTACGGCCGTCCGAAACGCCCGGCAACGCCCCCGGGGCGTCCGCGCGCCGGCCGGGCGCTCCCCGAAACGCCTACCGCACCCCTCCGGCTCCCGCAACACGAGGAGGGAGCAACACAAAAACCCCGACCGCGAGGGCGGTCGGGGTCTGTTCAGACGCTGTTGTCGGCACTCACGAACCCGTGGGCACGGAGTCAGTCGCCTCCGTCCACAGATCCTGCTCGGCGCGATCCGCCTGGATCTGGCGGTACACGAGGAGCCCGCCGATGGCGGCCAGTGCGACCAGGAGCAGCTTCTTCACCGCGCGACCTCGTCTTTCCTTGACGTAGGGGACCTCTGGCGCCCGACTATACACACCGACCGATATCGATCGGTGACCTGCGCCGGGCCTCAACTCCCGCCTCCGGCAGCGCATTAGCCCAGGTCCGGCGCCGTTCCGATCGGAGGGTGATCACACCCCCACGGACGGTTACTTTGCTCCCTTTTCGCACGCCCTCACGAGGCTTTGCGGGTTTTCCGACCCCCTTGCGTCCATCCGGGTGGTGTTCATCGGAACATCGCCGCGCCACGGGCGTCGGTCCACCACTTCACAGCGCGCATACACATCATGAGGAAAGTACGCAAATCGCCCAACCCGAAAGTGAGGGGCCATGGCCGAGAACAAGGTCATGAAGCTGTGGACCGCCATCGTCACCGCCTTCTTCGCGCTCTGCTCGGCGCTCGGACTCGTCGCCGCCTCGTCCGCCGCCACCGCGGCGGCCGCACCCCGCAACGAGAACCCCCGCACCGGCACCGCGCACCGGACCATCCCGGCGGCCCCCACGATTCCGGCGACACATCACTGGGCCTGGTCCCACGGCAGGGCCCTGCCCCCCACGATGAAGCAACGCATCCGGGCCGAGGCCCACGGAAAGTCCCCGAGCTGCCGGCACCGGCCCCTCGCCGACGGACAGGCGGAGACCGTGACCATCCCCGAACAGGCATCGGCGGCCAGACTCGACTGCTGAGGCTCCGGCCCCCGCAGTACCGCAACGTCTCGACACCAAGGCGACTTGCGTACGCACCAGTCGAAACGGAAAGACCCCCGGCCGGGATCGGCCGGGGGTCTCGCGCTGTTCCCCCCGGTGAGCTGTAGTTACCTGGGACCATGACCGACACCCCCAGCACGCCTCCGCATCAGGTGGCGCGCGCCGCCATGACCCGGCTCGTCACCGTCGTCACCGCTGTCCACGGCCCCTCCGCACGGTTTCTGCCGGACGCCTACGCCTCCCTGTGCGGGCAGCGGCTTCCCGAGGGCTGGGAGTGGGAGTGGGTGATCCAGGAGGACGGCACGTCGGACCAGGTCCGGCCCCGCGTCCCGAACGACGCGCGCGTGAGCTTCCGCCAGGGACGGCCGGGCGGGCCCGGCGTCGCCCGCACGATCGCGCTGGCGCGCGCGGGGGGCGCGTATGTGAAGGTCCTGGACGCCGACGACCAGCTCACGCCCGGCGCGCTGGCCCGCGATGTGGCCGTGCTGGAGGCGGACCCCACCGTCGGCTGGACGACGTCCCGGGTCCTCGACCTGCTGCCCGACGGCTCGACGGCGGGCTTCCCCGGCGACCCCGGCGACGGCCCCCTCGAACGAGGTGCCGTGCTCGGCCACTGGAAGCGCAACGGCTTCCGCGCACCGGTCCATCCGGCGAGCCTGTGCGTCCGACGGGAGCTGCTCCTCGCACTCGGCGGCTGGATGGCCCTGCCGGCTTCCGAGGACACGGGCCTGCTGCTGGCGCTGGACGCGGTGAGCCGCGGCTGGTTCCGCGCGGAGGTCGGCCTGCTGTACCGCAAGTGGGAGGGCCAGGTCACGGGCCAGGCGTCGCACGTCGACCCCGTCGAGCGCGAGGCCCGCATGGCGGTCGCGGAGGCCCGGGCCCGCGCGCTGGCCGCGCTCGCATGGGCCTACCCGGCCGGTCCGGGCAGCCCTCGGTCCGGTTCCTGAGCCGGGCGGCCGCCCGCCGCGCTACTCGCCGAGCAGGATCGCCTGCGAGGGGCACCTCTCGGCCGCTTCCCGCACCTGCGGGTCGTCGCCCCGGCCCTCCCGGCCGGGCTGTACCACCCCGTAGCCGTCCTCGAACACGAACACCGCCGGCGCCCGGTGCGCGCACTCGGCGGAGCCGTAGCACAGGGCGCGGTCGACGGACACCTTCATACGTCCTCCCGTCGTCGACGACCCCGGCCGACAGGTCCGGCCGCAGGCCGACTCGATGATCTCCAGAAAGTCACTGCCCGCCAGGACACCCCCCGAACCGACGACCACGCCCCGCCTCCCCCAGGCCCGAGGGCGAGCCGGACCGCAAGAGCCTCTCCTCCACCGCGGCGACCACGCCCGGCGCCCACGCACCGGCCCAGCGCATGGCTGCGTCGCCACCTCGCCCACGGCCCGACCACCGGCCCCCGCCCCCCGCCCGCCGCCCGCCGTCGGATCGCCTCGCCGCCCGCCGTCGGTCGTCTATCGCTCTCCGCCCGCGACCGAGAGCCAGTGGGCCACCCGGCGGACCGTGGGCTCGTCGAGCAGGTCGGCCATCGCCCGCACCGCCTCGCCGTCCTCGGCACCGAGGTCGTACAGGCCCGCCTTGCTCAGCCCGGCCATGAGCACTTGGTGCCGGCGGTCCGTCATGCGTTCCGCGAGCTTGGCCGATCCGCCGGAGCCGGGCGCGGGCCCACCGGCCGGGGCGGCGGGAGCGGGGGCGGATTCCCTGCCGGGCGGGGCGTCGTAGCGGCGCCAGCCACCGTCCTCGGGCCCCCACAGCACGACCGTCACCTCCTCGCCGCGCGCCCGTACGGTCTGGGTCATGTCCCCGACGGCGTACAGCACGGGATCCCGGTCGGGCGACTCGGCGCCCACCGTCCAGGAGTCCTGCGCGGGCCGGTGGAACATCGCGACCCAGCGCGGAGCACCGGGCGGTCGCGGACACGAGGGACGCTTCTGCATGTCGGTCACTCTCCCCTTCGGGAACGCGGGTGAAGGGGACCATATCTGACGATGCGTCAGATAACCAGGGCGGGCCGGGCCCGCTGCGCGCTTCTGGTCTCCTCACGGCCGGCGTGGCACCCTGCCCGCACCCCGGAGCGGGGATGCGGTGTCGTCCCGGACGAGGAGGCCGAGGATGAGCGGACAGGAAGGAACGGCGGCCCGAGCGGTCACCGACGCCGAGGCGCTGCGCAGGCTCCACGGAGCCCGCGCGCACAGCGCCTACGACCGCGCGGTCGCCGCGTGCCGGTACGCCGCTGTCGCCCAGGACGCGGCCGTGGCCGTACCGAGGGATCCCGTGGGCCGGGCCGCCAACGCGCTGCGCCTGTCGGCCGAGTCGCTCGCCGCGCTGAACGCGAGCGCCCCGGACCCGGCGGCGGACGCCCGCTGCGCCCGCAACGCCGCCGCGACCGCCGCGCTGGCCGCCCAGGTGGCCGCGGCCCGGGACGGCAACACCCCAGACGGCACGGACGGTACAGAAGGCACGAACGGCACAGAAGGCGCAACCGCCTCCGCCGCGGCCCTGCGCGCGGCGCTCGCGGCGTCCCGGGCCGCCGCGCTCGCGGCCGGCGGCAGTGCCCTGGGGCGGGACGCGGCGCTCAACGCCTCCGCCCGGGAAGCCGAGCGGCGCGCCGTCGCCACGGCCCGGGCGGCCGGCTGGCTCGACATCCGCACGGACGTACACAGGGACACCCGCTGACGCACACGCCGGACAGCGAACGGAAACGCGCTGACGCAGACGCCGGACAGCGGGGAAGCCGCACCGCCCCCGCCCGCCCGGCACCGGTCCCTCCCCTCGTGGGGACCGGTGCCGAGCGGTGCGGAGCGTCGACTCGTGCCATGTCGGCTCGGCACGGGTCGAAGCAGCGAGCCGTTCGGAAAGCACCCGGGCCACCCAGGGGGTGGAACTTGGCCGAGATGCTTCGGCGCCACGGGCCGGCTCTCCGAACGCAGGGCCGTGGCCTGTCCGGACGGTTGTGAAGGCTCCGCTACCGGGTCCGGATCCTGCCATCTGCGGCCCGCGCGGAGGAGACCTCGGACCTGCCGTCCCGTGCTTATTCGCAGGTCAGGCATATAGGGTGGGTTTTCCGGTCCGGACGTCCAGACTCGGGGGGAAGTAAAGGGGTGGGACCTTGAGTTCCGACTCAGGGACACGCACAGCTTTCGCCGAGCGGCTCGCGCTGCTGTACAAGGAGGCTGGAAACCCTCCGCTCAAAAGCGTCGCCGAGGCGGTCGTACGGCTGCAGCGGGTCGACGAGCGCGGGCGGCCCGTGCGGGTGTCCGCGCAGCGGATCAGCGACTGGCGCCGGGCCAGGAACGTACCGGCCCAGTTCACCGCTCTCGCCGCGGTGCTGCACATCCTGATCCCGGAGGCGCGGCGGCTGCGGCCCGCGCCGGTGTCCACGGGTCTGTACGACCTCGTGCACTGGCAGCGGCTGTGGGAGCGCGCGCTGGCCGACCCGGTCGGCGACCGGCCCGCACCGCCCGCCGAGGAGGACCGGCGGCAGCCCGCCCAGGCCCCGCCCGTCGCCGGCGGCGTGTGCCCGTACCGCGGCCTGGCCCCCTACCGGCAGGAGGACGCCCGCTGGTTCTTCGGCCGGGAACGGAGCACGAGCGCGCTCGTCGCCCAGCTGCGCGCCGCGGAACGCACCGGCGGCCTGGTGATACTCGTGGGCGCCTCGGGAGCGGGGAAGTCGTCCCTGCTCAACGCCGGCCTGGTGCCCGCCGTCCGCGGGGGCGCCCTGCGCGACGGCCAGGGCGCGGGCGTACCGTCCCAGGCCGCCGAGGACGGCACCGCCGACTGCGTGCTGCACCTCGTCCCCGGTGCCGACCCCCTGGGTGAGCTGGTGCGCCGCATCCCCGACCTCAGCGCCGT
This sequence comes from Streptomyces durhamensis, assembly GCF_000725475.1. Lineage (NCBI taxonomy): Bacteria > Bacillati > Actinomycetota > Actinomycetes > Kitasatosporales > Streptomycetaceae > Streptomyces > Streptomyces durhamensis. Next base: position 45,525 of record NZ_JNXR01000008.1, read on the forward strand.
CGCCGCCGACGCGCGCCGGGCCGAGCAGGAGGCCACGGAGAATCCGGCGGCTCCCGGGTCCGACTCCCCGCGCGTGGCGCGGGCGGCGCGGAAGGCCGTGGCGGCGTGGGCGCGCCGCACGGCACCCGGCGAGATACGGCCGGTCGTCATCGTGGACCAGTTCGAGGAGGCGTTCACCCTCTGTCCCGACGAGGCGGACCGGCGTACGTTCATCCAGCTCCTGCACGCCGCCTGCACCGCGCCCCTCGGCGCGGACGACCCCGCCCCGGTGCTCGTCGTCCTCGGCATCCGCGCCGACTTCTACGAGCAGTGCCTGCGCTACCCCGAACTCGCCGACGCGCTGCAGCACCGGCACATGGTGCTCGGCCCGCTGACCAGCGCCGAACTGCGCGACGCGGTGACCGGACCGGCCAAGGCCGTGGGCCTGGAACTGGAGGCGGGGCTCGCCGAGCTGATCCTGCGCGAGGTGAGCGCCGACGGCCCGCGCGGGGCGCACGACGCGGGCGTGCTGCCGCTGCTGTCGCACGCCCTGCTCGCCACCTGGCAGCGCCGCAAGGCCGGACGGCTGACGCTGGCCGGCTATCGCGCGGCGGGCGGGATCCAGGGGGCCGTCGCGGCGACCGCCGAGCGTGCCTGGTCGGGGCTCGACCCCGCGGCCCGTACGGCCGCCCGGCTGCTCCTGCTGCGGCTGGTGAGGCTGGGCGAGGACACCCAGGCCACCCGCCGGCGCGGCACCCGGCGCCAGCTGGCGCAGGAGTCGGCGGACCCCGGCAAGACGGAGGAGTCCCTGGAGGCCCTCGTGCGGGCCCGGCTGGTGACGCTGGACGCGGACACCGTGGAGATCACCCACGAGGCGCTGCTGCACGCCTGGCCACGGCTGCGGCACTGGATCGTCGACGACCGGGGCGACCAGCTGCTGCGCCAGCGGCTGGAGGAGGACGGCCGGTCCTGGGAGGAATCGGGCCGGGACAGCTCGCTGCTCTACCGGGGCTCCCGGCTGGAGCAGGCGCGCACCTGGGCGAGATCGGCCGGGGACACGTATCTGACCCGTACCGCCGTGGAGTTCCTGGCCGCGGCCGTCCGGCTGCGCAGGCGTTCGGTGTGGCTCAGCCGGGCCGCGGTGGCGGCACTGGTGGCGCTGGCCCTGGTCGCGGGCGGTACGGCGGTGATCGCCTGGCAGCAGCGCGACGACGCCGTGTTCGAGCAGGTGCTCGCCGAGGCCGACCGGGTCCAGCACACGGATCCGTCCCTGGCCGCCCAGCTCGACCTGGTCGCCCACCGGCTGCGCCCGGACGACGAGGGCACGTACAGCAGGCTGATCTCGATCGTGAACGCGCCGCTGGCCACCCCGCTGTCCGGCCACACCGGTGCCGTCTACCTCACCTCGTTCAGCCCCGACGGCAAGACCCTCGCCACGGCCAGCTACGACCGGACCGTCCGGCTGTGGGACGTGGCCGACCCCAGCCACCCCAAGCCGCTCGGCAGGCCGCTCACCGGTCACCGCAGCTGGGTGAGCAGCGCGGTCTTCAGCCCGGACGGGCACACCCTCGCGAGCGCCGGCGACGACGGCACGGTCCGGCTGTGGGACGTGACCGACCCCGGCCACCCCGAGCCGCTCGGCAAACCGCTCACCGGCCACCGCGGCACCATCTACCTGGTCGCCTTCAGCCCGGACGGGCGCACGCTGGCCTCGGCCGGCGAGGACCACACGGTACGGCTGTGGAACACGGCCGACCCGCGCCGGACCACGCAGCGACAGGTGCTGCGCGGGCACACCGCCGCGGTACGCAGCCTGGCGTTCAGCCCCGACGGCCGCACCCTCGCGGCGGGCGGCGACGACGACACGATCCTGCTGTGGAACATGGCCGACCCGCTCCGTCCGAAGCCGTACCCCACGGCGCTGAAGGGCCATACCGACCTCGTGCACTCCGTGGCGTTCAGCCCCGACGGCCACACCCTGGCAAGCGGCAGCGCGGACGACACCATCCGCCTGTGGAACGTCACCGACCCGGCCCGCCCGTCCTCGCTGGGCCCGCCGCTGACCGGCCACTCCGCACCGATCTGGTCGGTGGCCTTCAGCCCGGACGGCCACAGGCTGGCCGCCGCGAGCGCGGACAGCACGGCGAGCCTGTGGGACGTGAGCGACCCGGCGTCCCCCTCACAGGTGGGTGAGCCGCTGGCGGGCAGCAGCGGGGAGATGTACGCCCTGGGGTTCAGTCCCGACGGGCGGACCCTGGCCACCGGCAGCGGCGACAGCAAGGTGCGTCTGTGGTCGCTGCCGACCTCGGACATCATCGGCCGCAGCGGCGCGTTCCGGCCGGACGGGCGGGTGCTGGGCACGGCGGCGCGGGACGGCAGGCTCCGGCTGTGGGACGTGACGCGCCCCGACCGGCCGGTGCTGCTGAGCAAGCCGTTCATGCGGGGCGACGCCGGGCACCGTGCGCTGCGGTTCTCCCCCGACGGCCGCGCCCTCGCCGTCCTCACCTACGACCACGCGGTGTACCTGTGGAACGTCCGCGACCCGTCCCACCCGGTCGCCGCCGGCGCGCCCATCGCCCTGCGCACACGCTTCGCGGGGCCGGGCACCCTCGCCTTCAGCCCGGACGGCCGCACCCTGGCCACCGCCTACGACGACACCACCATCCAGCTGTGGGACATCACCGACCCCGCGCACCCCGCCGCGCTCGGCAAGCCGCTGAGGGGCCACCGGGGCTATGTCAACGCGATCTCCTTCAGCGCCGACGGCCGCACCCTCGCCTCGGGCAGCGCGGACAGCACGGTCCGCCTCTGGAACGTCACCGACCCGGCCCGGCCGACCGCGCTCGGCCGGCTCACGGACCACTCGGGTCCCGTCAACGCGATCGCCTTCAGCCCGGACGGGCGTGTTCTGGCCAGCGGCAGTGACGACGACACGGTCCGGCTGTGGAATCTCGGCCACCCCGCCTCGGCGACCGCGCTGGGAAAGCCGCTCATCGGCCACACCGAGGCGGTCAAACTGCTGACGTTCAGCCCGGACGGGCGGGTTCTGGCCAGCGGCGGCAACGACAACACGGTCCGGCTGTGGAACGTCACCGACCCCGCCTCGGCGAGCCCCATCGGCCAGTCGATGAACCCCAACGCCAGGTCGGGCACCTTCCTGTCGTTCAGCCGCAGAGGCAATGTCCTGGGGCTCTCCAGCGGCACCGACACGGTCCGGCTGTGGCGGCTGGACGCCGACGCGGCGATCGGGCACATCTGCTCCGTCACCCGGGGCGTACTGACCCCGCAGAAGTGGCACGAGTACCTCCCCCGCCTCTCCTACGACCCTCCGTGCGGTCGGTGATCGGCCAACCTGACTCGTTCCTGCCTGACTTCGCCCCACAAGGCGCCCGCTCTTGTTACCCTTGGCCACAGCCCGATCGCTGGTGCATCCCCCGTCGCCAGCGGTCGGGCCTTTTTGTGCCCGTTCACCGCCCCCAAGGCAGCGGCGGTCCGACCCCCGGAACGCCGAAGACCCCCAGCCGATACCGGCTGAGGGTCTTTCGAACTGGTGGGGCTAACAGGATTTGAACCTGTGGCCTCATCCTTATCAGGGATGCGCTCTAACCAACTGAGCTATAGCCCCGCCGCGCTTTGCGGTGTGTCCCGCGCGCTGACTCCTGAAGATTAGCGCACGACCACGTCAGTCCCAAAATCGGTTGTCCGGGGACTGTCAGGTCAGGGACCCGCAGGCGGTCACTCGTCCTCCGCCAGGGTCAGCTCGACGCCGCCCACGAAGCCCGCGGAGAGGTTGTAGATGAACGCGCCGAGCGTCGCGAGCGCCGTGGCCAGGACCACGTCGATGACCGCGATGATCGTCGTGAACGTCAGGACGTGGGGGAGCGACAGGAACGCCTGCAGGTCGAAGCCGTTCGCCTCGTTCGAGCCGGTCGCCTCCGAGATGGTGCCGCCCACCGTCGAGAACACGCCCATCGCGTCCATGACCATCCACAGCACCGCCGACGCGACGATCGTGCAGATGCCGAGCGCGATGGAGAGCAGGAAGCTGACCTTCATCACCGACCACGGGTCGGCCTTGGCCACCCGCAGCCGGGCCTTGCGGGTGCGCGGCGCCGTGCGCGCACCCGTGCGGGGACGGCGCACGGCCCCGGCGGGCGCCTGTGCCGGGTAGGCCTGCGGCGGGTGGTACGGACCGGCGGGCTGCTCCGGGCGCCGCTCACCGGGCAGCGGGGAGGGCGGCTGCTGGGCCGCGCCGGCCGCGGCCGGGCCTCGGGTGTCCGTCACAGTGCCCCCCTGGGATCCAGACGTGCCGGCGGAGTCCGTCCCGGACACCTTCACCGGCTTCAGGTTGGTCGTGTGCGGGTCGGTCACGCTCCCCGCACCCGTCCCGTTCGCGGCGGAGCCACGGCCGCCGCCGTCCGTCTCCGTACCCGTGGGGGTACCGGCCGATCCGGCGCCCGTGGCTCCGCTCACGATGACTCACTCCTCGTGCCTACTCGGCCGAGGGCGCCTCACCCTCGTCCGTGCCGGTGGTCGCGGCGTCCTCGGCGGCCTCGTCGACGACGTCCCCGCCGTCGACCTCCTCCGCCTCGCGCCCCGCCTCGGCGTTACGTGCGATACCGACCACGGCATCGCGCTTGCCCAGGTTGATCAGTTGGACGCCCATGGTGTCACGGCCCGTCTCCCTGACCCCGCTGACTCGCGTGCGAATCACACCGCCGGAGAGGGTGATCGCGAGGATCTCGTCACTCTCCTCGACGATCAGCGCGCCGACGAGCGAACCGCGGTCCTCCACGATCTTGGCGGCCTTGATGCCGAGGCCGCCGCGGCCCTGGACGCGGTACTCGTCGACGGCGGTCCGCTTCGCGTACCCACCGTCGGTGGCAGTGAACACGAACGTACCCGGTCGAACAACATTCATCGACAGAAGTTCATCGCCTTCACGGAAACTCATCCCCTTCACGCCGGAGGTGGCGCGGCCCATCGGGCGCAGGGTGTCGTCCGAGGCGGTGAACCTGATCGACTGTGCCTTCTTGCTGATCAGAAGCAGATCGTCGTCGGCCGAGACAAGTTCGGCACCGATCAGTTCGTCGTCCGTTCCGTCCTCGCGCTCGCGCAGGTTGATCGCGATCACACCGCCGGAGCGAGGCGAATCGTAATCCTTCAGAGGCGTCTTCTTGACCAGACCGGACTTGGTGGCCAGCACCAGGTACGGCGTCGCCTCGTAGTCGCGGATCGCCAGGATCTCGGCGATCGCCTCGTCCGGCTGGAAGGCCAGCAGGTTGGCCACGTGCTGGCCGCGCGCGTCCCGGCCGGCCTCGGGCAGCTCGTACGCCTTCGCCCGGTACACCCGGCCCTTGTTGGTGAAGAACAGCAGCCAGTGGTGGGTCGTGGAGACGAAGAAGTGGTCGACGATGTCGTCTTCCTTCAGCTTCGTGCCGCGCACGCCCTTGCCGCCGCGCTTCTGCGCCCGGTAGTCGTCCGTCTTGGTCCGCTTGACGTAACCGCCGCGCGTGACCGTGACGACGATGTCCTCCTCGGCGATCAGGTCCTCGATGGACATGTCGCCCTCGTACGGGATCAGCTTGGTCTGGCGGTCGTCGCCGTACTTCTCGACGATCGCGGCCAGCTCCTCGCTGACGATCCCGCGCTGGCGGACCGGGGAGGCGAGGATCGCGTTGTACTCGCTGATCTTCGCCTGGAGTTCGTCGTGCTCCTGGACGATCTTCTGCCGCTCCAGGGCCGCCAGGCGCCGCAGCTGCATCTCAAGGATCGCGTTGGCCTGGATCTCGTCGATCTCCAGGAGGCCCATCAGGCCGGTGCGCGCGACCTCGACGGTCTCGCTGCGCCGGATCAGCGCGATGACCTCGTCGATCGCGTCCAGGGCCTTCAGCAGGCCGCGCAGGATGTGCGCGCGCTCCTCGGCCTTGCGCAGCCGGAAGCGCGTACGGCGGACGACGACCTCGATCTGGTGCGTCACCCAGTGGCGGATGAACGCGTCCAGGGAGAGCGTGCGCGGCACGCCGTCGACCAGCGCCAGCATGTTGGCGCCGAAGTTCGTCTGCAGGTCGGTGTGCTTGTACAGGTTGTTCAGCACGACCTTGGCGACCGCGTCCCGCTTCAGGACGATGACGAGGCGCTGGCCGGTGCGGGACGACGTCTCGTCGCGGACGTCCGCGATGCCGCCGATCTTGCCGTCCTTGACCAGGTCGGCGATCTTCTGCGCCAGGTTGTCCGGGTTGACCTGGTACGGCAGCTCGGTGACCACCAGGCACTGCCGGCCCTGGATCTCCTCCACCTCGACCACCGCGCGCATCGTGATGGAGCCGCGCCCGGTACGGTACGCCTCCTCGATGCCCTTGCGGCCCACCACCAGGGCACCGGTCGGGAAGTCGGGGCCCTTGATGCGCTCCATGAGCGCGTCCAGCAGCTCCTCGTGCGAGACGTCCGGGTTCTCCAGGTACCACTGGGCGCCGGCCGCGACCTCGCGCAGGTTGTGCGGCGGGATGTTGGTCGCCATGCCGACCGCGATACCGGCCGAGCCGTTGATCAGCAGGTTCGGGAAGCGGGCCGGCAGGACGGTCGGCTCCTGGGAGCGGCCGTCGTAGTTGTCCGTGAAGTCGACGGTCTCCTCGTCGATGTCGCGGACCATCTCCATCGACAGCGGCGCCATCTTGCACTCGGTGTACCGCATGGCGGCCGCCGGGTCGTTGCCCGGGGAGCCGAAGTTGCCGTTGGAGTCCACCAGCGGCATCCGCATCGACCACGGCTGCGCGAGGCGCACCAGGGCGTCGTAGATCGAGGAGTCGCCGTGCGGGTGGTAGTTGCCCATGACGTCACCGACGACACGGGCGCACTTGTAGAAGCCGCGCTCGGGGCGGTAGCCGCCGTCGTACATCGCGTACAGCACGCGCCGGTGGACGGGCTTGAGGCCGTCCCGGACGTCGGGCAGCGCACGGGACACGATGACGGACATCGCGTAGTCCAGGTACGAGCGCTGCATCTCCGTCTCGAGCCCGACGGGCTCGACACGCAGGGTGATCTCGCCGTCCTCGGTCTCGGGGTTCTGCGGAGTGTTCTCGTCGGCCATTGCTGGTGAAGATCCTTCCTGGTGCGGTCAGCTGAGACCGACTCAGATGTCGAGGAACCGGACGTCCTTGGCGTTGCGCTGGATGAACTGGCGACGGGCCTCGACGTCCTCGCCCATCAGGACCGAGAACAGGTCGTCGGCCTGGGCCGCGTCGTCCAGGGTGACCTGGCCGAGGACCCGGTGCTCCTGGTCCATCGTGGTCACGCGCAGCTCCTCGGCGTTCATCTCGCCGAGGCCCTTGAAGCGCTGGATCGAGTCCTCGCGGACGCGCTTGCCGCGCTGGCGGCCCATCTCGATCAGGGCGTCGCGCTCGCGGTCGGAGTACGCGTACTCGATGTCGTCCCGGCCCCACTTGATCTTGTACAGCGGAGGACGCGACAGGTACACGTGCCCGGCCTCGACCAGCGGCCGCATGAAGCGGAACAGGAAGGTCAGCAGCAGGGTGCTGATGTGCTGGCCGTCGACGTCGGCGTCCGCCATCAGGATGATCTTGTGATAGCGGAGCTTCTCGATGTCGAAGTCCTCGTGCACACCCGTGCCGAAGGCGGAGATCAGCGCCTGGATCTCCTGGTTCTGCAGGATCTTGTCGATCCTGGCCTTCTCGACGTTGAGGATCTTGCCGCGGATCGGGAGGATCGCCTGGTACTGCGGGTTGCGGCCGGACTTGGCCGAGCCGCCGGCGGAGTCACCCTCGACGATGAAGATCTCGCACTTGGTGGGGTCGTTCGACTGGCAGTCGGACAGCTTGCCCGGCAGGGACGCCGACTCCAGCAGGCCCTTACGACGCGTCAGGTCGCGGGCCTTGCGGGCCGCGACGCGCGCGGTGGCCGCCTGGATGCCCTTGCGGATGATGTCCGCGGCCTCGACCGGGTTGCGGTCCAGCCAGTCGTTGAGGTGCTCGTAGACCGCCTTCTGCACGAAGGTCTTGGCCTCCGTGTTGCCCAGCTTGGTCTTCGTCTGGCCCTCGAACTGCGGCTCGCTGAGCTTGACCGAGATGATCGCGGTCAGACCCTCGCGGATGTCGTCACCGGTGAGGTTGTCGTCCCTCTCGCGCAACAGCTTCTTGTCGCGCGCGTACTTGTTGATCAGGCTGGTGAGGGCCGCGCGGAAGCCCTCTTCGTGCGTGCCGCCCTCATGGGTGTGGATGATGTTGGCGAACGAGTACACGCCCTCGCTGTAGCCGCTGTTCCACTGCATGGCGACCTCGAGGGACAGGCTCTTGTCCTTGTCCTCGGCCTCCAGGTCGATCACCGTCGGGTGAACGACCTCCCCCTTGCGGGAGTTGAGGTACTTCACGAAGTCGACGATGCCGCCCTCGTAGTGGTAGGCGACCGACTTGACCTCGGCCTTCTCGTCCGCGCCCGCCTCGTCCGCACCGCTGGTCGCCTTCGCCGACTCGCGCTCGTCGGTGAGTTTGATCGTCAAACCCTTGTTGAGGAACGCCATCTCCTGGAAACGCCGCGACAGCGTCTCGAAGGAGTACTCGGTGGTCTCGAAGATGTCGGGGTCGGCCCAGAAGGTGACCGAGGTGCCGGTCTCCTCCGTGGCCTCGTGCTGGTCGAGCGGGGCCGTCGGGACGCCGAGCTTGTAGTCCTGCGTCCAGCGGTGGCCGTCGGTCCTGATCTCGACGGCGACCTTCGTGGACAGCGCGTTCACGACGGACACACCCACACCGTGCAGACCGCCGGAGACGGCGTAACCGCCGCCGCCGAACTTGCCGCCCGCGTGCAGCACGGTCAGCACGACCTCGACGGCCGGCTTGCCCTCGGAGGGCACGATGCCCACCGGGATGCCACGGCCGTTGTCGACGACCCGGACACCGCCGTCGGCGAGGATCGTGACGTCGATCGTGTCGGCGTACCCGGCCAGCGCCTCGTCGACCGAGTTGTCGACGACCTCGTACACCAGGTGGTGCAGACCGCGCTCGCCCGTGGAACCGATGTACATGCCGGGCCGCTTGCGGACCGCGTCCAGCCCTTCGAGCACGGTGATGGCGCTGGCGTCGTAGGAGGCGGAGGCTGCGCCAGAATCTGCGGCCTCGCCGGACACGGGAGCCTCGGCGGGCTCGCCGTTCACGCCGGCGTCGGTGGACGGGATGTTCTCGTTGGGGTTGCCGGAATCGGCCACGAAGCGCCCTTTCTGGCACAGCACGAGCCGGGCTCGTCGGCGGGGTTGCCGGAGCGGCTGCGGCATGTTGCGTTGGTAAGCCTTGATCAGCGTTGCTCAGCTTTTCCCGGGCGGTCCCCACAGTGGGGCGGGATTGTCTTCCAGTCTACCGGTAGCTCTGACATCGATGGGGGTTTGCCGGTACCTGAGTCCCCATGTGCCGCCCTGAACCGGCCTCTGCCGGGTCCCGATATACGGATGGGGGCTCCAAGGGGCTCACAGCGGCACTCAGCGCTTCGAGCCGTCAACCCTTGGCTACTGGGGGGTCAGAAGGCGGTCCACCGGTGCCACGGCGGCTCTCCACACCTGTGATACGGCGCCCTGCCGACGGCACGGGCCCGCCCCTCGACGTGAGGTACGTCACCCGTACGTATCGCCGGGTCCGGAGCTCCCCGGAGCCCGCAGCGGGCCGAAACGCCGGGCCGGACCGCCCGGATTGAGCACCTTGATCATCCGTACGGTGCCGTGCCCCAGATCCTCGTTCAGGCGGGCGACCAGCGCGGGCGCGAGGTGGCGCAGCTGGGTGGCCCAGGCCGTCGAGTCGCACTGGACGACCAGCACGCGCTCGTCCTCGTCGTAGCGCTGCGGCACACAGTGCTTGGCCAGGTCCTCGCCGACGATCTGCGGCCAGCGGCCCATCACACCGCCCACCGCCGCCGGGGTCTCCCAGCCGCGCTCGGTCAGCAGCCGGTTGATCGCGGCGCCCAGCGCCATGGGATCACGCCCGTCGGCGCGCGCGCCGGAGCGCAGACCACCGCCCCGCCGCGCCTGCTTCTTCTGCCGCGCCGCGTCGCCACGCGCGCGTGCCTGCTCCTTCGCCGCGCGCAACGCCACGCGCGCGAGGTCGACACCGGAGGGCTCCGGAGCCTTCCCGGAAGCCTTCCCGGGGGCGGGTTCCCCGGGAGCTTTCCCGGGGGCGGGTTCGTCGGTGCTCATACGCGCTCCACCGTCCCGCCGGACACGGTGTACCGCGCCCCGGCCAGTACCTGCGGGACGTCGTCGTCCACGGCGGCGGTGACCAGCACCTGCTCGCCGGGCGCGACCAGCTCGGCCAGCCGCTCGCGGCGGCGCCCGTCCAGCTCGGCGAAGACGTCGTCCAGGACCAGCACCGGCTCGTTGCCCTCGGCCCGCAGCAGGTCGTAGGAGGCCAGCCGCAGGGCGAGCGCGTAGGACCACGACTCGCCGTGCGAGGCGTATCCCTTGGCCGGCAGCTGACCGAGCTTGAGGACCACGTCGTCCCGGTGCGGCCCCACGAGGGTGACCCCGCGCTCGATCTCCTGCTTGCGCGCCTCCGCGAGAGCCGCCATCAGCTGGGCGTAGAGATCCTCGCGCCCGTGGGCCTCGCCCGGCGCGGACGGCTTGTACTCCAGCGCCAGCGGCCCACCGCCCGGGGCCAGCTGCTCGTACGCCTTGTCGGCCAGCGGCTGCAGCGCGGCGATCAGGTCCAGCCGCTGCGCGAGCAGCTCGGCGCCCGCGCGCGCGAGGTGCTGGTCCCACACGTCGAGCGTGGACAGATCCATGGACCGCCCGCCGTGCCGGCGCGCCAGAGCCGCCGTCTTGAGGAGCGTGTTGCGCTGCTTGAGGACGCGCTCGTAGTCGGAACGCACACCGGCCATGCGCGGCGACCGGGCCGTGACCAGCTCGTCGAGGAACCGCCGCCGCTCCCCGGGATCTCCCTTGACCAGCGCGAGATCCTCGGGCGCGAACAGCACGGTCCGTACGATCCCCAGCACGTCCCTCGGCCTGACCTGCGAGGACCGGTTGATGCGGGCGCGGTTGGCCCGGCCGGGGTTCAGCTCCAGCTCGACCAGCTGCTGCCGGTCCCCCTGCCGGACCTGCGCCCGGATGACGGCCCGCTCGGCGCCCATGCGGACGAGAGGGGCGTCGGAGGCGACCCGGTGGCTGCCGAGGGTGGCGAGGTATCCGACCGCCTCCACCAGGTTGGTCTTGCCCTGCCCGTTGGGGCCGACGAAGGCGGTGACGCCCGGGTCGAGCGGCACCTCGGCCCGGGTGTACGAGCGGAAGTCGGCCAGCGAGAGATGCGTGACGTGCATGGTCGTTTCGCCGGCCTTCCCCAGAGTGCTGATGGGCTGTGGATCACGGGGGCGGCCTGTGGACGGGCCGGGCCCCCGTGTGGACTACGTCTTCGCTACGGCTGCTTCTTCTCCACGGCGTGGCCGCCGAACTGGTTGCGCAGCGCGGCGATCATCTTCATCTGCGGCGAGTCCTCCTGCCGGGAGGCGAACCGCGCGAACAGCGACGCGGTGATCGCCGGCAGCGGCACCGCGTTGTCGATCGCGGCCTCCACAGTCCAGCGTCCCTCACCGGAGTCCTGTGCATAACCGCGCAGGCCCTCCAGGTGCTCGTCGTCGTCCAGCGCGTTGACCGCGAGGTCGAGCAGCCAGGAGCGGATGACCGTGCCCTCCTGCCAGGACCGGAAGACCTCGCGGACGTTCTCCACGGAGTCGACCTTCTCCAGCAGCTCCCAGCCCTCGGCGTAGGCCTGCATCATCGCGTACTCGATGCCGTTGTGGACCATCTTCGCGAAGTGGCCCGCACCGACCTTGCCGGCGTGCACCGCGCCGAAGTCGCCCTCCGGCTTCAGCGCGTCGAAGACCGGCTGCACCTTGGCGACGTTCTCGGCGTCGCCGCCGTACATCAGCGCGTACCCGTTCTCCAGGCCCCAGACGCCGCCGGAGACACCGCAGTCGACGAAACCTATGCCCTTGGCCGCCAGCTCCTCGGCGTGCCTCTCGTCGTCCGTCCAGCGGGAGTTGCCGCCGTCCACGACCACGTCGCCGGGCTCCAGCAGCTCGGCGAGCTGATCGATGGTCGACTGGGTGGGCTCGCCGGCCGGGACCATCACCCAGACCACGCGCGGGCCGCTGAGCTTGCCCACAAGCTCTTCCAGGCTGTGGACATCCGCGAGGTCCGCGTTGCGGTCGTATCCGAGGACGGTGTGGCCCGCGCGGCGGATCCGCTCGCGCATGTTGCCGCCCATCTTGCCGAGGCCGACGAGACCGAGCTCCATCAGTTGTGTTCCTTAGGTCGCTGTGTGGCGGGAGAGGCACGAGGTGCCGAAGGCGAGCCTAAACCCGCCCTCGCCTGCACAGCTGTGGGCCTACGCGCTCATGCGTTAGGCCTCTGACCTGCGGCTTCTCGATACGCCGACGCGGCTGCGGGCAGTCGTGCGGCAAGCGCCCCGGCCCCGGCCGACACGGGTGCCGAGGCCGGTACCGGACAGCGCCGGGCATCCACAAGGGGCGCCCGGCACCGTGCACAGCTGTGGAAAACGATCAGCCGCTGAGCCGCACCGGCATGATCAGGTACTTGTACGCGTCGTCGGCCTCGGCGTCCACCGCCGGCTTCCCGCTGAGCAGCGCCGGCTTCGTGGACGTCGTGAACGACAGCTGGGCCACCGGCGAGTCGATCGCGCTCAGGCCGTCCAGCAGGAACGTCGGGTTGAAGGCGATCGAGATGTCGTCGCCCTCCAGCTGGGCGTCGACCCTTTCCACAGCCTGTGCGTCGTCGCTGGAGCCGGCCTCCAGGATCAGCACGCCCTGCTCGAAGCTCAGCCGCACGGGGGTGTTCCGCTCGGCCACCAGCGCCACACGCTTGACGGCCTCCACGAAGGGCGCGGTCTCGATCACGGCGACGGAGTTGAACTCGGTCGGGAACAGCGTGCGGTACTTCGGCAGGTCGCCCTCGAGCAGCCGGGTGGTCGTACGACGTCCCGCGCCCTCGAAACCGATCAGCCCCTCGCCCGCACCCGACCCGGACAGCGCCAGCGTCACGCTGTCACCGGCGCCGAGCGACTTGGCGGTGTCCAGCAGCGTCTTGGCCGGGACCAGGGCGACCGCGGAGGCGTCCGGGTTCTCCGGCTTCCACAGGAACTCGCGGACGGCGAAGCGGTAGCGGTCGGTGGAGGCCAGGGTGACCGTGTCGCCCTCGATCTCGATGCGCACGCCGGTGAGGACGGGCAGCGTGTCGTCACGGCCGGCGGCGATGGCCACCTGGGAGACGGCGGCCGCGAAGACCTCGCCGGGGACGGTGCCGGTGGCGTTCGGCATCTGCGGCAGCGCCGGGTACTCCTCCACAGGCAGGGTGTGCAGGGTGAACCGGGAGGATCCACAGACCACGGTCGCCCGTACACCGTCTGTGGAAATCTCCACCGGCCGGTTGGGGAGCGCGCGGGAGATGTCGGCGAGCAGCCGGCCGGAGACGAGGACGGTGCCGTCCTCCTCGACCTCGGCGTCCACGGAGACGCGTGCGGAGACCTCGTAGTCGAAGCTCGACAGGCTCAGCTGGCCGTCCTCGGCCTTGAGGAGGAGGCCGGCGAGGACAGGCGCCGGCGGACGGGCCGGGAGGCTGCGTGCCGCCCACGCCACTGCCTCCGCGAGTACGTCGCGTTCCACCCGGATCTTCACCGTAAGCCGCCTCCTGCTGTTGCTACTGAGTCCTCCGACTCGGTGTCACCGCCCACTGCGGAGGGCAGGACACCGGGGACCAGTCTGACGCACCGCACTGACAGTAGGTGCCTGTCGGGGTCAAGTCGCTCCGAGGGGCAGCCGGGCGCGAGACAGCGAGTTGTGCACAGGCCCCGCTTCCAAACGATTCCCGAGCTCTCTCTAGTTGGGAGTAGTAGTAGGGCCTGTGGATACCGTGGATAACCACGTTTGCCCAGCTCAGGGCCAGGATTTTGTCCACCGGGCCTGTGGGTGAAGGCGGTGGACAACCGGGGGTGTCTGTGGAGAACAGAAAGTTCTGCACACACCGCCCACAGCCTGAGGGCAGTTCTCCCCAGCTGCGTCCCCAGGTTTACCCACGTTTCCCACACCCCAATCCGGCACCTTCGTGTGACGGCTTTCACTCGACGCGGTGAGCGGGTGCGTCGCGTTGCCGAACAGTGGACAGCCATGTGGAGAAGCTGGGGATCGCTGGGGACAACCGGCGCGAGCCTGTGGGTCGCCGGTGGACAACTTCGTGCACAGCCTGTGGATCCTTTCCTTGTCCACAGTCTGTGGAGATCGTTCGTCCACGATTCCACAGGGTGCTGAGCTGGGCGAACGCTGGATGAACAGGTTCCCTGTGGACGCAGTTCGGGACAACTCGGCAGTCCCCAGTGTGTGGACGGAAGAAAGTCACCGAATCTGTGGAGAGTGGCCGTAACCCGGCAGAAAATCGAACACCCGGTGGCGGACGAGGAACGCCCTCACCGCCCGCGAGCCCCTCGCTCATGGTGCGGAAGGCGGTGCGGAGGGGGTGCGGAGGGCGGTGCGGCGTGGCGGTGGTGCGCTCGGGCGAGGGTGCTGGGGCGCTGGACCGAGGGTGCTGGGGCGCTGGGCCGAGGCCTGGGGCGCTGGGGCGGAACCGAGGGCGCTGGGCGACGTCCGCACGGCAGCGGCGGTCGTAGCCGCGGAGGCTCATCGGGACACGGGTGGCCATGCCGAAGGGCGCCCCGGGATGCGGTATCCCAGGGCGCCCTTCGGCACCGGCGCAGGACCGGCGTCAGCCGTACGGCAGCTGCACGTCAGCCGTTCTTGATCCGGTTGGTCAGCTCGGTCACCTGGTTGTAGATCGACCGCCGCTCCGCCATCAGCGCCCGGATCTTGCGGTCGGCGTGCATCACGGTCGTGTGGTCCCGCCCACCGAACTGCGCCCCGATCTTCGGCAGCGACAGATCCGTGAGCTCACGGCACAGGTACATGGCGATCTGCCGCGCGGTGACCAGCGCCCGCCCGCGCGAGGTGCCGCACAGGTCCTCCACGGTCAGCCCGAAGTAGTCCGCGGTCGCTCCCATGATCGCCGTGGCCGTGATCTCGGGAGCGCTGTCCTCGCCGCCGGGGATCAGGTCCTTCAGGACGATCTCGGTCAGGCCGAGGTCGACCGGCTGCCGGTTGAGCGAGGCGAACGCCGTCACCCGGATCAGCGCGCCCTCCAGCTCACGGATGTTCCGCGAGATCCGGGACGCGATGAACTCCAGCACCTCCGGCGGGGCGTTCAGCTGCTCCTGCACCGCCTTCTTGCGCAGAATCGCGATGCGCGTCTCCAGCTCGGGCGGCTGGACGTCGGTGATCAGACCCCACTCGAAACGGTTCCGCAGCCGGTCCTCCAGCGTGACCAGCTGCTTGGGCGGCCGGTCGGAGGAGAGCACGATCTGCTTGTTGGCGTTGTGGAGCGTGTTGAAGGTGTGGAAGAACTCCTCCTGCGTCGACTCCTTGTCCGCGAGGAACTGGATGTCGTCGACGAGCAGGATGTCCATCTCGCGGTAGCGCTTGCGGAAGCTGTCGCCCTTGCCGTCGCGGATGGAGTTGATGAACTCGTTGGTGAACTCCTCCGAGCTGACGTACCGCACGCGCGTGCCCGGGTAGAGGCTCCGCGCGTAGTGCCCGATCGCGTGCAGGAGGTGCGTCTTGCCGAGTCCCGACTCCC
This sequence comes from Streptomyces durhamensis, assembly GCF_000725475.1. NCBI lineage: Bacteria > Bacillati > Actinomycetota > Actinomycetes > Kitasatosporales > Streptomycetaceae > Streptomyces > Streptomyces durhamensis. Next base: position 61,192 of record NZ_JNXR01000008.1, read on the forward strand.
CGTAGATGAACAGGGGGTTGTAGGCCTTCGCCGGAGCCTCGGCGACGGCGACCGCGGCAGCGTGCGCGAACCGGTTGGAGGCGCCGATGACGAACGTGTCGAAGAGGTACTTCGGGTTCAGCCGCGCGGTCGGCTCGCCGGGACCGCTCGCCGGTGCCGGCTGTGCGGCCAGCGGACCGGGAGCACCGGTCGCGGGCAGGTCCGGGCGGCCGGGGCCGCCGCGGTGTGCCGGGCCGCCGGCCGGCGGCTGCTCGGGCAGCTCACGGCGGACGGGGTCGCGCTGGTCGTACTCGGCGCGTGACGGCTCGTACTCGGGGCGCGCGGAGTCATAGTCGGGGCGCGCGGGGTCGTAGTCCGCGCGCGGGCTGTCGTACTCGCCACGCTGCTGCTCGTACGACGGCCGGTCCCTGCCCGGCGAGCGGTAGTCCGAAGACGGCGGGCCGTAGGTGTCCGGGCCGGAGCCGTAGGGGTCCTGGGACGACGGCGAGGCGTACGGGTCGCGCTCGGGGAAGCCGAGCCGCGGCTGCTGCCAGCTGTACTCGTCCTGCGGGGGGCGCGGCCAGGCGCCGGGTTCGCGGCGCTGGTACTCGGAGGGATACGCCGGGCGCACGACGGGGAGCTGGTCGCCGCGGCCGGCGGGGGGATGGTCGGCGCGGGGCTGCTGCTCGGCCGGCGGCTGCTCGGCGGCGCGGTGGCGGCCGTAGCCCTCGTACGGCGCGGACGGCAGCTCCGGCTCCTCGTAGCGCGGCTTGGGCGGCGTCTGCTGCACCGGTGCGGCGGGGGCGGGCGGCTCGCCCGCGGAGTCGTCCACGGTGATCGCGATGCGGATGGGGCGGCCGCACTCGCGGCTCAGCGTCTCGCTGACGATCGGCGCGAGACGGCCCTCCAGTACGCCCTTCGCGAATTCGTTCGGTACGGCGAGCAGAGCGGTGTCCGCGACCAGCGCGAGCGGCTGGCAGCGCCGGATCCAGTGCTCGTCCTTCACCTCGACACCCTGCCCGCGGCCTTCGCCGAGGAGCTGCTCCAGTACGCGTGGCCACACTGCGGCAAGATCGGCAGGTACGTCAGCCACAGGGCACGCTCTCTCACAGGTCCCACGAACGTGTGATCACGGGACGGGTCGGGGGGTAGATCGGGTGGTCGGTGGGTCAAACCCGCCGGGGCGGGGGACAAAAGAACGAATCGGAGTCCAGCCACGGTAGTCAGCGCGGCGGGTGCGGTTCAAGTTGTTGTCCCCAGCCTGTGGATAGTGTCTCTCCGTGACCCTCGGTTTGACCGGATGGCGTAGCCCCGCGTACCGTAACCAGGTCGAGTTGTCGATGGCTGCTGCCGCCTGCCTCCGATGGGCACAGGTCACGTCAGGTGATCGGGAAGCGGTGCACTCGGGCGTGAAGCGAGCTACTCGTGGGCGCACGGTGACAGCCAAGACGGCACCCCGCCACTACCGATTCTTTCTGGAGCCCCCGAGTGAGCAAGCGCACCTTCCAGCCGAACAACCGTCGTCGCGCGAAGACCCACGGCTTCCGCCTCCGGATGCGTACCCGTGCCGGCCGCGCGATTCTCGCGTCCCGCCGTAGCAAGGGTCGCGCCAGCCTGTCCGCCTGATCCCGATCAGGTCATGACATCGTGCTGCCCACCGAGAACCGGCTGAGGCGGCGCGAGGACTTCGCGACCGCGGTCCGACGAGGACGCCGGGCAGGACGCCCGAGCCTCGTCGTCCACCTTCGTAGCGGTGCCACGGACCCGCACGCGCCTGGGGAGAGCGCTCCCCCGACGCGTGCGGGTTTCGTCGTGAGCAAGGCCGTGGGTGGCGCGGTCGTGCGCAACAAAGTGAAGCGCAGACTGCGCCATCTGATGCGTGACCGAGTCGCCCTCTTTCCCCCCGGTAGCCTGGTAGTCGTACGAGCGCTGCCGGGATCGGGCGACGCAGACCACGCACAGCTGGCCCGAGACCTGGATGCCGCCCTTCAGCGGCTGCTGGGAAGGGGCGCGCGATGAAGTACCCGCTGCTGGCTCTGATCAAGCTGTACCAGTGGACGATCAGTCCACTGCTGGGGCCGGTGTGCAAGTACTACCCGTCGTGCTCCCACTATGGCTACACGGCCATCGACCGGCACGGTGCGGTCAAGGGAACGGCACTCACCGCCTGGCGCATCCTCCGGTGCAATCCGTGGTCGCTGGGCGGTGTGGACCATGTTCCGCCGCGCAAGCGTCCGCGGTGGCACGAAATGCTGCGCAACGCTTGGCGCGCACGCAAGGGCGGGCCCTCCGCCGCCGAACCGGCCACCGAAGTGAAGCTTGAAAAGTCTCCTTCCGAGCTTCCTCCGAGCCCGGCCGCAGAGACCTCGTCCCATGCCCAAGGAGCATGATTAGTGGACACGATTGCCAGCCTCTTCAGTTTCATCACCTGGCCCGTCTCCTGGGTCATCGTCCAGTTCCACAAGGTGTACGGCGCGATCTTCGGCCCTAACACCGGATGGGCCTGGGGCCTGTCCATCGTGTCCCTGGTGATCCTGATCCGCATCTGCCTGATCCCGCTCTTCGTGAAGCAGATCAAGTCGACGCGCGCGATGCAGACGCTCCAGCCGGAGATGAAGAAGATCCAGGAGCGCTACAAGAACGACCGGCAGCGTCAGTCCGAAGAGATGATGAAGCTGTACAAGGAGACGGGCACCAACCCGCTCTCCTCGTGCCTTCCCATCCTGGCGCAGTCCCCGTTCTTCTTCGCCCTGTATCACGTGCTCAACGGCATCGCGACGGGCAAGACCATCGGCGTCATCAACGAGCCGCTGCTCGCCAGCGCCCGTAAGGCGCACATCTTCGGCGCTCCGCTGGCCGCGAAGTTCATGGACAGCTCGGACAAGGTCGCGGCGCTGGGCGCCTCGCTGACCGACGTCCGGGTCGTGACCGCGGTCATGATCGTCCTGATGTCGTTCTCGCAGTTCTACACGCAGCGCCAGCTGATGACGAAGAACGTCGACACGACGGTCAAGACGCCGTTCATGCAGCAGCAGAAGATGCTGATGTACGTCTTCCCGGTCATGTTCGCCGTCTTCGGTATCAACTTCCCGGTCGGTGTTCTCGTCTACTGGCTGACCACCAACGTGTGGACCATGGGCCAGCAGATGTACGTCATCCGCAACAACCCGACTCCGGGTTCCAAGGCCCAGGCCGCCTACCTGGAGCGCCTGACCAAGCACGTCACGCACCACGGCAAGGTCCGCCGCCGGAGCGAGAAGACCATCGTCAAGGCGATCGTCGCCAAGGGCCGCGACCGTAACGAGTTCGAGCGCAAGTTCATCAACGCCCTGAACAAGGCCGGTCTCGCCGCCCAGGCCGACGGCAGTGTGCTGAAGAGTGTGGCCCAGGCCGAGGCGCAGACCGCGGACGGTGGGGAGACCACCTCTGAGGCCGGCACCGCTGCCGGCGCCGCGGCGCGGCGCCAGCAGCCCAAGCGCCAGTCCAAGTCGCAGCGCCAGTCCGGTGCGCCCAAGCAGGCGGGCGGGACCACCTCGTCCACCTCGCTGGAGAAGTCCGACGAGCCCGAGGACGCCAAGCCCGCCGCTGCCCAGCAGGCCTCGAAGCCCGGCTCCGGCACCCGCAGCAAGGCCCAGTCCGGCCAGCGCAAGGGTGGCCCGCAGCGGCCCAAGTCCCCGTCCAAGAAGTAAGAAGGAGCCCATCCCGTGACGGAAGGCACCACCTCCGCCGCTGCCGAGGGTGCAGACACCCTCACCCGCCTGGAGCAGGAGGGTGAGATCGCGGCGGACTACCTGGAGGGTCTGCTGGACATCGCCGACCTCGACGGCGACATCGACATGGACGTCGAGGCCGACCGCGCCTCCGTGTCGATCATCAGCGACACCGGCGGCCGTGATCTGCAGAAGCTGGTCGGCCGGGACGGCGAGGTGCTGGAGGCGCTGCAGGAGCTGACGCGCCTGGCGGTGCACCGGGAGACCGGCGACCGCAGTCGGCTGATGCTGGACATCGCGGGTTACCGGGCGAAGAAGCGGGCCGAGCTCTCCGAGATCGGTGCGAAGGCCGCCGCCGAGGTCAAGAGCACTGGTGAGCCCGTGAAGCTCAAGCCGATGTCCCCGTTCGAGCGCAAGGTCGTGCATGACGCGGTCAAGGCCGCGGGGCTGCGCAGCGAGTCCGAGGGCGAGGAGCCGCAGCGGTTCGTCGTCGTGCTGCCCGCCTGATCGGCCCCCACGTTCCACCGGCCCCGTCTGTTGAGCAGACGGGGCCGAACTTTGTCAGCCTGGTAGTTCTGGTGGCCGGTGCGCGAAGCGCCGGCGCTGTACGGAAGGACGGTCCCCGTGACGGAGGCAGCGGAGCTTCCCCCCGCGCCCGAACAGGCGCGGGAAGTGTTTGGTGATCGCTTCGCCGATGCGGTCCGCTACGCGGAGCTGCTCGCCGAGGCGGGCGTGCAGCGCGGCCTGATCGGCCCGCGGGAAGTGCCCCGCCTGTGGGAGCGGCATCTGCTGAACTGCGCGGTGCTCTCCGAGGCCGTTCCCGAGGGAGTGACGGTCTGCGATGTCGGCTCCGGCGCCGGACTGCCCGGCATCCCGCTGGCCCTGGTCCGGGAGGACCTGAACATCACCCTGCTGGAGCCGCTACTGCGACGCACCAACTTCCTCACCGAGGTCGTGGAGCTGCTCGGCCTGAACCACGTCACGGTGGTGCGGGGTCGCGCCGAGGAGGTGCTGGGGAAGTTGCCACCGGTCCATGTGGTGACCGCCCGTGCCGTCGCCCCGCTGGACCGTCTGGCCACCTGGGGCATCCCGCTGCTGCGTCCCTACGGCGAGATGCTCGCGCTCAAGGGGGACACCGCCGAGGAGGAGCTGAAGGCCGCGGCCACGGCACTCAGCAAGCTCGGCGCGGTGGAGACATCCATCCTGCATGTGGGCGAGGGAGTGGTGGACCCGCTGTCCACGGTCGTCCGGGTCGAGGTCGGTGAGAGCCCCGGCGGTGTGCGGTTCGCGGCGAAGCGGGCGAAGGCGGCCCGTGCCGGCCGCGTCCGTCGGCGCCGCTGATACGGGGGCGCCCGTGTGGACAAGCGTGGGCGCCCCTGACCCGTCCTGACGACGAAACGTACTCCACACAAGCTGCCAAACCTACGCAGGCCGGAGTGTCGCGAAGAATCGGTCGTCGCCGCTGTGCATCGTGTTTCACGTGAAACGTCGCTCACTGCTGCACGGCATCATCAGTCGCGGCCGGGCTGCGGCCGAACCTCGCGACCGCAAGCCCCTCGGTTCCCTGGAGGAGGAGTCTGTCTCCCGGGGCGTTCCGCCCCTCCCCAGAGGCACGGAGTTGTCCACAGAGGTGGATTTCTCCACAGAACACCAGGCCTCACTGGTTCACGACCCCGAAGACATGGGAGGCTCTGTTCATTGCGAGCCTGAAGTCGAGGAGAGTGAATCCTTGCGGTCCGACGCCAACATCGCGGGACCGATGACCGATCCGGTCCCCGGTCCCCGTACCGAGTCGATGGGGGCGGATGTTTCACGTGAAACACCGCCTCCGATGGACGACACTCCCATCGGTCGTGCGGCCCAACTGGCGGTAGAGGCTCTCGGCCGCGCCGGCGAAGGTCTGCCGCGACCGGAGCAGACCCGAGTCATCGTGGTCGCCAACCAGAAGGGCGGCGTGGGCAAGACGACGACAACGGTCAACCTTGCCGCTTCGCTGGCTCTGCACGGCGGTCGTGTCCTGGTGATCGACCTCGACCCGCAGGGCAACGCGTCCACCGCCCTGGGGATCGACCACCACGCGGACGTTCCTTCGATCTACGACGTGTTGGTGGAGAGCAAGCCGCTCGCCGAGGTCGTCCAGCCGGTCCCCGACGTGGAGGGCCTCTTCTGCGCTCCGGCCACCATCGATCTGGCGGGTGCCGAGATCGAGTTGGTCTCCCTGGTAGCCCGGGAGAGCCGGCTGCAGCGCGCGATCCAGGCGTACGAACAGCCGCTGGACTACGTCCTCATCGACTGCCCGCCTTCGCTCGGTCTGTTGACGGTCAACGCGTTGGTGGCAGGCCAGGAGGTCCTCATCCCGATCCAGTGCGAGTACTACGCACTTGAGGGTCTGGGCCAGCTGCTGCGCAATGTCGACCTGGTGCGGGGGCACCTCAACCCCACGCTGCATGTGTCGACCATCCTGCTCACCATGTACGACGGCCGGACGCGTCTCGCCTCCCAGGTCGCGGAAGAGGTGCGCACCCACTTCGGCGACGAGGTGCTGCGGACGAGCATTCCCCGCTCGGTCCGTATCTCCGAGGCGCCGAGTTACGGGCAGACGGTGCTGACTTACGATCCTGGATCGAGCGGTGCCCTCTCGTATCTTGAGGCGGCCCGAGAAATCGCGCTGAAGGGCGTTGGCGTCAGCTACGACGCGAGCCAGGCCCACGTCGGCGCCCAGAACGACCCGAGCATGGTGGAGGGGATCCAGTGAGCGAGCGACGGAGGGGGCTGGGCCGAGGGCTCGGCGCACTGATCCCCGCAGCCCCGACGGAGAAGAACCCGGCACCGGGCGCGCTGGGAGGCGGAGCCTCCACTTCCCCGGCAGCGGTTCCGGTCCTGACGACCGACCGCGGGGTGGCCGCGGCAAAGGTGGCCACGCTGCCGCCTGTTTCACATGAAACCGAGGCGCCCCCGGCGAGCCCGGTCACCGAGACGCCGGCCCCTCCGGTGGGCGCGCACTTCGCCGAGATCCCTCTCGATGCGATCTCGCCCAACCCCCGCCAGCCGCGTGACATCTTCGACGAGGACGCGCTCCACGAGCTGGTCACCTCCATCAAGGAGGTCGGTCTCCTGCAGCCCGTCGTCGTACGGCAGCTGGGGCCCGCTCGCTATGAGCTGATCATGGGTGAGCGCCGCTGGCGTGCCTGCCGCGAGGCCGGCCTGGAGGCCATTCCGGCGATCGTCCGAGCCACCGAGGACGAGAAGCTCCTCCTGGACGCGCTGCTGGAGAACCTGCACCGCGCACAGCTGAACCCGCTGGAGGAGGCGGCTGCCTATGACCAGCTGCTGAAGGACTTCAACTGCACGCACGACCAGCTGGCCGACCGGATCGGGCGCTCCCGACCCCAGGTCTCCAACACCCTGCGTCTGCTGAAGCTCTCGCCGACGGTCCAGAAGCGGGTCGCCGCCGGAGTCCTCTCCGCCGGTCATGCCAGGGCCCTGCTCTCCGTGACAGACCCCGAGGAGCAGGATCGGCTTGCCCACCGGATCGTGGCCGAGGGGCTGTCCGTGCGAGCCGTCGAGGAGATCGTGACCCTCATGGGCTCGCGGCCCCAGAAGCCCCAGCGCCCCAAGGGCCCGCGTGCCGGCTCCCGGCTGTCCCCGGCACTGAACGAGCTGGCGACCCGCCTGTCGGACCGGTTCGAGACCCGGGTGAAGGTCGACCTCGGTCAGAAGAAGGGCAAGATTACTGTCGAGTTCGCCTCCGTGGACGATCTGCAGCGGATCCTGAGCACCCTCGCACCGGGCGAGCGGCCGGTGTTGCAGCAGGAGCTGCAGGAGAACGAGACGGAAGAACAGGACGACTGATCGGAAGCCAGGCGGTCCAGCCTGACTCGGTCGTACAGGGAGCGGGTCGTGTCCGGTCTGTACCGGAACACGGCTCGCTCTTTGCTTTGAGGCGGTATCGAGCGAATCACATCGTGGATACGATGCGATCGGGTATGGCACATCCACGGGGGCAGCATCTGCATCTCTGAGTGGGGAGACAGGGGCCATGCGATCGATGAGCCGCACCGGACTGGTGAGCGCGGGCCTGGGCCTTGGAGCGGTCGGCGGATTCGTCGGCAGCCTGCTCAAGGAACGGAGCGCTCTGACAGCCGCTCGTGATGCGGCGGGCGAAGGAAGCGAGGAACAGCCTTCATGGGGCGTCGGCTCGTGCCGCTCACGCTGGACAACCTTCAGGACCTTCCCTCCCGCTGTCGCTCGTGTGTCTTCTGGGAGCTGGACCCCGTCAGCGGTGAAGCGGCGATAAAGGCGGGCACCTCCGCGCTGGAGAAGGAGGCCTGGATCTCCGCTGTCCTGCTGGACTGGGGGTCGTGCGGCCGCGTGGTGTACGTCGACGACGTGCCGGTGGGGTTCGTGCTCTACGCCCCTCCTGCTTATGTCCCGCGCTCGACGGCCTTCCCCACGAGTCCCGTCTCGCCGGACGCCGTACAGCTGATCACGGCGTTCGTCATGCCCGGCTATCAGGGGCAGGGGCTGGGCCGGGTGCTGGTGCAGACGGTGGCCAAGGATCTGCTGCGCCGAGGCTTCAAGGCCATCGAGGCCTTCGGTGACGCCCGCTGGAAGGAACCCGCCTGTCTGCTGCCGGCGGACCATCTTCTGGCTGTGGGTTTCAAGACGGTGCGACAGCACCCCGCATACCCCCGGCTGCGTCTGGAACTGCGCTCGACGCTCTCCTGGAAGGAAGACGTGGAGATGGCGCTCGACAGGCTTCTCGGAGCGGTGCAGAAGGAGCCGGCGCTGCGACCGCTCTAAAGCGAATGGGCCAACCCGATCGGGTTGGCCCATTCGTGTTTCACGTGAAACGTCACTCGGCGATGAACTCTTCGAGGTCGCGCACGATCGCGGCCTTCGGCTTCGCGCCGACGATCGTCTTGGCGACCTCGCCAGCCTGGTAGACGTTCAGCGTCGGGATGGACATGACGCCGTACTTGGCGGCCGTACCCGGGTTCTCGTCGATGTTCAGCTTGACGACCTCGATCTTGTCACCGTACTCGGTGGCGATCGCCTCCAGGGACGGGGCGATCTGGCGGCACGGACCGCACCAGGCGGCCCAGAAGTCCACCAGGACGGGCTTGTCGTTCTTGAGGACGTCCTGCTCGAAGGTGTCGTCGGTCACGTTCTTCAGGTCGGCCACGGCGGGCTCCTTCACTTGATCGTGCGGTGGGGGCAGGGGGAGGGGAAGGTCAGACGGCCGCGCTCTTCTCGGGCTCCGCCTTGTCCTCGTCCGCGAGGGCGGAGAGGAAGCGCTCGGCGTCGAGAGCGGCGGAGCAGCCGGTGCCGGCCGCGGTGATCGCCTGACGGTAGGTGTGGTCGACCACGTCACCGGCGGCGAAGACACCGGTCACATTGGTGCGGGTGGACGGAGAGGCGACCTTCAGGTAGCCCTCCTCGTCCAGGTCCAGCTGGCCCTTGAACAGCTCGGTACGCGGGTCGTGGCCGATCGCGATGAACAGACCGGTCACGGGCAGCTCCGACAGCTCGCCGGTCTTGACGTTGCGCAGCTTCAGGCCGGAGAGCTTCTGCTCGCCCTGGATCTCGGCGACCTCGCTGTCCCACACGAACTTGATCTTCGGGTCGCCGAAGGCGCGCTCCTGCATCGCCTTGGAGGCGCGCAGGGTGTCCCGGCGGTGGACGATCGTCACGGACTTGGCGAAACGCGAGAGGAAGGTGGCCTCCTCCATCGCGGTGTCGCCACCGCCGATCACGGCGATGTCCTGGTCCTTGAAGAAGAACCCGTCACAGGTCGCACACCAGGAGACACCGCGCCCGGAGAGGGCGTCCTCGTTCGGCAGGCCCAGCTTGCGGTGCTGGGAGCCGGTGGTGACGATGACGGCCTTCGCCTGGTGGACCGTGCCGGCGGTGTCGGTGACGGTCTTGATCTCACCGCTCAGGTCGACCGAGACGATGTCGTCCGGGACCAGCTCGGCACCGAAGCGCTCGGCCTGGGCCCTCATGTTGTCCATGAGGTCGGGGCCCATGATGCCGTCGCGGAAGCCCGGGAAGTTCTCGACCTCGGTGGTGTTCATCAACGCGCCACCGGCGGTGACGGCGCCCTCGAACACCAGAGGCTTCAGCGATGCACGCGCGGTGTAGAGCGCCGCCGTGTAGCCTGCGGGCCCGGAGCCGATGATGATCACGTTACGGACGTCGCTCACGGCTTGTTTCCTCGTCTCTGGTCTGCGTCAGTCGACCGGTGGGAGCGCCTTTCGGAGCTCTCACCCCACCCAACGGATCCTACGGGGCGCGCATTCCCGCTGTGTCGGGGCACACGCATGCGTCGGGGCAACGGACGGAACGGTCCAGCAGACTCAGGAGCGGGGGAAGGAGTGCTTCAGCAGTACCTTGCCGGCGGTGCCGGGCTGTTGCCGGATACAGGCCTGATCGACGATGTAGGCCGTGACGTGGGCACCGTCGGGGTCGGGTACCACGACGAGATAGGCGGACTTCCCCTCGTACGTTCCGGTCTTGGCGCCCAGGACGTCGTCGCTCCGGTGGAGCGCGGCCCGGACGCAGTCCGGGACGGCGACGTCCGTCTGGAGGAGGGTGTTCGCACTCTGGGTCGAGTCGGGCGTGTTCTGCCCGGACTTGAGGCCTGGACGAGGATGCCCGCTCTCGGAACCCTGCTGTGACTTCTTGGTGGCCAGCAGATCCTTCACCTGGCTCTGGACACTCGCACCGGAGAAGGACTCGACGGAAGGCGTCGGCTTTCCGTGGGCGGTGGGGTTGCCGGTTGAGTGATCGCCGAGCGACCCCAGAACCAGCGAGCCGGCTCCTAGGACGGCCGCGGTGAGAACAGCCCCGAGGACCACGCGGGTGCGGCGCCGGCCTCGCGTACGTCCCTTGCGTCCCGGGCCGGTCGCAGCTTGCGGGCGACCCGCGGGCCGGTCCGAGGGGATCGATGTTTCACGTGAAACATGACCCTCGACGTCCCCGCCGCTCTCGTGGCCCGGTCCGGTCCCCCGGGTGACCCGGGCGTTGATCGGGCCCGGAGCGGAGGCGCTGAGCAGTGCTTCGGCGGCGAGAGCGGCATCGATCCGACCAGCCACGTCGGCCGGCATGCGCTCCGCTTCCGATACCGATCCCAGGAGTCCCCGGATCTCCTCCAGCGAGGCATGCACGTCCGCGCACAGCTCACAGGCCTCCAGATGACGCCGCACTTCTGCGCTGCGGTCCAGGGGGAGAAGGCCCTCGGTGAGGTCCGAGATCTCCGCGACGTCCGGGTGCCCGGTCGTGTCTGTCGTGGAAGTCACGCTCGCCCACCTCCGCCCTTCACTACGGCTGAATCGCTCGGTCCCGCGTCGTCGGGGCTCTGGCGCGCAGACCCCGTTGCAGGTGGGACGGATGTCCCCTCCACCCGGTTCCGTCCCGCGCCGGGTTCTTTTCCGCTTGCGAAACCCTCGGGCCGTAGATGAGCGAGCAGCGGCAGCAGCCGTGCTCTCCCCCGAGCGCACCGGCTCTTCACGGTGCCCGTCGGCACATCGAGGATGCGGGCGGCCTCGGCCACGGGATAGCCCTGCATGTCCACGAGGACCAGGGCGGCCCGCTGGTCGTGCGGGAGGGTGCCGAGCGCTTCGAAAAGCTGGCGCTGCACATCGCTGCGCTCGGCCGGAGCCGAGGCCGACTCGTGCGGCTCCAGCAGGTGCTCCAGCCGCTCGGTGTCGTCGACCGGTGAGGTCTTTCGTGAAGCCGCCTTGCGGGCGCGGTCCAGGCAGGCGTTCACCGTGATCCGGTGCAACCACGTCGTGACAGCCGACTGGCCCCGGAAGGTATGGGCGGCCCGGTAGGCCGACACCAGGGCGTCCTGGACCGCGTCGGCGGCCTCCTCGCGCTCCCCCAGCGTGCGCAGAGCGACCGCCCAGAGTCGATCCCGGTGCCGCCGAACGATCTCACCGAAGGCGTCGGGATCACCTTTCACATGGCGGGCGAGCAGCTCCTTGTCGCTCACTCCGTCGTATCCGGCGCCCTCCGCCATCTGCCCCCTCCGGTCCGGGTGAGACGTCAGCCCGTGAACTTCACTTCGCCGATTGCCTGCTTCCAGCCGGCGCTGGCGTACAGGGTGGAGTCGTACCCCGAGTTCGGCACGGCCGTCAGCCAGACGAGAACGTACTGCGTCTTGACCGACTTGGTGACGTTCACCGTAGCGGTGGTGCCCCTGGTCGTGGCGGTGCCGATCTTCGTCAAGGAATCCAGCGACGCCGGCGCCAGCGAGTCCGCAGCGTACAGCTCGACCGTCGTGTGGTCGCCGTCGTAGCGCAGGTCGAGGGTGGCGGTGCTGAGCTTCTTCGCCGAGCCGAGGTCGTACACGATGCCGACGCCCGGCTTGTACGGCGCGAACGCCGGACCCTGGTCGAAGCTCTTGGTCTTCCAGTACGTCGACGGGTTGCCGTCGTAGGTCTTGGGTTCGGCGCCGGCGTTCTGCGTGGGGCCTTCGGCGGCGAACTCCTGGCTGTTCTGGATCTTTATGGGTTGCGGCTTCGGCTTCGTGGCGCCCTTGTCACCGTCGTCCGTCGTCTGGTTCTTCTTGGTGTCGTCGGACTTGCCGCTCTGGTCCATCAGGGCGTCCGCCAGCTGCCAGCTGCCCAGGCCGAGGGCGGCGATGAGGAGGGCCGACACGGCCCACTTCAGGGCCTTGCCGGTGCGGCTCTGCAGCGGGGGCGGCGGGGGCGCGATCGGCTGGGTGGCGCCCAGGGGCGCCGGGCGGCCGTAGGTGCCCTGCTGGTAGGTCGTGCGCTGGTACTCGGGCGGGGCCGTGAACGCCGGCTCCGGCGGGCGGATGCGCGGCATCTCGCCGATCGCCTTCACCAGCTCTTCCGGCGTGGTGCACGGAGACTCGTGGCGGGAGGCGGTGGCCCCGTCGTTGGCGAGTGCGCGCATGGCCAGTTCCGACAGGCCCCGGTGGATACCGGCCCGCACCTGGTCCGGTGCGATCAGGCCCACGCCCTTGGGGAGGCCAGACAGACCGTACGCATCGCTCTCGTACGGCCAGCGCTGGGTCAGCGCGGCGTACAGCAGGGCTCCGATCGCCTCGGTGTCCGTGCGCTGCGGGGTGTCGGAGCTGACGCCGCGCAGCGCGGCGTTCACGGCGAGGCCCCGGATACGCCACTGGCCGGTGGAGGCGCGCAGCACGGCGTTCGGGTTCAGCCGCAGATGGGCGAGGCCCTCGCGATGCGCGGCGGCCATGGCGGAGGCGACCTGACTGACCATCTGGTAGGCGTCGTGCGGCTCCAACGGGCCGGTCGTGAGGAGCGTGGTCAGCTCGGTGGCGTCGGGCAGCCACTCGTGCACGACGTAGACGAGGTCGTTCTCCTCGACGGCGTCCAGGACCTGGACGAAGCGCGGGTCGCCGAGCAGCGCCGACGAACGGGAGGCCGCCAGGACGGAACGGGCCCGCGCGTGGTCCGCGGGAAGTACGTGCACGCCGACGGCACGACGGAGTTTCTCGTCGACCGCACGCCAACTGCTGAATCCGTCCAGACGGGTGACGCACTCCTCCAACCGGTAGCGTCTGGCGAGCTTGTGACCGCTGTGCAGTTCGGGAGGCGACGCCTTCTTTCCGGGGCCCTCGGTCCCGCCGCCCCCCTGTGCCTCGTCGCTGTCCGTGTCCCGCTCCGGGTTCTTGGCCACCCCGTCGGCCGTGGACTGGTCCGCCTTGGCGGTCAGCGGCTGCTCACCGCTGTTGTCTGCCACGTCGACGGCAGCCGTGCTCCGTTCCGCCACCGTCGTCCCTGCCTCCCCATCCGTTGCACGCTGTCCGACGCCGAAACCAATTGTGCCCACAGTCTGCCGCTATGCACGACACACGGCGGCGGACGATGGTTGTGCACCTACCCCCGCCTCAGCGGCCCAGACGTCCGCGGACCATGCCCACGAGCGAGTTCAGTTCCTCGATCCGCATCCGGCGTGCGGCGACGAAGAAGACGCCGAGCAGGACGGCACCGCCGGCGATCAGCGCGGCGAAGGACCCGATGACACCCTGCCCGAGAGTGTGCCCGATGCCGTAGCAGGCCGCGCCGCTGAGCAGGGCCGCAGGCACGGAGGCGATGCACAGACGCGCGTACGTCCGCAGCACCCGGGCACCGTCCAGATCGCCACCCAGCCGCTTGCGCAGCCGTCGCCAGGCGACGCCCACACCGATCGCGTAGGCGAGGCCGTATGCGGCGGCCATGCCGGCGACCGCCCAGCGGGGCGGCAGCAGGAAGTAGCAGAGCGCCGACGCGCCCGCGTTCACCACGGCGACGATGACGGTGTTGTAGAAGGGGGTGCGGGTGTCCTCGTACGCGTAGAACGCGCGCAGGACGACGTACTGCACCGAGTACGGGATCAGGCCGAGGCCGAAGGCCATCAGCATGTAGCCCATGTTGGTGGCCTCGCCGGTGCCCGAGGAACCGAAGATCAGCGTGCACATCGGGATGCCGAGCGCGAGGAACCCGAAGGCGATCGGGACGATGGCGACAGCCGTGGTCCGCAGGCCCTGGGAGATGTCGTCGCGCACCGCGCCGCCGTCACCCTCGGCGGCCGAGCGCGAGATGCGCGGCAGCAGAGCGGCCATCAGCGACACCGTGATGATGGCCTGCGGCAGGCCCCAGATCAGCTGTGCGTTGGCGTAGGCGGCGAAACCGGTGCCGGCGACGCCGGCGTCCTTGCCGGCCGCCGTGGACAGCTGGGTGACGATCATGGCGCCGGCCTGGTTGGCGAGCACGAACAGGACCGTCCACTTGGCGAGCATCGCGGCCTTGCCCAGGCCGTGGCCCCTCCAGTCGAACCGCAGCCGGATCCGGAAGCCCGTCTCGCGCAGGTAGGGGATCATCGCCAGGGCCTGGACGACCAGGCCCAGCAGCACCCCGACGCCGAGCAGGCGCTGTCCCTCCGCCGGGATGTTCGTGACCGTCATGTGGGAGTTCGCGGCGGAGCCGTAGACCCAGATGAACATGCCGAGCGTCACGATGATGACGATGTTGTTCAGGACCGGCGTCCACATCATCGCGCCGAACTTCCCGCGCGCGTTGAGGATCTGGCCCATCACCACATGGATGCCCATGAAGAAGATCGAGGGCAGGAAGTAGCGGGTGAAGGTGACCGCCACGTCGTTGGCCGCGGGGTTGGTGGCGACCGGGTTGGACAGCATGCGCACCAGCAGCGGTGCCGCGAACATCGCCAGACCGGTCAGCGCGGCCAGGGCCACCATCACCAGGGTCAGCAGACGGTTGGCGAAGGCCTCGCCACCGTCGTCGTCCTCCTTCATCGCCCGTACCAGCTGCGGTACGAAGACGGAGTTGAGGCCACCGCCGACGGTGAGGATGTAGATCATCGTCGGCAGCTGGTAGGCGACCTGGAAGGAGTCTCCGAGGAAGCCGAGGCCGAGCGCCGAGACGATCAGTGCCGAGCGGACGAAACCGGTGAGGCGGGAGACCATCGTGCCCGCCGCCATCACGGCACTGGACTTCAGCAGCCCGGCGGCCTTGCCGCCCTTCTTCGCGGCCGCGGCGGGAGCCGCGGTGGCCGTGGAAGCCAGGGGAGCCGCTGCCGCCACGGGTGCCGCGTCCTGGTGCGGACCGGCGGGGCCGGGGGCCTGGGCCGGGGCGGGTACGGGCGGCTGCGCGGGGTTCACCGGGGCGGCCGGGTAGGACGCCTCGGGGTAGGGGTTGCCCTGCTGGGCGCCCTGGCCGTGCGCTGCCGGCTGCGGGCCGACGGGGCCGTACCCGGCGCCCGGAGCGGTGACCGGTGCGGAGAAGCCCGGGGGGCCCGTGGGCGCCTGTCCGCCGCCGCTGTGCTGCTGGTCCTTGAAGAGGTGCGCGAAGGCGTCCGGCTCGTGGTACTCCTCGCCCGAGTGGGTGACCAGGTCGTCGACGCCCACGAACTGGGTCGTGCGCGGATCGTCGCCGTAGGGCATGTGCGGGGCCGCACGGTCCGGCTCCGGCGCCGGCGTCTGCGCCCATACCCGCGGGTCGGGCGCGTACGGCGACTGGGCGGGCGGGCCGTACAGCGGCTGCTGCTGGTCATAGCTGCCCGGCGGGGGCGGCGGGTGGGCGGCGCGGTCGTAGAGCGCCTCGGCGACCGGGTCCTGGGCAGCCAGGTCGTGCGCCCGGAAGGGGTCCTGGTCGTAGGCGTCCTGGAGGTACATGTCCGCCGCTTGCTGCGGGGGTACCTGACCCGGCTCGGGCGGCGTCCCGGGGTAGCCCGAGCCGGCCGCGGCCTGGCCGCGATCACCGTCATACGGCGCGTTCATGCTTACCCCACCTCATCGTCCCTGGCTCACCGGCCACGACATCGCTCAACGGTCCACTCTCTCACCCGTCCCGGACGGGTCGGTGCTTTCCGGTGCGGTGTCCGGCGCAGGGTCACTCGGGTGCTCCGGGTCGTCTGCCCCGCCCAAGGACCCGGATTCCTCCGGCTTCTGCGGGAGACGATCCGCCGGCGCGTCGGGGTTCCCGGGGTCGTCGGCGGGCTCCTCCGCCGTGCTGGGGCCGTCCTCCTCCGCCTGGCGGGCCGCGGCGCGCTTGCGCTGGGTGTACATCCGGAAGCCGGCGAGGACGAGGAGGAGCACACCGCCGCCGATGACCAGCATCACGGTGGGCGTGATCTCGGTGACCTTCACGTCGAAGCTGACGGCGTCGCCGTACTTCACGCCGTCCTCGGTGTACAGCTGGGCGACCACCGTGACGCGGCCGTTCGCATTGGCCGAGGTGGTGAACTTCACGGACTGGCTGTGCCCGCCGGAGATCTCCACCCGCTGCTCGGAGTAGGCCTTCCCGCCGATCTTCAAGCGGGTCGGCATGTTCGAGGTGAGACGCAGGACCAGATGCCCGACGGGCTGCACCAGGTTGTTCTGGACGGTCACGGGGATGGTGGCGCTGCGGCCGGAGAGCTTGGTCTCCGACTTCTGGATCAGCTTGACCTGGTCGCTCAGGTGGTCGAGCCAGCCCTCGACGCCGTTCCGGAAGCTCTCCGCCTCCGCGGCCCTGCCCTGCCACGACGTGGCCATCTCACGGTTTATGGCCCGCCCGAAAGGGGTCACGACGCGGGACTGGTGGGAGAGGATCACCTGGAAGCTGTCGAGCTTGTCCTGGGTGCGCGCGACCTGCTCGAAGGCCGCCCGCGGCAGCTCCCGCGAGCGCAGCGAAGAGGGGTAGGCGGATTCCGACGGGATGCGCGTGGTGGCATTCGCGTCGGGCTTGTCCTTGGCCGCCGTGCCGAGGTCCTGGGACTGGGACCAGTTCCCGCCCTGGAGTGCCTTGAGCGCCGCCGCCATCGCCTGGGCCTGGCTCGCTGTGGGCATGCGCTGCGGGGTGACGACGATGCTGCGCTGCTTGTCCGTCTGCGCGTTCAGCTCGAGGCTCTGGGCCAGGAACGCCTGCACGGCGAGGGTGGCGGAATCCGCCTTCGTCAGATCCCCCTCGAAGGCCGTGGACAGCCGGGCGTCGGCGACCACCGCGGTGGTGCCACCGCCGACCGGGCGGGCGGCGGAAGGCGTGTACGACAGCCCGGCCGTCTCCCGGAGGCTGTCGCTGCGGGCGAGCACGCGGTCGGCCCCGGCGGACGTCGCGACCTTCATGATCGCCGGGTCCACGGCACCCTCCACCGGCCAGGCGAAGTCGGTGCTCGGCGTGACGTGGAGCACGGTGTTCACGGTGATGGCGGCGACGTCGGTGGCGTCCTTGAGGTGGCTGAGCGAGCCGGTGACGCTGGTGCCGTTGTGCGCGAGGGACGCCAGGTCCGGATCACCGAAGGGGAGCGCGACGACCTCCTTGCCCGCCACCGCCTTCTGCAGGTTCGCCAGCCACTGCTTGGCGATCGCCTGGTGATCGCGCGGGCCGGGCGTGGTGGTGTCCCCGTCGCCCGGCAGCCGGTAGTTTCCGGTCGCCATGGCGTCCACCGAGGCCAGCAGATCCGGGTCGATCACCCAGGTGACGTCGAGGTCCTTGCCCAGGTTCACCATCTGGGCCAGCCGGCCGCCGGGCGCCAGCTCCTTGGCCAGGTCGTCGTTGAGGAACACAGGCGTCTGCAGCTCGCCGGCGCCCGTCTTGGCCGTCATATGGACTGTCGAGAGCAGCGGCCACAGGAACGTCGTCCTGGTCTTGGTGCCGGCCTCGGACGGCTGCCACGGCAGGAACGTCCGCTGGGCGCCGAGCACCTTGTCCCAGGGCTGCGCGGCGGTCTGGCCGGAGAGCAGGACACCGAACTCGTAGACACCGTCGTCGCCGAGGTCGAGCTTGTTCACGGGGACCGAGATGCTGAAGTGCTCCGCGACACCTGGGGACAGCTTGGCGAACTTCTCCTCGTACTTGCCGCCGACCTCGGAGCCGCTGCCGCCTTGCACCTCGTCGGGGTGCTGGGCGACGGCGTCGATCGCCGAGCGGGTGTTCAGCAGGGGTCCCACCCGCAGGCCCACGTGGGCGCCGGTGACCGTCTGCTTGCCGTTGTTGGTCACCGTGCCCGACACGGTCAGCGTGTCCCCGTCCGTGGGGGCGTTCGGGGTGAGCGCGTCCAAGGAGACGGACACGGTGTCGGAGGAGGCGGCCTGGGCGGGCGCCGCGGCGGGCAGCTGCAGCAGCCCGGCCAGCAGGGGCGCCCCCGCGAGCAGCGCGCCGGTGCGCCGCAGCCACCGGCGGGCAGGTGAGGCACTGGTCCCCTGGAAGTCTGCCGCCTCGGCCACGCGCTCGCCCGTCCCTCGTCGTCGTCAGTGGTCGTCGGAATGTGCGTCCACGCATGGTAACGATGCGCGCTGAGGGGAAGTGCCGCGGTCTCCTTCACAAGATCGAAGAACTCCCGTGGCCCGTCCCCTATATCCAGTATCGAGGGCAGAGCTCCCGAACGTCGCGAGAGCCGTGCTTGCGGTGGGTATGCCGGGAGCCGATCGCAGCCCCTGTCGGAGCTGTCCCGGGAGGAAATGGAGGGCGCCCCTGGTCGCCGGGGCACGTACCCTCTTCTGTTGTGCCGAACCCCAACGAAGACACTCCCTCCGCCCTGAGCCAGGCGCAGCAGCGCGCGGTCGCCGAGCTGCTGCGGGTGGCGCCCGTCGCCGACGATCTCGCCCGCCGATTCCAGGAGGCCGGCTTCTCGCTCGCCCTGGTCGGCGGGTCGGTGCGCGATGCGCTGCTCGGCAGGCTCGGCAACGACCTGGACTTCACGACCGACGCCCGCCCCGAGGACGTACTGAAGATCGTCCGTCCCTGGGCGGACGCGGTCTGGGAGGTCGGCATCGCCTTCGGCACCGTCGGCGCGCACAAGGGTGGCTACCAGATCGAGGTCACCACCTACCGGTCGGAGGCCTACGACCGCACCTCGCGCAAGCCCGAGGTGTCGTACGGCGACTCCATCGAGGAGGATCTGGTTCGCCGGGACTTCACGGTCAACGCGATGGCCGTCGCGCTGCCCGAGAAGGAGTTCATCGACCCGCACGGCGGCCTGGAGGATCTCGCGGTCCGGGTGCTGCGGACGCCGGGTACACCGGAGGAGTCCTTCTCGGACGATCCCCTGCGGATGATGCGGGCCGCGCGGTTCGCCGCCCAGCTGGACTTCACGGTCGCCCCCGAGGTCGTCACCGCGATGACCGAGATGGCCGGACGTCTTGAGATCGTCTCCGCCGAGCGGGTCCGGGACGAGCTGAACAAGCTGATCCTCTCCGCGTACCCGCGCAAGGGACTGTCCCTGCTCGTGGACACGGGGCTGGCGGCCCATGTGCTGCCGGAGCTGCCGGCGCTGCGCCTGGAGCGGGACGAGCACCACCGGCACAAGGACGTCTACGACCACACACTGATCGTCCTGGAGCAGGCGATCGCCCTGGAGCAGGACGGTCCCGATCTCACCCTCCGGCTGGCCGCACTGCTGCACGACATCGGCAAACCGCGCACGCGCCGCTTCGAGAAGGACGGCCGGGTCTCGTTCCACCACCACGAGGTGGTCGGCGCGAAGATGACCAAGAAGCGCATGCTCGCCTTGAAGTACTCCAACGAGCTGGTGAAGGACGTCTCCCGGCTGGTCGAACTTCATCTGCGTTTCCACGGCTACGGCACCGGAGAGTGGACGGACTCGGCGGTGCGGCGTTACGTCCGTGATGCGGGCCCGCTGCTGGACCGCCTGCACAAGCTGACCCGCTCGGACTGCACCACCCGCAACAAGCGGAAGGCAGCCGCGCTGTCCCGGGCCTACGACGGCCTGGAGGAGCGCATCGCCCAGCTGCAGGAGCAGGAGGAGCTGGACGCCATCCGCCCGGATCTCGACGGCAACCAGATCATGGAGATCCTGGGTGTCGGTCCCGGCCCTGTCATCGGCAAGGCGTACAAGCACCTGCTGGAGCTGCGTCTGGAGAACGGTCCGATGGAGTACGACGCGGCTGTGACGGCCCTCAAGGACTGGTGGGCCGAGCAGAGCTGATCTCTGATCGGCTGGGCTCGGCGATGTTTCACGTGAAACAGCCCGCCCGGACGTCGAGCAACCGAAAGGGGCGGTGTTTCACGTGAAACACCGCCCCTCGCCGTTTCCCGGACCTCCGGCTCAGCGGCGCCCGAAGCGCGCCAAGGCCACCGCGACCCCGCCGTAGAGCACGGCGACCAGGGCCACCAGAAGTGTCGAGCGACCGTCCGGCGGCAGCATCAGAGCCGCCACTCCGGCCGCGCCCACGAAGGCCACGTTGAAGAGCACGTCGTACACGGAGAAGATTCGCCCGCGGAATGCGTCGTCGACGCAGGACTGGACGACGGTGTCCGTGGCGATCTTGGCGCCCTGGGTGATCAGGCCCAGAACGAAGGCGGCGATCAGGAGGGGCCCAGCGGCGAAGGGGAGGCCGAGGGCGGGCTCCAGGACGGCGGCGGCACCGGCGCACACCGCGATCCAGCGTCGTGGACCGAGGTGTCCCGCCGCCCACGGCGTCACCACGGCCGCCGCGAAGAATCCCGCCCCGGAGAGCGCCAGGGCGAGCCCGAGCAGCCGGAGTCCCTCCTCGGGCGTCGTGGAGAGGGCGTAGCGGCACAGCATCAGCAGAAGGACGAGCAGCGCGCCGTAGCAGAAGCGCATCAGGGTCATCGCGGCCAGTGCCCAAGCGGCCTCCCTGCGCTGCGGTGCGGTCAGATGGCGGACAGCCGCGATGAGGTCGCGTGCCGTGTCGGCGAGGGCGGTGGCCATACGCGGCCGTTTCGGCTGCCGGTCGGGGCCGAGGAGCGCGGGCGCCATGGTGAGAGCGGTGAGGCCGGCGCACAGGTAGAGGAAAGCGCCGAGGAGTACCACCGCGGCGTCGGAGCCCGAGGCCACGAGCCGTACGGCGAAGGCCAGACCGCCGCCCGCGGTCGCGGCGAGTGTTCCGGCCGTCGGGGACAGGGAATTGGCGAGCACCAGACGCTCGGTGTCCACCACTCGGGGCAGGGACGCGGACAGTCCGGCGAGGACGAAGCGGTTGACGGCCGTGATGCACAGCGCTGAGGCGTAGAACAGCCAGTCCGGTACACGGCCGATCATCAGCACGGCGGTGAGCGCGGCCAGCAGGGCGCGCAGGAGATTGCCGTACACGAAGACCTGTCGGCGCCTCCAGCGGTCCAGCAGGACGCCGGCGAACGGGCCGACCAGTGAATAGGGGAGCAGCAGGACCGCCATCGCGGAGGCGATGGCGGTGGCCGAGGTCTGCTTCTCCGGGGAGAAGACGACGTACGCGGCGAGCGCGACCTGGTAGACGCCGTCGGCGCCCTGGGACAGGAGGCGGATGTACAGCAGGCGTCGGAAGTACCGCAGGCGCAACAGGACGCGCAGGTCACGGACGACGGGCATGGGGCACAGCCTCACACATGCGGAAGGTCCCCAGGTCCGTGAACCCGGGGACCTTCACAGCCCTGGCAGGAGCGTTCTGGTGCGAGCGGTCGCCGTGGGGCGACTTAGCGCTCGACCTCGCCGCGGATGAACTTCTCGACGTTCTCGCGGGCCTCGTCGTCGAAGTACTGGACCGGCGGGGACTTCATGAAGTACGAGGACGCCGACAGGATCGGGCCGCCGATGCCGCGGTCCTTGGCGATCTTCGCGGCGCGCAGGGCGTCGATGATGACACCCGCGGAGTTCGGGGAGTCCCAGACCTCGAGCTTGTACTCCAGGTTCAGCGGAACGTCACCGAAGGCACGGCCCTCGAGGCGGACGTAGGCCCACTTGCGGTCGTCCAGCCAGGCCACGTAGTCGGACGGGCCGATGTGGACGTTCTTCTCGCCGAGGTCCCGGTCGGGGATCTGCGAGGTGACGGCCTGCGTCTTGGAGATCTTCTTGGACTCCAGGCGCTCGCGCTCGAGCATGTTCTTGAAGTCCATGTTGCCGCCGACGTTCAGCTGCATCGTGCGGTCGAGGATGACACCCCGGTCCTCGAACAGCTTCGCCATGACGCGGTGCGTGATGGTGGCGCCGACCTGGGACTTGATGTCGTCACCGACGATCGGCACACCGGCCTCGGTGAACTTGTCGGCCCACTCCTTGGTGCCGGCGATGAAGACCGGGAGGGCGTTGACGAAGGCGACCTTGGCGTCGATGGCGCACTGGGCGTAGAACTTCGCCGCGTCCTCGGAGCCGACCGGCAGGTAGCAGACCAGGACGTCGACCTGCTTGTCCTTCAGGATCTGGACGACGTCGACCGGCGCGGCGTCGGACTCCTCGATGGTCTGGCGGTAGTACTTGCCGAGGCCGTCGAGGGTGTGGCCGCGCTGGACGGTGACACCGGTGCTGGGCACGTCGCAGATCTTGATGGTGTTGTTCTCGGAGGCGCCGATCGCGTCCGCGAGGTCGAGGCCGACCTTCTTGGCGTCCACGTCGAAGGCGGCGACGAACTCGACGTCCTTGACGTGGTAGTCACCGAACTGCACGTGCATCAGGCCGGGGACCTTGGACGCCGGGTCGGCGTCCTTGTAGTACTCGACTCCCTGCACCAGCGACGCGGCGCAGTTGCCCACGCCGACGATGGCTACGCGAACCGAACCCATTCCGGTTGCTCCCTGTGTGTACGAGTGAGGCCCTGACTGGGTCTCACGTGGCGGTGTCGCCGGGCGGATCCGTCCGGGGGTTCTCCCCGGGACGGGGCAGGCCGCCCGTCGATCCAGTGGTGGTGTCCTGCTGAGCGGATCCCCCGGACGCGGAACCCTTCAGGTCCCGCCCGGCCCGCTCGCTCTCGATGAGCTCGTTCAGCCAGCGCACTTCGCGCTCCACGGACTCCATTCCGTGGCGCTGGAGCTCGAGTGTGTAGTCGTCGAGACGCTCCCGCGTGCGCGCCAGGGAGGAGCGCATCTTCTCCAGACGCTCCTCCAGACGGCTGCGACGGCCCTCCAGTACGCGCATGCGCACATCGCGTGACGTCTGCCCGAAGAAGGCGAAACGTGCGGCGAAATGTTCGTCCTCATACGCGTCGGGGCCGGTCTGCGAGAGCAGGTCCTCGAAGTGCTCCTTCCCTTCCGCCGTCAGCCGGTAGACGATCTTGGCGCGGCGGCCGGCGAGCGGAGCGGCGAGGGCGTCCTCGTGGGTGCTGCCCGGTTCCTCGATCAGCCAGCCGTTGGTGACCAGCGTCTTGAGGCAGGGATACAGGGTTCCGTAGCTGAACGCCCGGAACACACCCAGGGACGTGTTGAGTCGTTTGCGCAGCTCATAGCCGTGCATCGGGGACTCGCGCAGCAGACCGAGCACGGCGAACTCGAGGATGCCGGAACGTCGGCTCATCGTCGCCTCCTCTCGGTCCCGCTGATCGCTCCCGCGGGTCTCTCCGCACCTCTCAGCGCTTCTTTATCTCGCGCTGATGTATCGACTCGATACATCACGACGATAGAACGGCCTTCCACGGGCGACAAGAGGGACGGTCGTGAACGGGATCACATCACCGATTCATACGAGGCAAGTTGCACGGTTTGGGGTGAACATCAGGACTCGGCGGGTTTTGGCGATGCGTAGTCTGTGCGGCATGCACACCACCGGGAACCAAGTGACGCCCGGGGAGCGTCGTCGTCCCCGGTGCAGTACGGGTGAATGCCGAACCGACCACATCCGTACTCCGGGGGGACCGGAAACCAGCCGCCGTTCCAGGCGCGCACGGGTGCGCCTGCCCGAGGAGTAATCGTTCGATGAGCGAGCACCGTCGCAAACCGCCGCAGCCGCAGGGAGGCGGACGTGCCGCGGCCCGACGCGGTCAGTCCGGCTCACCCTCCGGTCGCCGTGCGGCACCGCGGGGCGCCACCGAGTCCCCAACCGACTCCTATGGGTCCAGTTCCTATGGGTCGGGTCCCAATGGTCCAGGAGGTGAAGAGCGCGCCTATGGCGGCCGTGCCGAGGCGCGCCGGGCCGCGCAGAGAGGCGGCCGCCGCAGAGGCCCCGACACCGAGGGTCCGGGCGGCCGGCGCGGTGGCCCGGCCGGGCCCGGACGCGGCAGGGGCCGTGCGTCGACCGCACCCGGCAAGAAGCGGTTGATCGACTACCCCC
Source organism: Streptomyces durhamensis (assembly GCF_000725475.1). Lineage (NCBI taxonomy): Bacteria > Bacillati > Actinomycetota > Actinomycetes > Kitasatosporales > Streptomycetaceae > Streptomyces > Streptomyces durhamensis. The sequence goes on from NZ_JNXR01000008.1 coordinate 85,356, forward strand.
GGGCCGAAAAGTACGGATGGCGCCGCTGGGTGCCCTCCTGGAAGCTCACCTCCGGGCTGTTCATCGGCTTCGTCGGCAGCCTGGTGGCCATGGTGGGCGTGGGCTACGCGATGGTCTCGATCCCCAACGAGAACGACGCGGCCAAGTCCCAGAACAACGTCTACTACTGGGCCGACGGCAAACAGATGGTGGCGACGGGCACGGGCGTCAACCGGCAGAACGTCAGCATCGACCAGATTCCCGAGGCCATGCAGTGGGCCGTGATCTCGGCCGAGAACAAGAGCTTCTACCAGGACTCGGGCGTCGACCCCATGGGCATCGCGCGAGCCGTGGTCAACATGGCGCGGGGTGGGCAGACCCAGGGTGGCTCGACGATCACCCAGCAGTACGTCAAGAACACCTACCTGAGCCAGCAGCAGACGCTCACCCGTAAGTTCAAGGAGATGTTCATCTCCATCAAGGTGGGGACGAAGCTCAAAAAGAAGCAGATCCTCCAGGGCTATCTGAACACCTCGTACTTCGGACGAGGTGCTTACGGCATCCAGGCGGCCGCGCAGACGTACTACGGCAAGAACGCGGTGGACCTCACGCCGAGCGAGTGCGCGGTGCTCGCGGCGCTGCTCAAGGGCCCGACGTACTTCGACCCGGCAGGCAACGCCGACCTCGACCCCACGGCCACGCAGAAGGCCAACACCCAGCGCTCACAGGAACGCTGGAAGTGGATCCTCGAGCAGATGCACAACGATCACCACCTGACCGACGCCCAGTACGTGACGGCCACCAAGAAGTACCCCGTTCCCCAGGGCCGCAAGGCGACCAAGGGCATGACCGGCCAGATCAGCTACCTGGTCGACACGGCGAAGAAGTACGTCCTCGCCCACTCCGACATCACGGAGGCACAGTTCGACCAGGGCGGCTACCAGATCAGGACGACCTTCGACAAGAAGAAGGTCAACGAGCTGACCGCGGCCGTGAAGAAGATCCAGAAGCAGCGGATCGATCCCAAACGCCGTGACCTGGACAAGTACGTCCAGTTCGGTGCGGCGTCGGTGAAGCCCGAAGACGGCGCGATCGTCGCCCTCTACGGCGGTGACGGCTACGAGAACGGCCACTTCACGAACAACGCCGACACCTCGGGTGTGCCGGTCGGTTCGACATGGAAGCCGTTCGTGCTGGCCGCGGCCATGGAGTACGGGACCTACAAGTCCGACGGACAGGGCATCTCGCCGCTGAGCAAGTACAACGGCAACGATCACCTCAAGGTGACCAGGCCCGATGGGTCGCCCTTCCTCAACAAGGACAACTCGGTCTTCTACCAGAACAACGAAAGCCACTACAAGTGGGGCTATATCAGTCTGCGTAAGGCGATGGAGCAGTCCGTCAACACGCCGTTCGTGCAGCTCGGTGTAGATGTGGGGCTGACGCATGTGCGGGACGTCGCCCAGGCGTCCGGCATCCTGAAGGACAGCTTCTCCACGCTCAACCCGTCCTTCGCCATCGGCACCTCGACCCCGAGCGCGATCCGCATGGCCGACGCGTACGCGACCTTCGCGGCGTCCGGCAAGCACGCGGACCCGTATTCGGTGACCGAGGTGAAGAAGGACGGCGTGGACCTGCAGGGCTTCAGCAAGCCGCAGGTCACCCCGGCGATCCCGGCCAACGTGGCGAACAACGTCACGGACGTCCTGCAGAACGTGATCCAGAACGGTACGGGTCAGAACGCCAAGGCGCTGGGTCGTACGGCGGCGGGCAAGACCGGTACCACCGACAGCAACAAGTCGGCCTGGTTCGTCGGCTACACCCGGACGCTGTCCACCTCGGTGGCGATGTTCCGTGAGAACCCGAAGGACCACGAGCTGCTGTCCATGAACGGCACAGCAGGCGTCCCGTCGATCCACGGTGGTGACATCCCGACGTCGGTGTGGACCGAGTACATGAGGGCCGCGCTGAGGAGTCAGAACGACCTCCCCTTCCCGGAGGCCACTCCGATCGGCAATGTGGAGGACGAGGCGGGCGCCCCGTCCCCGACCCCGAGCGTCACCATCACCCCGAGCCCGACGCCGAGCACCTCGCCGAGCCCGACGCCCAGCGCCACGGCCACATCTCCGTCCCCGTCGGCGAGCGACACCTGCCAGTGGAGCTGGGGCAACGACTGCAGCGGCAACGGCAACACCAACGGCAACGGCAACGGTGGCACGGACACGGGTGGGACCGACGGGGGGACCGTTCCGACCCCCACCCCCACGGATACGACCGGCACCGCCGGCACCACCCGAGGTAATGGCAACGGCAACGGAGGCATCTTCGGAGGTCAGAACGGTTAGCCGCCGAGCCTGACCGGTTGGCGCCCCTTTCGCCCGCCGCGACCGTTTCACGTGAAACATGGGCCGCCGCACCTACCAGGTGCGGCGGCCCTCGGCGCTTTCCTAGGCAGGTACGGCAGGATGTGCCCCATGCCCAGTGCAGAGATGACGCCCGCGAGCAGGCACGAGCCCGAGCCCGTGCGGCCCGTCACGGCAGAGCCCGTGCGACCGACCAGTGAGGACGAGATCGCCCGGGCCGGCAGTGAGCTGATCGGCGGACCCCTGGGGCGGCGCGCCCTGCCCGGGACCTCCTGGTGGACCCCCGTACGGGTTGTCGCACTGGTGGCGATCGGCATGTTCGCCCTCGGCCTGGTGCAGAAGGCGCCCTGCTACCACAGCGCCTGGTTCTTCGGCGCGAGCAGTCAGTACACGCACGCCTGCTACTCGGACATCCCGCACCTCTATCAGGGGCGCGGCTTCGCCGATCATCTCGTGCCGTACTTCGACAAGCTCTCGGGTGACATGGACTACCTCGAATACCCGGTGCTCACCGGAGTGTTCATGGAGGTGGCGTCCTGGCTGACCCCGCACAGCGGCACCCTCCAGCACCAGGAGCAGTGGTACTGGTTCGTCAACGCCGGGATGCTGATGGTGTGCGCGGCCGTCATCGCCGTGTGCGTGGTCCGCACCCACCGCCGGCGCCCCTGGGACGGCCTGCTGGTGGCCCTGGCGCCTGCTTTGGCGCTCACCGCGACCATCAACTGGGATCTGCTGGCCGTGGCGCTCACGGCCGCGGCGATGCTGATGTGGTCCCGCAGCCGTCCCGTCGCCTTCGGCCTCCTCCTGGGCCTCGCCACGGCCGCCAAGCTCTATCCCGTGTTCCTGCTCGCCCCGCTGCTCGTGCTGTGCTGGCGAGCCGGTAAGTGGCGCGAGTACGCCCAGGCCGTGGGCGCCACGGCGATCGCCTGGCTCGTGGTGAACCTGCCGGTGATGCTCTTCGCCTTCCAGGGCTGGTCGAAGTTCTACACGTTCAGCCAGGAACGGGGCGTCGACTTCGGCTCGTTCTGGCTGATCTGGGCGCAGAACTCCAGCAACCCACCCGGCACCGGCTTTGTGAACACCGCTGCCCTGGTCCTGGTGGTGCTGTGCTTCCTCGGCATCGCCGCGCTGACGTTCACCGCGCCGCGCCGGCCGCGCTTCGCCCAGCTGGCCTTCCTGATGGTGGCGGCCTTCATCCTCACCAACAAGGTCTACTCACCGCAGTACGTCCTGTGGCTGGTGCCGCTGGCCGTCCTCGCCCGGCCCAAGTGGCGTGACTTCCTCATCTGGCAGGCCTGCGAGGTGGCGTACTTCCTGGGCATCTGGATGTATCTCGCGTACACGACCAGCGGAGACGCCCACAAGGGCCTGCCGACGCACGGCTATCAGTGGTCGATCGTGCTGCACCTGGTGGGCACGCTCTACCTGTGCGCCGTCGTCGTACGGGACATCCTCATGCCGGAGCGGGACGTGGTGCGCCGGTCGGGGGACGACGACCCTTCGGGCGGGGTGCTCGACGGCGCGGAGGACGTCTTCGTGCTCGGCGCGGCAGCCCATCCGCCGCGGCACGCCGCCCACTTCGACGGCCCTCAGGTGGACTGGGGCAGGCCGGGCGCCCCGCCCTCCCCCGAGGACCGTTCGCTCTGAGCGAACGTCCGGCGGAAGGCATGAAAGAGGCCGTACACGCACGCTGCGTGTACGGCCTTCTCGCTGTTCTCGACCGGCTCAGCGGTCCACGAGGCGGTCGAACTGCGTGGTGGTGTGCCGCAGATGGGCCACCAGCTCGTCGCCGACCTTCGGCTCCGGGGCGTCCGCGGGGACGAAGAGGATCGACACCTGCATGTGCGGCGGCTCGGCGAACCAGCGCTGCTTGCCGCCCCAGACGAACGGAGAAAGGTTCCGGTTCACCGTGGCGAGGCCGGCCCGGGCGACGCCCTTGGCGCGCGGCATGACGCCGTGCAGGGCCTTCGGGGCCTCCAGGCCCACCCCGTGTGACGTACCGCCCGCCACGACCACCAGGTAGCCGTCGGAGGCCGCCTTCTGCTGCCGGTAGCCGAACCGGTCGCCCTTGGCCACGCGCGTGACGTCCAGGACGGCGCCGTGGTACTCGGTCGCCTCGTGGTCCCCCAGCCACAGCCGCGTGCCGATGCGGGCGCGGAACCGGGTCTGCGGGAACTGCTGCTGGAGGCGGGCGAGTTCATCGGCCTTGAGGTGGCTGACGAACATCGTGTGCAGCGGCAGCCGGGCCGCGCGCAGCCGGTCCATCCAGCCGATGACCTCCTCGACGGCGTCCGAGCCGTCGGTGCGGTCCAGCGGCAGATGGATGGCGAAGCCCTCCAGCCGGACGTTCTCGATCGCCTGGTGCAGCTGCGGCAGGTCCTGCTCGCTGATGCCGTGGCGCTTCATCGAGGACATCACCTCGATGACGACCCGCGCGCCGACGAGGCCGTAGACGCCGTCGACCGACGACACCGAGCGCACCACCCGGTCGGGCAGCGGTACGGGCTCCTCGCCGCGCCGGTACGGCGTCAGCACCAGCAGATCACCGCCGAAGAAGTCCTTGATACGCGCGGCCTCGTACGTCGTGCCGACCGCGAGCAGGTCCGCGCCCAGCCGCGTGGCCTCCTCGGCCAGCCGTTCGTGCCCGAAGCCGTAGCCGTTGCCCTTGCAGACCGGGACAAGACCCGGGAACTGCTCGTGCACGTGCTTGTGGTGCGCCCGCCAGCGCGCGGTGTCGACGTAGAGCGTGAGCGCCATGGCCGGACCCTGGCCCTTTCTCGTGGCTGCGGTGTATCAGAGGTGTGAACGCTGTGAAGCCTATGGAATCAAACGTCCGCGGCTCAGCGGCGCGACATGTAGATGTCGAGCGCCTTGTGGAGCAGCTTGTTCAGCGGGAAGTCCCACTCGCCGAGGTACTCGGCGGCCTGCCCGCCGGTGCCGACCTTGAACTGGATCAGACCGAAGAGGTGGTCCGTCTCGTCCAGTGAGTCGGAGATGCCGCGCAGGTCGTAGACGGTGCCGCCGAGCGCGTAGGCGTCGCGCAGCATCCGCCACTGCATCGCGTTCGAGGGCCGGACCTCACGGCCGATGTTGTCGGAGGCGCCGTAGGAGTACCAGACGTGCCCGCCCACGATCAGCATCGTCGCCGCGGACAGGTTCACGCCGTTGTGGCGGGCGAAGTACAGCCGCATCCGGTTCGGGTCCTCGGTGTTGAGGGCCGTCCACATGCGCTGGAAGTACGACAGCGGGCGGGGCCGGAAGTGGTCACGCACCGCGGTGATCTCGTAGAGCCGCTGCCACTCGGCCAGGTCCTGGTAGCCGCCCTGGACGACCTCGACGCCGGCCTTCTCGGCCTTCTTGATGTTGCGGCGCCACAGCTGGTTGAAGTTCTTGTGGACCTCTTCCAGGGAGCGGTTGGCCAGCGGCACCTGGAAGACATAGCGCGGCTGCACGTCACCGAAGCCGGCACCGCCGTCCTCGCCCTGCTGCCAGCCCATGCGGCGCAGCTTGTCGGCCACCTCGAAGGCACGCGGCTCGATGAAGTCGGCCTCCATGTCGCGCAGCCGCTTCACGTCCTGGTCCTGGATGCCCTTTTTGATGGTCTCGGCGTTCCAGCGCCGGATGATCACCGGCGGGCCCATCTTCACCGAGAAGGCGCCCTGCTGCTTCAGGTGCGCCAGCATCGGCTGGATCCAGTCGTCGAGATTCGGCGCGAACCAGTTGATGACCGGGCCCTCGGGGAGGTAGGCGAGGTAGCGCTTGATCTTGGGCAGCTGGCGGTAGAGGACCAGGCCCGCGCCGACCATCTCGCCGGTGCGTTCGTCGAACCAGCCCAGGTTCTCGGAGCGCCACTCCGCCTTGACGTCGGCCCAGGCCGGGACCTGCATGTGGCTCGCCGACGGCAGGCTCTGGATGTACGCCAGATGTTGCTCGCGGCTGATGGTCCTCAGGGTCAGGCTCATGTCGGGGCGCTCCTCGGGCTGGTGTGTCCCCATGGGTTCAGGGGCTCCGGCTCTCGCGCCGAAGCCTACTGCGCCGTGCGAGCGCCCCGACTGGGCGTACGGGCCTTAACCCGGCCGGACGGGCGACCAGGACGGTCCGCGGTGTTCGAAAAGACGGCGTGGACGATGCCGTCCGGCGGTCAGCTGCCGATGAGTCCGCCGAACAGTCCGCCGTTCGCCATGCTGATCAGGAAACCGACTCCCGCAGCGCCGAGACCCAGGATCAGAACGAATCGCTCCCGAGTCGTCACCGAGATCCACTGGCCGTAGATGCCGACGGCAAGACCCACCAGACCCGTCCACGAGCTGAGCAGGTGGAGGCCGTGGAAGAAGGACGTGACGAAGGACAGCACGCCGAGGACGAAGGTCACCGCCATCAGCGTGTCCTGCAGCGGACGGGCCTTGCCGTCCGTGGCGAAGAGGGATCCGGCGACGTTGGGATGCAATGTCTGTGCCATGGGCACCTCCTGCGGAAGGCGGCGCATAGTAGCGCCGTACACACCCGACGTGTACAGGGTGAGGGGCTTCACGCCCGGATTTCAACCGGAAGCGGGTGTGCGGGTAGTCTGTACCGTCTGCACTGGTGTCTGCCCACGCCTGCCCAGGTAACACTGCGGGATCCTCTCAAGACCCCGATTGTCAGTGGTGGCCGATACCGTTGCGTACGCATCACAACCCTCCTGCCACGGAACGACCGTGGCCGCTGAGTCCAAAGGAGGTGGGTTCCACATGCGTCACTACGAGGTGATGGTCATCCTCGACCCCGATCTCGAGGAGCGTGCTGTCTCCCCGCTGATCGAGAACTTCCTGTCCGTCGTCCGTGACGGCGGCGGCAAGGTTGAGAAGGTCGACACCTGGGGCCGTCGTCGTCTCGCCTACGAGATCAAGAAGAAGCCCGAGGGCATCTACTCGGTCATCGACCTGCAGGCCGAGCCTGCGGTCGTCAAGGAGCTCGACCGCCAGATGAACCTGAACGAGTCGGTCCTCCGGACCAAGGTCCTCCGCCCCGAGACCCACTGAGCTCTCCCGCTCAGCTGATCTCGGGATTCGAGTAGCCAGCAAGCAGCCAGAGCTGCAAACCCGCCGAGAGGTTCCCCATGGCAGGCGAGACCGTCATCACGGTCATCGGCAATCTTGTCGACGACCCCGAGCTGCGCTTCACCCCCTCCGGTGCGGCGGTCGCGAAGTTCCGCGTCGCGTCCACTCCCCGCACCTTCGACCGTCAGACGAACGAGTGGAAGGACGGCGAGAGCCTGTTCCTGACCTGCTCGGTCTGGCGTCAGGCGGCGGAGAACGTCGCCGAGTCGCTCCAGCGAGGCATGCGCGTCATCGTGCAGGGCCGGCTGAAGCAGCGGTCCTACGAGGACCGTGAGGGCGTCAAGCGCACGGTCTACGAGCTGGACGTCGAGGAAGTCGGCCCCAGCCTGCGCAACGCCACGGCCAAGGTCACCAAGACCGCCGGTGGCGCTCGCGGTGGCCAGGGTGGTTACGGCGGCGGTGGCGGCCAGCAGGGCGGCAGCTGGGGCGGAGGCCCCGGTGGCGGCCAGCAGGGCGGCGGCGCTCCGGCCGACGACCCGTGGGCGACCGGCGCTCCCGCCGGTGGCCAGCAGGGTGGCGGCGGCTGGGGCGGAGGCTCCGGCGGCGGTGGCGGCTACTCGGACGAGCCCCCCTTCTAGGTCCCCGGGCCAAGGGTGGGTCGTACCCCAACTTCTTGATCACACAGGAGAAACACCATGGCGAAGCCGCCTGTGCGCAAGCCGAAGAAGAAGGTCTGCGCTTTCTGCAAGGACAAGGTCACGTACGTGGACTACAAGGACACGAACATGCTGCGGAAGTTCATTTCCGACCGCGGCAAGATCCGTGCCCGCCGCGTGACCGGCAACTGCACGCAGCACCAGCGTGACGTCGCCACGGCCGTGAAGAACAGCCGTGAGATGGCGCTGCTGCCCTACACGTCCACCGCGCGCTAAGGGAAGGGTGACCGACAAATGAAGATCATCCTCACCCACGAGGTCACTGGCCTCGGTGCCGCCGGCGATGTCGTCGACGTCAAGGACGGTTACGCTCGCAACTACCTCATCCCGCGGAAGTTCGCTATCCGCTGGACCAAGGGTGGCGAGAAGGACGTCGAGCAGATCCGTCGTGCTCGCAAGATCCACGAGATCCAGACCATCGAGCAGGCCAACCAGGTCAAGGCCCAGCTCGAGGGCGTGAAGGTCCGTCTGGCCGTCCGCTCCGGCGACTCCGGCCGTCTCTTCGGTTCCGTCACCCCGGCCGACATCGCGTCCGCGATCAAGGCTTCCGGTGGCCCCGAGGTCGACAAGCGCCGCATCGAGCTGTCCGCCCCGATCAAGACCCTGGGCGGCCACGAGACGTCCGTGCGTCTGCACCCCGAGGTTGCCGCCAAGGTCAACATCGAGGTCGTCGCGGGCTGATTGCCGCGTTCTGCTTGAGCAGCTCTGAAAGGGGCCGCACCTGTGAAGGTGCGGCCCCTTTTACGTCAGCGGGGTGGGCTGGCCCAGGCGCGGCGCGGAGAAGGGCGGGTGTTTCACGTGAAACGCGACAGCCGGCCTGTTTCACGTGAAACGGTCGCCGGGTTGCGCCCCGCCCCGGGGTTGGCGCCCGTCACCGGGTTGCGCCCGTGACGATCCAGCGACCCGAGCGGGTGCGCAGCCACAGGGTCAGCATGCGGATGGTCATCATGAGGGTCATCGCAGCCCACAGCGCGGTGAGTCCCCCGCCGAACGTGGGGACGAGCAGGGCGACGGGAGCGAACACCGCGAGGGTGATGACCATGGCCCAGGCCAGGTAGGGACCGTCGCCCGCGCCCATCAGCACTCCGTCCAGCACGAAGACCATCCCGCAGACGGGTTGCGAGAGCGCCACCATGAGCAGCGCGGGCAGCGCTGTGTCCTTGACCACGGAGTCGCTGGTGAACAGGGGCAGGAAGAGCGGCCGGGCGGCCACCACGAGCAGGCCGAGAACCACTCCGGTCGCGATGCCCCACTGGACCATGCGACGACAGGCCTCACGTGCTCCTTGGACGTCGTTCGCGCCGAGGTAGCGGCCGATGATGGCCTGTCCCGCGATCGCTATCGCGTCGAGAGCGAAGGCCAGCAGACTCCACAGGGACAGGATGATCTGATGGGCGGCGATGTCGGCGTCGCCCAGATGTGCTGCGACCGCCGTCGCGATCATCAGGATCGCCCGCAGTGACAGCGTACGGACCAGGAGCGGGACGCCTGCCTGGGCCGAGGCCTTGATGCCGGCGGCATCGGGGCGCAGGGAGGCCCCGTGCCGACGGGCCCCGCGGACGACCACGGTCAGATAAACGGCTGCCATGCCGCACTGAGCTATGACCGTGCCCCAGGCGGAACCGGCGATGCCGAGTCCGGCGCCGTAGACGAGCCCTGCATTGAGTGCGCCGTTGGCGACGAAGCCTGCGACAGCTACATAGAGCGGAGTTCTGGTGTCCTGCAGTCCGCGGAGCACTCCGGTGGCGGCGAGGACGATGAGCATGGCCGGGATGCCCAGCGAGGAGATGCGCAGATACGTTGTGGCGTGGGGAGCCGCAGTCGTGGAGGCGCCGAAGAGGTCCACGATGCCGGGTGCCAGCGGAAGAACGACGGTGATGACGGCGATGCCGAGCAGCAGTGCCAGCCAGATGCCGTCCATGCCCTGGCGAATGGCCGACGGTAGATCGCCGGCGCCGACGCGCCGGGCCACGGCGGCGGTGGTCGCGTAAGCGAGGAAGACGAAAACGCTCACCGCGGTGGTGAGGAGGGCCGAGGCGACGCCGAGACCGGCGAGCTGAGCGGTCCCGAGATGGCCGACGATCGCACTGTCCGCCATGACGAAGAGGGGCTCGGCGACGAGCGCGCCGAAGGCCGGGACGGCCAGGGCGACGATCTCTCTGTCATGCCGCCGGGGTGTGGCCTCGGGTAGCACGGGGGCCTGTGTCATGCACACTAATCTAATCGTCCACAGGTAAGCGATGCAACCGATGAGTGACCCTTACTTACCTTCTGGGTGTGTGTCCTTTCGCGCACCGTTCGACAGGATCTTGGTCCGACTGGGAAAGTTTTTCTTCTGCACAGCCGGTGGACGGCAAAGATGCAGGTCAGCGCGATCTTTGGAGTGGGATGGAGGGCTTGTTCACAGGGCTGTCCACCGTGTCGTGCACAGGTTTCGGTGAGTTCTCCACAGCATCCGGGCCGTCGTCCACATGGCCTGTGGATAACCAGATTGGCTGACGGTGCCGACAGGCCTACCGTGGTCCGGCGCCCGCTCCTTCCCCAGGCCTGGGAAGCGTCCTTCCTCCGGCCCTGGAATCGTCACAAACCCGACGCGCCGGAACCGGAGTTGGGCGTCTCATTTGTCAGTGCCGTGCCGTACAACAGAGGACACGGCGAGGTCCGCCCTGCGGACGGGAGGAGGTGGCTCGGTGAGCATTTCCGAGCCCTTGGACGATCCGTGGGCCGACGCCGGACCCAGTGATCGTCTGCCGGCCTCCCGCCGACGCGGTGACAGCGGCCGGGGTCGTGAGGAACAGCACGACCGGGGCCGGGAGAACGCCTCCTGGGACGGCGGGGGCTCCTCCTTCGAGCGCGTACCGCCGCAGGACCTGGACGCCGAACAGTCGGTGCTGGGCGGCATGCTGCTGTCGAAGGACGCCATCGCCGACGTCGTCGAGATCCTCAAGGGCCACGACTTCTACAAGCCCGCCCACGAGACGATCTACCAGGCGATCCTGGACGTCTACGCCAAGGGCGAGCCGGCCGACCCCATCACGATCGCGGCCGAACTCACCAAGCGCGGCGAGATCAACAAGGTCGGCGGAGCGGCGTATCTGCACACTCTCGTCCAGACCGTGCCGACGGCGGCCAACGCCGAGTACTACGCGGAGATCGTCCACGAGCGGGCCGTGCTGCGCCGCCTGGTCGAAGCCGGTACGCGTATCACGCAGATGGGATACGCCGCCGACGGCGACGTCGACGAAATCGTCAACAGCGCCCAGGCCGAGATCTACGCCGTCACCGAGCAGCGCACCAGCGAGGACTATCTGCCGCTCGGCGACATCATGGAAGGCGCCCTCGACGAGATCGAGGCGATCGGCTCGCGCAGCGGCGAGATGACCGGTGTGCCGACCGGCTTCACCGACTTCGATTCGCTGACGAACGGTCTGCATCCGGGCCAGATGATCGTCATCGCGGCCCGCCCCGCCATGGGTAAGTCGACGCTCGCGCTGGACTTCGCGCGGGCCGCGTCGATCAAGAACAACCTGCCGAGCGTCATCTTCTCGCTCGAAATGGGCCGCAACGAGATCGCGATGCGTCTGCTGTCCGCCGAGGCGCGGGTCGCCCTGCACCACATGCGGTCCGGCACGATGACCGACGAGGACTGGACCAGGCTCGCCCGCCGTATGCCGGACGTCTCGGCCGCGCCGCTCTACATCGACGACTCTCCCAACCTGTCGATGATGGAGATCCGTGCCAAGTGCCGGCGCCTGAAGCAGCGCAACGACCTGAAGCTGGTCGTCATCGACTATCTCCAGCTGATGCAGTCCGGCGGCTCCAAGCGCGCCGAGAGCCGCCAGCAGGAGGTCTCGGACATGTCCCGTAACCTCAAGCTGCTGGCGAAGGAACTGGAGATCCCGGTCATCGCGCTCTCCCAGCTCAACCGTGGCCCGGAGCAGCGCACCGACAAGAAGCCGATGGTCTCCGACCTGCGTGAGTCGGGCTCCATCGAGCAGGACGCCGACATGGTGATCCTGCTGCACCGCGAGGACGCGTACGAGAAGGAGTCCCCGCGCGCGGGCGAGGCCGACCTGATCGTGGCCAAGCACCGAAACGGCCCCACCGCCACCATCACGGTCGCCTTCCAGGGCCACTACTCCCGCTTCGTGGACATGGCGCAGACCTGATCGCTCGACCAGGTGATCCGGGGCGATCGGTCGAACAGCCTGCCTGTCGCCCTCCCTCGGACGCCGTTCCGCGAAATGAACTCGACGGCCGCTGCGCGACCCGGTGGACTGGGCCCATGACGACACCTCAGCAAGATCTGCTCCCTACGACTCGCCGGGCCCTGCTGCACCGGATCGCGGTCGCACAGGCCGAAGGGCGGTCGCCGTCGCTGGTCGCGGCCGTCGTACGGGGCGGTCGGGCCGTGTGGCACGGGGCACGGACCTCGGTCGACGGCCACGGTCCGGACCAGAACGTGCAGTACCGGATCGGGTCCATCACCAAGACCTTCACGGCCGTCCTGGTGATGCGGCTGCGCGACGAGGGCCTGCTCGACCTCGGAGATCCCCTGGAGAAGCATCTGCCGGGTACGGGCGCGGGCGAGGCCACGATCGCCGAGCTGCTCGCGCACACCGCGGGTCTGGCGGCCGAGTCCCCCGGGCCCTGGTGGGAGCGGACCCCTGGCACCCTTCGCCCGGAGCTGAGTGACGTCCTCGGAGAGCACCCCTTCCTGCACCCCGTCGGGCGACGGCACCACTACTCCAACCCCGGCTATACGGTGCTCGGCGCGCTGGTGGAGCGGCTGCGCGGGGTTTCCTGGGAGGAGGCGCTGCGCAGCGAGATCCTCGCGCCGCTCGGTCTGCACCGCACGAGCACGCAGCCTGAGGCCCCGCACGCCGGCGGGTGGGCCGTGCATCCGTGGGCGGACGCGATGCTTCCCGAGCCGCTGGAGGACCTGGGCAGGATGGCGCCGGCCGGTCAGCTGTGGTCGACCACCGGGGATCTGGCGCGGTTCGCCACGTTTCTGGCCGTGGGGGACGACCGGGTACTGGGCGCGGATTCGGTGCGGGAGATGCGTACGCCGGCGGCGCCCGCCGAGGCGGCGGACGTGCTGGACGGAGCCACCTACGGCCTCGGTCTGCAGATCCAGCGCCGTGACGGCCGGCTCCTCGTCGGGCACTCCGGTTCGCTGCCGGGCTTCCTGGCGAACCTCGTCATCAGCGTGGAGGACGATGTGGCGGCCGTGGTGCTCGCCAACTGTACGAGTGGACCACTGCTCGGAGCGGTGAGCGCCGACCTCGTGAGGATCGTCGCCGAAGCGGAGCCGCGGATCCCGGAACCCTGGCGGCCGCTGCGCGAGGCCGACCCGGCGGTACTGGAGCTGGCGGGGCAGTGGTACTGGGGAACCCAGCCCTTCGGCCTGCGAGTGACCGCCGACGGCCTTCTCGCGCTCGGCCCGCTGACCGGCAGCGGCCGGCGCGCTCGCTTCCGCTCGAACGGTGACGGCACCTGGACGGGCCTGGAAGGCTACTTCGCCGGTGAACTGCTGCGGCCGGTACGACGCCCGGACGGGGCCGTGAGTCACCTCGACCTCGGCTCGTTCGTGTTCACGCGGCAGCCGTACGACCCTGAGGCGCCGATCCCCGGCGGAGTGGACCCGGAAGGCTGGCGCGGCGTCCTCTAGGCCTTGAACACGGGGGGCGTGTTTCACGTGAAACACGCCCCCGCCCTTGTGGTCGGTGACCGTCAGAGCCGCAGCTTGAAGCCCTCGTGCGTGGCGCTGAAGCCGAGCCGTTCGTAGAAGCGGTGGGCGTCGGTGCGCGACTTGTCGGACGTCAGCTGCACCATCCGGCAGTCGAGCTGCCGAGAGATATCGATCGCCCACTCGATCAGCAGGCTGCCGAGCCCGCTGCCCCGTTCATCGGCGTGGATGCGTACGGCCTCGATGAGAGCGCGGGTCGCCCCCCTGTGGGAGAGCCCCGGGATGACCGTGAGCTGAAGGGTTCCGATCACACGGTCTTCGCGGACGGCGACGACGAGATGCTGGTTCGGATCGGCGTCCAGACGTTCCAGCGCGGCCCGGTAGAGGGACATGTCATCGGGCGACTCGCGTTGGGCGCCCAGTGGATCGTCGGCGAGCATCGCGACGATCGCCGGAAGGTCCTCGACCGTCGCACGCCGCATTTCAAGATCTCCCATGCGCGCACCCTATGCCGGTACGTTCAGTGACTCCACGACCCGTACGAGCGGGGCCAGTTCGGTGTTCCTGGAGGCCTCGTCCAGGGCTTCACGCAGGGCGGCGTCGTTGGTCGGCCGCGCCTCCTCCAGCAGGCGCAGGCCCGCTTCCGTGACGTTGGTGTAGATACCGCGCCGGTCGGTGGGGCAGAGGTAGCGCTCCAGCAGGCCACGGTCCTCCAGCCGGGTCACCAGGCGCGTGGTGGCGCTCTGGCTGAGGACGACCGCGTCGGCGACCTGCTTCATCTGGAGATGGCCGCCCTCGCCGTCGTGCTGGCGGCTCAGCACATCGAGCAGGGAGTACTCGCGCACGCTCAGGTCGTGCTTCGCCTGCAGCGCGCGCTCGATGTGCGCCTCGATCCTTCCGTGCAGCGCAGAGAGGGCGCACCAGCCCTGTGCGAGGGCGGTGAGCGCGGGGTCCGTCGCTGTCATTGTGTGTTTTCCTCCGTCCCGGAGCGGCTGCCTCAAGGGTAGAGCAAGCGCGCAATAGTGCGCGCTTGCAAGTATCCCGCGTCTGCAACTATTGTGGACGCACGCAAAGCGCTCCTGCAATCTTCTGGGAAGGTGTACCCCTCCATGCCTCTCGCGCTTCTGGCCCTCGCGATCGGGGCCTTCGGAATCGGAACGACCGAGTTCGTGATCATGGGCTTGCTGCCGCAGGTCGCGGGCGACTTCGGAGTCTCCATCCCCACCGCGGGTCTGCTGGTGACGGGCTACGCGCTCGGCGTGGTCATTGGAGCCCCGGTGATGACCGTGCTCGGCACCAAGGTCCCGCGCAAGCGCATGCTGATGCTGCTGATGGGCCTCTTCATCGCCGGGAACCTGCTTTCCGCGGTGGCCCCTGCCTTCGCCGTCATGCTGATCGGACGGGTGGTCGCCTCGCTCGCGCACGGCGCCTTCTTCGGTATCGGCTCGGTCGTCGCGGCCGAGCTGGTGGCGCCCCACAAGAAGGCAGGCGCCATCGCGATGATGTTCACCGGTCTGACCGTCGCGAATGTCGTCGGCGTCCCGCTGGGCACGCTCATCGGTCAGCACGTCGGCTGGCGCGTCACCTTCGGCCTCGTCGCCGCCCTCGGCGTCATCGGTCTTGTCGGCGTGGCCAAGCTGGTGCCCGAGATGCCGCGGTCCGAGGGGGTGCACCTGCGACACGAGCTGGCCGCCTTCAAGAATGCCCAGGTCCTGCTCGCCATGGCGATGACCGTCCTCGGCTTCGGCGGCGTCTTCGCGGCCATCACCTACATCGCGCCGATGATGACCCACACCGCCGGCTTCGCCGAGGGCTCGGTCACCTGGCTGCTGGTTCTGTTCGGCCTCGGCATGGTCGGCGGCAACCTCATCGGCGGCAAGTTCGCCGACCGCGCCCTGATGCCGATGCTGTATGTCTCCCTCGGCGCGCTGGCCCTCGTTCTGGCCCTCTTCACGGCCACCGCCCACAACAAGATCGCGGCGGCCGTGACGATCTTCCTGATCGGCGCCCTGGGCTTCGCGACCGTACCGCCGCTGCAGAAGCGCGTACTCGACCAGGCGCACGGTGCCCCGACGCTCGCGTCGGCCGTGAACATCGGTGCCTTCAACCTGGGCAACGCGCTGTCCGCCTGGCTCGGTGGCACCGTGATCGCGGCCGGCTTCGGCTACACGTCCCCCAACTGGGTCGGTGCCGCCCTCGCAGCGGGCGCCCTGGTCCTCGCCGTCCTCTCGGCGGCGCTGGAGCGGCGCGACGGCGCCCGCAGCCCTGTGGTCGCCTCCGGCACGCCCGCTGCGCGGCAGACGCCGGTCCACCACTGAGCCCCTGGAACCACAGGGTGCCTCATCACCTGTGGTTCCCAGGCTGCCGCACCCGGGGGAGTCCCCAGGTGTGGCAGGCATTCCATCTCAGCAACACCCGAGGAGAGAACCTCATGAGCACCACTGCCGTCGCCCCGCTGTCCATCGAGGACGCCGAACTGCTCGTCGCCACGGCACGCCACGCGGCCGAGGACGCCGGAGTCACCGTCAGCGTCACCGTCCTGGACGCCGGCGGCCATCCGCTCGCCTTCCGTCGCGACGACCGGGCCGTGCTGATCTCCGGTGAGACCAGCAACCGCAAGGCCTACACCGCGCTCCAGCTCAACGCCCCGACCGCCGACCTGGTCGATGCCGTCCAGCCCGGCGGCCCGTTCCACACGCTGCCCACGGCCCTCGACCGGCCCCTGCTGTTCATCGCGGGCGGCCTGCCCGTCCATCGGGACGGCCGGCTGATCGGCGCGATCGGTGTCGGCGGCGGTGCGCCGCAGCAGGATCACGCCTTCGCCACGGCGGCTGTGCGGGCGCTCGCCTGAGCACGCCACCCCCGGACGGACGACGCCGGCCCGCCGCACCACGCGGAGGGCCGGCGTTCGTCGTGGGACGGCTCAGCCGGCGGCCACGGTCAGGGGAGCGAACCGGCGGGTCCAGTCTCCCGGGAGGTCCGTGATGCCGTACGTCATGACCGCGTTGAAGGCCACGGAAGCGAGCCCCCGCGCCTTCGCCCAGGTCAGCAGCTCCTCATGACGTACATCGATGTCGGTGCGCAGCGGACGGTCGGTGTGGGCCGCCAGCGAGGTGATGAGGGTCTGGGCGGTCGCCGTGTCCCGGGCCACCAGGGGACCGACGACATGGGTGTCCATGTTGGGCCACGCGGCCGTGTAGCCGATGATCCGGCCGCTCTCCTCGGCTACCCGCAGCTGGTCGGCGAAGGCGGGAAGCCGGGTGATCAGGGGAGTGCGGTCGGCGCCGAACACCTCTTCGTCGAGACGCAGGATGGCGGGGAGGTCCTCGGCGGTGGCCGCGCGGGTGAGCACGCCGGTTTCCGCCCCGCCGGGAGTGAATCGGCCCCTCAGCATCTCCGCCCGGCCCGTCACCTTGAAGCCCAGTTCCTCGTACAGGGGACGCCCGTTGGGTGTGGCGTGCAGGGTGAGCGGGGTAGTCCCCATGATCGACACGACATGGCGCATCAAGCGGCGTCCGACGCCCTGACGGGCATGGCGTTCGGCCACCAGGACCATGCCGATGGCGCCGAGATCCGGGCTCCCCCACGGGCCGTACTCCGTGATGACGCACGCGGCGACGAGACCACCCTGGGGGTCGTCGATGCCGTAACCCTTTCCGGCCGCGAGGAGGAACCCCCACTTGTGTTCCTCGCGTGGCCACCCCCGGTCTTCGGACAAGTCAGCGCAGGCGGTGAGATCGCGATGCATCAGACGACGGATGGGCAGAGCGGCGAGGGAAGGAGTCGACACGCAGGTCAGGCTGTCCGACCGGTGCCCCCGGCGTCCACCTGTTTCGGCGGAGACACACGTGCTTTTGGCCATGCCGTGGCCATATGCACAGACGGTGGACAGCAGGACGCGTTTCACGTGAAACACCGGGCGGCCGGTTAGCCTCCAGGCCATGGCGAGACTTCATCTCTTCGATCTTGACGGCACGTTGCTGCACGGAAGCACGGCACCGGTGGAGATTTCCCGTCAGTTGGGGCTGGAAGCGGAGACCGTGGCACTGGATCGGGCGATCGCGGAGGGACGGATCGGTCCGCCGGAGTACGCGGCACAGGTGTACGACCTGTGGGCCGATCTGACCGAGGCGCATGTCAGCGCCGCATTCGACGCGGCTCCTTGGCTGGCCCGCATCCGCGAGGTCTGGGCGGAGATCAGAAACGCGGGCGAATACTGCGCGGTGGTGTCGCTCTCGCCGTCCTTCTTCGTGGAACGCCTTCTCGACTGGGGCGCCCATGCGGCGCATGGGTCCCGGTTCCCGGCCGTGCCGTTCACCGAGCCCGTCGATCCGTCCGGGGTGCTCAGTGCTGCGGCCAAAGTGACCATCGCGGACCGGCTCTGCGTGGAGTTCGGAGTCGCACGGGCGGACTGCGTGGCGTACGGCGACTCATTGTCCGACAAGGATCTGTTCGCTGCCGTACCGGTTTCCGTGGCGGTCAATGCGGACGCCCACCTGACCGGGCTTGCGACCCACTCCTATGCGGGACGGGATCTGTGGGACGCCTACGAGATGGTCGCCCTGTCTGGTGGGTGACGGGCTTCCCGCAGGGAGACTGAGGGCCTCAACCGAGGTCGGGAGCGTGCATGGCGCGTACGCCCTCGATGTTGCCGTCCAGATAGTGGCGTAGCGACAGCGGGACCAGGTGGACGGAGGCGATGCCGACACGGGTGAAGGGGATACGGACGATCTCGTACTCGCCGGCTGGTTCCTCCACTTCGGGGCCGTGCCGCAGGGCTGGGTCCATGGACTCCAGTCGGCAGACGAAGAAGTGCTGCACCTTTACGCCGGTCGCGCCGCCGTCCTCGCCGATGTGTTCCACGGTGTCCACGAAGCACGGAACCACATCGGTGATCTTGGCGCCTAGTTCCTCGGAAACTTCCCGGTGCAGGGCGTCCACGACGGTCGGATCTCCGGGCTCGACCCCGCCACCGGGAGTAACCCAGTAGGGATCGACACCGGGCTTGGTGCGCTTGATCAAGATCAGGTCGTCACCGTCCAGCAGGACAGCACGGGCGGTGCGCTTGACCACGGGTCGGACGGTCATGGGAGAAATGTGGCCCGGCTGGTTCCACGTGAAACATCGCAAAGCGTCACCGTACGACCGCTTTGTGTGGACGCGGGGTCGGAGGGCCTCAACACCAGGCCGTAGCCGCCCGCAGAAGCCACTCGTGTGCCCGCGCCACGTGGGGCATGGCGAGGGTTCCGGTCCGCACCACCAGGAAGTAGGTGCGCAGCGGCGGCACGACGGGGTCGTGCAGGGCGGCGATCGTTCCGTCGTTGAGGGCCGAGTCGCACAGATAGCGGGGCAGCACGGCGAGTCCGGCACCCGCGACCGCACAGGCGAGCACGGCCCGGAGGTCCGGGACGATGACCGTGCCCGAGGCGGCGGGGCGGGAGTCGAAGACGGAGGCCCAGTAGCGCGAGACGAACGGCAGCGACTCGTGGATCTCGACGACGGGCAGGTTCTCCAGCGCGGGCGCCCCCTTCAGGCGCAGCGCCTCCGTATCGATCCGCTCGACCCAGCGGGGAGCGGCGACCAGCACGTGTTCCTCGTCGCAGAGCGGAGTCGCGGTGAGCAGAGCACCACGGGGTCGAGCCGTGCTGATGGCGAGATCATGGTGACCGGAGGCCAGTCCCTCCAGCGTTTCCTCCGCCGTGCCGAAGGAGGCGCGGAGTGCGAATCCCTGGCCGTCCTCGCCGGTCAACTCCGTCAGGGCCGGCAGGGCGCGTTCGGCGGTGAACTCGGGTGGGCCGGCGAGGTGCAGGGTTCTGAGCGAGGACTCGTCGTCCAGGCCTCTCTCCGCTATCTCCACCAGGGCATCGAGATGGGGTGCGGCCTTGTGTGCGAGTTCGTCGCCGATGGTCGTCGGGGTCACCCCGCGCGCCTGGCGGAGGAAAAGGGGCCTGCCGAGCTGTCGCTCCAGCGTGCGGATCTGTGAGGTGACGGCGGGCTGGGAGAGGCCGAGCAGAGCGGCGGCGCGGGTGAAGGAACCGGCCCGGTGCACGGTGACGAAGGTGCGCAGCAAGGCCAGGTCCATGGTGTGCCCTCCCCTATCCCTGCCTTCCTCCGGCCCCCAGGCAGGTCCCAACTATAAATAAGTCGATAGGTCTCTGTCGCTAGCGTGATTGGACACTGACACAGAGTCAACTAGCCTTGTTCGCGCGGTTCTTCGCGCGCAGAACCGATGGCGGTCCGAGCCACGAGGGGGGAGGCTCGGACCGCCCAACAGCATCAGGGGGCGGACGGGGGCGGGCCTACTCGGCGGACTCGTCCAGGGCGCGCAACACGTCGGCGATCAGGTCCTCGGGGTCCTCGGCGCCCACGGACATGCGGATGAAGCCCTCCGGGACCGCGTCCCCGCCCCAGCGGCGGCGGCGCTCGGCCGTGGAGCGCACGCCGCCGAAGCTCGTCGCGTCCTCCACCAGGCGCAGGGCCTCCAGGAAACGCTCGGCACGCGTGCGTGTGGGCAGGGTGAAGGAGACCACGCAGCCGTAGCGGCGCATCTGCTGTGAGGCGATCTTGTGGGAGGGGTCGTCCGGCAGTCCGGGATAGCGCAGGTCCGCCACCTCGGGCCGCTGCCTGAGGGCCTCGGCGACCGCGCGGGCGGTGGCGTTCTGCCGGTCGACGCGCAACTGGAGCGTGGCGATGGACCGGTGCGCGAGCCAGGCCTCCATGGGGCCGGAGATCGCCCCGACGATCTTGCGCCAGCGCCGTACGGCGGCCATCGCCGCGGCGTCGCGGCCGGCGACGTAGCCCAGCAGCACGTCGCCGTGGCCGGTGAGCTGCTTGGTGCCGCTGGCCACGGAGAAGTCGGCGCCCAGCTCCAGCGGGCGCTGCCCGAGCGGGGTGGCGAGGGTGTTGTCGACGGCCACCAGGGTGCCCTGCGCGTGGGCCGCCTCCACCAGCCGCCGGATGTCGCACACGTCGAGACCCGGGTTCGACGGGGACTCGATCCACAGCAGCCGGGCTCCGTCGAGGACCTCCAGCTGGGCGTCGCCGCCGGTGGGGGCGGTGCGCACCTCGATGCCGTACGCCTCCAGCTGGGCGCGGACCAACGGCAGCACCTGGTAGCCGTCGGAGGGCAGCACGACCGCGTCCCCGGCGCGCAGCTGGGAGAACAGCACGGAGGAGATCGCGGCCATGCCGGAGGCGAAGACCAGCGTCTCCACGTCGTCCCGGCCAGGTGCCTCCAGCTCGCCGACGGCTCGCTCCAGCAGCGTCCAGGTCGGGTTGTCGTCACGGCCGTACGCGTAGGGGCCCGTCACCTCGCCGGGCAGGTGGAAGTGTGCGGCGAACACCGGTCCGGGCAGGGTCGGCTCGTGCCTGACCGGCTCGGGCAGGCCGGCGCGCACCGCGCGCGTGCCGTCGCCGGCGCGACCCTGGTCCTCGGTGGTGTCGCTCATGCGGCCCGTCCTTCCAGCTGCTCGTGTACGACGGCGAGCAGACCGGTACTCGCCGTCTCCACCATCTCAAGACACTCCTCGAAGCCGTCCCGGCGTCCGTAGTACGGATCCGGCACGTCGAGATCGTCCCCCGCGGCGGCGTCGTACGAGCGCAGAAGGCGGACCTTGCGCGCGTCCTCCTCGGTGGGCGCGAGCCGGCGCAGGGACTTGAGATGACCGGCGTCCAGGGCGATCACGAGATCGAGGCGCGAGAACCAGGACGGCTGGAACTGGCGGGCTATGTGGTCGCTGTCGTAGCCGTGCTCCTCCAGGACCGAGACGGTCCGCGGGTCGGCCGGCTCGCCCTCGTGCCAGCCGCCGGTGCCGGCGCTGTCGACCTCCACCCGGTCTTCGAGGCCGGACTCCGCCACGCGCGCGCGGAAGACGGAGGCGGCCATCGGGGAGCGGCAGATGTTGCCGGTGCACACGAAGCAGACGCGGTAGGTCATGGCTCGCTCAGTCCTCGTCGGGGAGGATCATGTGCAGGGCCCAGGAGACGACCGAGATGATCAGGCCGCCGAGCACGGCCGTCCAGAACCCTTCCACGTGGAAGCTCAGGTCGAGCTTGCCGCACACCCAGGAGGTCAACAGCAGCATCAACGCGTTGACCACCAGGGTGATCAGGCCCAGGGTCAGGATGAACAACGGGAAGGTGAGCACCTTCACGACCGGCTTGACCAGCCAGTTCACCAGGCCGAAGATCAGTGCGACGACGATCAGTGTGCCGGCCTTCGCCGCCGTGCTGTGACCGGTGAGAGTGATCTTGTCCAGCAGCCACACGGCGACGGCGAGGGCGCCCGCGTTCGCGATTGTCTTGACTACAAAATTCTTCATGTGTCTGATCGTGGCAGACCAGATCGGATCCGAGCAGTGAGGCGAGGGCGACAGCGGCGATGAAGGCATTCCGGCTGGACGAACTGGAGGCGGAGCGCGCCGCCAACGAGGGGGCCTACCTTCAGTTCCTGCGGGAGCGGAACATGTCCGTCGGCCTGTACGCCCTCAACGCGGGCGAGCACGACCCGCAGAAGCCGCACAGCCAGGACGAGGTGTACTTCGTCGTGAGCGGCCGGGCGTCGATCACGGTCGGGCTGGAGACGACCGAGGTGGCGCGCGGCAGCGTGGTGTACGTGCCGGCCGGGGTCGCCCACAAGTTCCACCACATCAGCGAGGACCTGAGGGTTCTCGTCGTCTTCTCTCCACCCGAGGCGTGAGCCGGGATCTCGGGGTTCCCTAGGGGACGGGTCAGGGGAGGACAAGGGACGCCACGCCCCCGCGCGACCCCTGGCCGGCCCTAGCATCGAGTGCAGAACGACAACGCTGTACCAAGACCACAGACGTACGAGATGCAAAGGACGAGGGCGATGCGAGAGATCTTCGCGGGACTGCCGTGGTGGGTGAAGTGGGTCGCGGTGCCGATCATCGCCCTGGTCGTGTTCGGCGGTCTGATAGCGACCGTGGTCGGGTTCGTGATCGGCCTGCTCTTCAAGGCCCTGGTCTTCGTGGCCCTGGTCGGCGGACTCATCTACATCGTGCGCAAGTTCATGTCGAGCTCCTCGTCCCGCAGCGACTGGTGACGGACGCGGGAACTGGTGACCGCGCACGGGATCACCGGTTCCCGGCAAGGCGCTCACCGGTTTCCCTCGGGGGAGGGAAGTTTGCCCGGGAGACCGTCTGTCCGCGGTGGCGGACGGTTAAAGTCCGGAACTCCCGCGGGGACCTGCCCCGCGGGCGGCGCAGATCCCCTCCGTGCTCCACCTCCGCACGGGCTGCGCCTCGCGCTCCGGGAGTGACCCCTTGGCCACGGTTGACACCGCACCGGCAGAACCGCACGCACCCCCCACCCCACCGCACAGCTGCGTACCCCCCGCCCAGCGGCCGCCGGCCGTCGGGGTCCCCGAACAACCGCACCCCGCCGACGCCCCGGGCCCGCCGCATCGCACCGGTGCCGCCGGCCCGCCCCGCTGCGCCGACGCCTCCGGCCCACCGGCCGCCGCGACGCTCATCGGCTCCGTCCAGCGCGCCATGCGCCTGCTGGAGACCGTCGCCACACACGCCTACGGCGCCCCCGCCAAACAACTCGCCCGCGAGACCGGCCTCGCCCTCCCGACGACGTACCACCTGCTGCGCACCCTGGTGCACGAGGGCTATCTGCGCCGTGAGAAAGGGCTGTTCTTCCTCGGGGAGGCGGCTGAGCGGCTGGGCAGCAGCGGAGCGCAGCAGAAACGTCGCAGCGCGGTGGCCGACACGCTCGCGCACTGGCGCGATTCCATCGGCGTGCCGGTGTACTACGCGATGTACCGGGACGGCGAGATCGACGTCATGTGCGTCTCCGACTCGCCCGGGGCGCCGGCGGTCGAGGAGTGGGCGGACTTCCGCGAGACCGGCCATGCGCACGCCATCGGGCAGTGTCTGCTCTCCCAGCTGGACGAGGACGCCCGCCGTGACCATCTCGCCCGCTATCCCGTGCAGTCCCTCACGCCGTACACCGTGCATGACAACGATGCCCTGTTGCGGCGGCTGGCGCGGATGCCGCGTATGGAGCCGGTGGTGGAGCGTCAGGAGTACGCGCTCGGGACGGTCTGCGCGGCGGTCCCGATCACGGTCGGCACGACCGTGGCCACGATGGCGATGTCGTTGCCGGCCGATCAGGCCGACCGGCTGTTGCCCGCGGCCCGGCGGCTGCAGGCGGAGATCGGGCGGCACCTGGGGACACTCACCCTCTCTATCAGTATCTGAAAACTTACTCCTTGTGATCTCTCGTGTACGTTCAGCAAGATTTGACCACGGTTACAGGGGATCAAACCCGGCCAGTCGATGTCATATGACGGGATAGGCGATGCGCGAGTCCGTACAGGCAGAGGTCATGATGAGCTTTCTCGTGTCGGAGGAACTCTCCTTCCGCATCCCGGTGGAGTTGCGCTACGAGACCTGCGATCCCTATGCCGTGCGGCTCACCTTTCATCTGCCCGGTGATGCTCCGGTGACATGGGCGTTCGGACGCGAACTGCTGATCGACGGCGTGGGCCGGCCGTGCGGCGAGGGGGATGTGCACATCGCCCCCGTCAACGCGGAGGTGCTGGGCGAGGTGCTGATCCGGCTTCAGGTCGGCTGTGACCAGGCCCTGTTCCGTTCCTCCACGCCTCCGCTCGTGGCCTTCCTGGACCGTACGGACAAGCTCGTGCCCCTGGGGCAGGAGGGTGCCCTGGCCGAGTTCGACGCCCATCTGGACGAGGCCCTGGACCGCATCCTGGCCGAGGAGCAGAGCGCGGGCTGAAGCGTTACGGCACGGGGCGCCGGGCGATCCACCGCGCCGCTCGACCGCGTGAACCCATGCAGGAACGCTTCTGCATGGGGGGCGGCCGATGGCCTGAGACGAAGTCCGGCCGGTTCGCCGCCTACGGTGCCCGCTCCGGCCGGGCTCACCGCTTCCGGCGCCGGCCTCGGCCGCCGCGTGCCGGGACGGGCTGTGTCCCTGCGGGGACGTCCGGGCCGGTGCGGTCGGCCGAGACCACCAGGGCGGCGAGGGCGGTGGTGACCGGTACCGAGGCGACGAGGCCGATCGAGCCCACCAGCGTGCGCACGATCTCCTCGGCCACCAACTCGCTGTTGGCCACGGTCCCGACGCTGCTCTGTGCGATGGAGAACAGCAGCAGCAACGGCAGTGCGGCACCGGCATAGGCGAGGACGAGGGTGTTGACCACGGAGGCGATGTGGTCGCGGCCGATTCGGATCCCGGCCCGGTACAGTCCGCGCCAGCCCATCGACGGATTGGCCTCGTGCAGCTCCCAGACGGCCGACGTCTGCGTCACGGTCACATCGTCGAGGACACCGAGCGAGCCGATGATGACACCGGCCAGCAGCAGACCGCTCATGTCGATCGACGGATACAGGCCGTGGATCAGGCCGGTGTTGTCGTCCGTGTTGCCGGTCAGGGCGGCCCAGCCGATGAAGAGGGAGCCGAGCGCACCGATCAGCGACAGGGAGATCAGTGTGCCGAGCACCGCCACTGACGTCCGCGCCGACAGGCCGTGGCACATGTACAGGGCGATCAGCATGATGGCGCTCGATCCGACCACTGCCACGAGCAGCGGGTTCGAACCCTGGAGGATCGCGGGCAGGATGAACAGGGTCAGCACGAGGAAGCTCACGGCCAGTGCGACGAGCGCCATGACACCGCGCAGCCTGCCGACCACCACCACGGCGAGCGCGAAGATCCCCGCGAGCAGCGCCATGGGGAACTGCCGGTTCACGTCGGCGACCGAGTACTGCAGGTCCTTCGGTGCCGAGGGCTCGTAGGCGACCACGACCTTCTCGCCCTGGTGCAGCTGCCGCGTCTGGTCCGGTTGCACGATCTCGGTGAAGGTGCGACCCGTGTCCTTGCCGGTGTCGACCCGCACGGTCGCCTTCTTGCAGGTTCCCTTCGCCCCTTGTTGCGCCGACGTGCCCTCGGCGGTGGAGGCGTTGCCGGCCGACGTGCCACCGGAGGCGTTCACCGACGTGCAGCTCACCTCGACGACCCTGCTGACCGTGGCTTGTTGGGTCTCCCGGTCGAAACCGACACCGGTGCGCTTGTGGGGCGGGGCTCCTCCGGGCCAGAGCACCACCAGGCCCACGACGACCGCCGCGGTGAACGGAACCAGGATCGCGGCGATGACCTTGCGCAGGTGCCGGGAGACGGGAGCAGCGGGACCGTGGCTGTGGCTGTGGCTGTGGCTGTGGCTCTGGCTGTGGCCGTGCGCGCGACGGTGACCGCGGCCGTGGTCATGGCCGTCGTCCGCGCCGGATTCCCGCTCGGAGCCCTGGCCAGAGCCCTCTTGATGGCGAGGCTCGTGGGGCTGATACGGGTACTGCTCCATCCTGGTCACCGCCCGATCATCGCAAGAACGGTGGGGGCCCACTGTTCACCGCGCCACATATGACGCTAGCGTGGAGGCACCTTTGCACACGCGGGAGCTCGGAGCACCGGGCTGAGAGGGCGCTGATCTCCGTACAGGCGATGTTTCACGTGGAACAGGCGATGTTCCCCGGGAAACGCCGGCAGACGGAAACCGCTGCGTCGACCGCCGAACCTGTTACCGGGTAATGCCGGCGTAGGGAGTAGGTCTCATGACCAACAAGGACGCACGCACGCCTGCCTCTGTTCAGGACGACACGTCCCCGGAGGCCGGGAAGTCCATCGGCTGGCACAAGGCGTACGTCGAGGGTTCGCGCCCTGACCTGCGCGTGCCGGTCCGCCAGGTGCACCTCACCAACGGGCAGTCGGTCACGCTGTACGACACGTCGGGCCCGTACACCGATCCACTCGTCGATACCGATGTCCGCAGGGGCCTGCCGCCGTTGCGGGAGAACTGGATCATCGCCCGCGGCGACACCGAGGAGTACGCGGGCCGTCCCGTCCGTCCCGAGGACGACGGGATCAAGCACACCTCGCCGCGCGGCGGGCTGCGCAACCTGGATGCGGTCTTCCCCGGCCGCCCCCGCCAGCCGCGCCGCGGACGGGACGGGCAGCCGGTGACGCAGCTCGCCTACGCGCGCCGCGGTGAGATCACGCCCGAGATGGAGTACGTGGCCGTCCGGGAGAACGTTTCCCCCGAAGTGGTCCGTGAGGAGATCGCGGCGGGCCGGGCGGTGCTGCCGGCCAACGTCAACCACCCGGAGATCGAGCCGATGATCATCGGCAAGCGTTTCCTGGTGAAGGTCAACGCCAACATCGGCAACTCGGCGGTGACCTCCTCCATCGAGGAGGAGGTGGAGAAGATGACCTGGGCGACCCGCTGGGGCGCCGACACGGTCATGGACCTCTCCACCGGCCGCAACATCCACACGACGCGCGAGTGGGTGCTGCGCAACTCCCCCGTCCCCATCGGTACGGTGCCGCTCTACCAGGCCCTGGAGAAGGTCGACGGCAAGGCCGAGGAACTGACCTGGGAGATCTACAAGGACACCGTCATCGAGCAGGCCGAGCAGGGCGTGGACTACATGACCGTCCACGCGGGCGTGCGCCTGCCGTACGTCCCGCTCACCGCCAACCGCAAGACCGGAATCGTCTCGCGCGGCGGCTCCATCATGGCGGCGTGGTGCCTGGCGCACCACAAGGAGTCGTTCCTGTACGAGAACTTCGAGGAACTGTGCGAGATCCTCGCCGCCTACGACGTCACGTACTCGCTGGGCGACGGTCTCAGGCCGGGTTCGATCGCGGACGCCAACGACGAGGCACAGTTCGCGGAATTGCGAACTCTTGGGGAACTCAACCAGATCGCCAAGCGTTTCCATGTTCAGACCATGATCGAGGGCCCGGGACATGTCCCGATGCACAAGATCAAGGAGAACATCGACCTTCAGCAGGAGATCTGTGATGAAGCCCCGTTCTATACGCTCGGCCCGCTGACCACGGACATCGCGCCGGCGTACGACCACATCACCTCCGGCATCGGTGCCGCGATGATCGCCTGGTGGGGCACGGCGATGCTCTGCTACGTCACGCCCAAGGAGCACCTCGGCCTGCCCAACCGGGACGACGTGAAGACCGGCGTCATCACCTACAAGATCGCCGCGCACGCGGCCGATCTCGCCAAGGGGCACCCGGGCGCCCAGGAGTGGGACGACGCGCTGTCCGACGCCCGCTTCGAGTTCCGGTGGGAGGACCAGTTCAACCTCGCTCTGGATCCGGACACGGCACGGGAGTTCCACGACGAGACCCTGCCCGCCGAGCCCGCCAAGACGGCCCACTTCTGCTCCATGTGCGGGCCGAAGTTCTGCAGCATGAAGATCTCGCAGGACATCCGCCGGGAACACGGCGGCAGTCGGGCCGAGGTCGAGGAGGGCATGGCCCAGAAGTCGAAGGAGTTCGCGGCCAGCGGCAACCGGGTGTACCTGCCGATCGCCGACTGAGACGAGAGCGCGACTCGCCGCGCCGGTACGCCGCCTGGGGCGGCCGGTGCGGTCGAGAGACGGCGGGGACGCGGCTGACCGGGGTGGTGACGCCACGCCGGTTGGCCGCTCGGTCCGCCCGGTCGGCCCCTGTGGTCCGGGACCGCGAGCCGGGTGCTTCGGGTGCGGGTGGGGGTCAGTCGGGCTGGTGCTCGGGGCCGCCGAAGTCCGGGCTCGTGTAGTCCGGGCTGCTGAAGCTCCGGCGGCCGGACTCGGTGCCGTCGTCGGGGCTGCTGAAGCCGGGGCGGTCGTACCCCAGGCGGGGCATACGGCCGCTCGGGGCGGGCGGCGTCGTGCGCTGCAGTGCCGTATGGCCCGGCTCGGCGAGCGCCTCGCGCAGGAACGGCACGATGCCGCGCTCCAGCAGGGCGTCCCGCCAGGCCTCTCTGGCCCTGTCCAGCTCCCGGTGCGCCGCGTCCAGTGCCTGGGCCTGTGGCGAGCTGCCGTTGCGCAGGGCGGTGAGGAGCAGTCCGACGGCGGCGACGAGGATCGCGGCCGCGGTCACCGCGCCGAACACCCAGCCCGCGGTGAGCATGGTCTGGCCGAAGGCCTGCCCGGGGCTGAGCGTCTTCAGGATGTAGCCGACGAGGAGGAAGATCGCAGCGGCGGTTCCGGAAAGGACGGGAGCCAGTACGGCGATGACCGCGACGGCACCCGCACCGGTGCTCTCGGCGGTCTCACCGAAGGCGGTGACGAGCCCCGTCGTGGCCGAACCGGGGTCCAGCGGAGCGGAGTCCCCGGTGGCCACCGGGGACATCGCCGGGTGGCGCAGTTCCTGGCGGACCTTCACGTAGTGCTGGTATTCGGCCGTGGCGGCGGCCGTGATCAGGGCGCTGGCGTTGAGTGCCATGGTGCGCAGTTGTTCGGGATTGAGGCGCTGGCCGACTGCGGCCAGTTCCGGGCGGTGTGGTGCGGAACGCAGCGCCTCATCGAGGAGCCGCTCGAATTCCTGGCGGTCCTCGCTCTGCAGGTGCTGCGGAACGCTGTTCATGTGCATCCCCCGATGCTCCGTAGGGCTTGGGGCTCGCACGCCGGCGAGCCGTCGGGCAGAAACGGAGGGGAGCCTGCTACGGATAAGCCGATGGTAGAGCCGTGACGGCGCACGGTGACAGGGGGTTGCCAGAAATTGCCCTTCGGGCGCGTACTCCGCCGGGTCACGCCTGCCCGTGGAAGGGTCAGGTAGTCAGGGGGAGTTGCCGGACCAGTAGCTTTCCGGCCATGGTCACGCCGCCGTCCATCGCGATGGCGAGCCCGTCGGCGTAGACGTGCGGTCCCTCCACTGCCGGGCCGGTGCCCTCGTCGTCGTCCTCGGAGCCGACCTCGCCGAGGAGGTAGGGAATCGGACTGTGGCCGTGAACGATGCGGGTGCCGCCGTACGTATCGAGGAGGGAGCGCACGGCGTCGGCGCCCCCCTCGTCGCGGAAGGAGAAGCGCTTGGTGAACTTGCGGAACAGGTCCCAGCACTCGTCCGCGTCATTACGGGTGAGGGTCTCGCGGACGGTGTCGTTGACCGCCTCGATGGAGTCGCCGTAGTCGAGGTAGGCGGTGGTGTCCGAGTGGACGAGCAGATAGCCGTCGACCTCCTCGACGGCGTCGAGGCGGGCCATCCACTGCAGATGGTGGTCCTGGAGGCGGTCCATGTCGGTCTTCTGGCCACCGTTGAGCAGCCAGGCCGCCTGGAAGGTGGCGGTGCCCGCGCCCGAGTTGACGGGCGTGTCGCCGAACCGCTTGGCGCCGAGCAGCAGCAGCTCGTGGTTGCCCATGAGCGCCTTGCAGTAGCCGCCGGCCGCCGCGGCCTCGGCGGACAGCCGCATCACGAGGTCGATGACGCCGATGCCGTCGGGCCCGCGGTCGGTGAAGTCGCCGAGGAACCACAGCCGGGCGGTGCCGGCGCACCACTGGCCCGAGGCGTCGATCAGTCCCTGCTCCTGCAGGGCGGTCACCAGTTCGTCGAGGTACCCGTGGACGTCTCCGACGACGAACAGCGGTCCGGGCCCGGTCGCGGACTGTGGTGCGGGGGCCGCGGGTGCCGGCTCGACGGGGACCTGGAGCGTCTCCGACCGCTTGATGACGGGAAGGTCGCGCTGCGTGGGCGTGTAGCCGTCGGGGTACGCCTCGTCGGCGGGGGGCACGGTGTCGCCCGGATGGGCGGTGCGGACGTACGGACCGGTCTCGTGGACGTACGCCGGCACCCGGAAGTCGCGCAGCGTCGCCGTCCGCTCCACTTCGGGTCCCTGACCGGCCCCCTGAGTCATCAGACCCCTCCACCATCGCGCCGCATCTGCACCGCTTCGGACTGCCTGGTCGCAGCGGTCCACGGTGTCGTGGGCCCATCATAGGAATGCGCGTCGCGCCGTGTGATGACCCAGGGGTGGTGAATCGGAACAAGACTCCAGTTCACTGCGGCTTTCGCCCCGTTTGGGCAGGTGTTCGGCCGACTCCGCGCCGACCGAACCCGCGGCTCGCCGGTCGCCGAGCCGTCCTGCCCCCTCCACCGGCTGAGGTTTGTGCGGGGTGAGCACCCCGCTTTCCGGGGTTATTTGCCGTCCGGTGACCGCGGCGGGCTGACCGTCGTGCGCGGTGGGCGCCGCTGGGAGGAGGTGCGCACGATCAGCTCGGTCGGTATGACCTGCTCGACCGGCTGGTTGGAGTCCACGCCCTCGATGGCGTCGATGAGGAGCTGGACCACCGCGGTGCCGATGCGGCGGGGTTTCAGGGAGAGTGTGGTGATGGGCGGCTCGGTGCCGGCGTACCCCATGGACTCGCTGCAGCACACGAGGAGCAGGTCGTCGGGGACGCGGAGCCCGTAGCGGCGGGCGGCGGCCAGCAGGTCCGTGCCGTTGGGGTCGAACAGTCCGTAGACCGCGTCGGGCCGGTCGGGGCGGGCGAGCAGCCGGTCGGCGGCGACGGCACCCGCGCACGGGTCGTGGGCCGGGTAGGCCTCGTAGACCGGGTCCTGGCCGACGCGCTCGCACCAGTGCAGGTACGCGGTGGTCGACAGGTGGGTGTACGTGTCCGTCGTCGTGCCGGTGAGCAGGCCGATGCGGCGGGCGCCGGCGTCGGCGAGGTGGTCGAGGATGCCGAGGACGGCGGCCTCGTGGTCGTTGTCCACCCAGGCCGTGACCGGGAGCGATCCGGCCGGGCGCCCGTCGGAGACGACGGGCAGGCCCTGCCGGACCAGCTCGCTGACCACCGGATCCTGGTCGGAGGGGTCGATGACGACCGTGCCGTCCAGAGCGACGTTGGACCACACGTCGTGGCGGGAGGTCGCGGGCAGGATGACGAGGGCGTAGCCGCGGGCGAGCGCGGCCGAGGTGGCGGCCCGGGCCATCTCGGCGAAGTACGCGAACTCGGTGAAGGTGAAAGGTTCATCCCCGTACGTCGTCACGGTCAGGCCGATCAGACCCGACTTGCCGGTACGGAGGGTGCGGGCGGCGGCCGAGGGCCGGTATCCCAGCCGGTCTGCGACCTCGCGGACATGGCGCCGGGTGGCATCCGGGAGCCGCCCCTTGCCGTTGAGGGCGTCGGACACGGTCGTGATGGAGACGCCGGCGGCGGCGGCCACGTCTCTGATGCCCGCCCGGCCCGGCCGACTGCCTCGACGTGAGGTTTCCGCGCGGCTCACCTGGTGCTTCCCTGCTGCTGTCATGGCGAGCCGATAGTAGGGCTCATACGGTGGGGTAGTGCGGACGCATATGCACGCGTTGACAGGCACGTTTCTGCATGGTCGACAGTACTCAACTACCTTGAAAGCAAAGGTAGTTAAACGATACAGCGGTAGGACGTGACTTGTTGACGCGCATGGGCCTGCCAAGTGCCCGATGTCTCGAAGAGGTCTCAACTCACCTGCACGGGGGATGCGCGCCACGGCGCGAGCCACCGGCGCATAGATATATGTATGGCGCGCCCCCTGGAACGTACGCCTTCGTACGGTGATGCCGGTGAGGGCCGCGGGGCGGATGTGGTTCGCGTATTGGCGGCCCGCACCTGTACGCACCGAGGCCGAATCCTCATAAGGTGAGGAGTATTGGAAGCCGGCGGCGTCGACGGTCCGCTGGTGATCGCGAGGAGGACTGCGGTGAGCGAGACGAGCCCCAAGCTGCGCGCCGAGCTGGAGGGGATTCCCACCTACAAGCCGGGCAAGCCCGCCGCGGCCGGCGGGCAGGTCGCCTACAAGCTGTCCTCCAACGAGAACCCCTATCCGCCGCTGCCGGGTGTGATGGAGAGCGTGACGGCGGCCGCCTGCAACTTCAACCGCTATCCGGACATGGCGTGCACGGGGCTGATGGACGAGCTGTCGGACCGGTTCGGTGTCCCGCTCTCCCACCTGGCCACCGGCACCGGTTCGGTGGGCGTCGCCCAGCAACTCATCCAGGCCACCAGTGGTCCCGGCGACGAGGTGATCTACGCCTGGCGCTCCTTCGAGGCGTACCCGATCATCACGCAGATCAGCGGTGCCCGATCGGTGCGGGTGCCGCTCACGCCCGACGAGGTGCACGACCTGGACGCGATGGCGGACGCCATCACCGACCGGACGCGTCTGATCTTCGTCTGCAACCCCAACAATCCGACCGGCACGGTGGTGCGGCGGGCCGAGCTGGAGCGGTTCCTCGACCGGGTGCCCAGCGATGTCCTGGTGGTGCTGGACGAGGCCTACCGCGAGTTCATCCGGGACCCCGAGGTGCCTGACGGGGTCGAGCTGTACCGGAACCGTCCCAACGTCTGTGTGCTGCGCACCTTCTCCAAGGCCTATGGGCTCGCCGGGCTGCGCGTCGGTTTCGCGATCGCCCATGAGCCGGTGGCAGCGGCACTGCGCAAGACGGCGGTGCCCTTCGGTGTCAGCCAGCTCGCACAGGAGGCGGCGATCGCCTCGCTGCGGGCCGAGGACGAGTTGCTCGGCCGGGTCGGCTCGCTGGTGTGCGAGCGCACGCGCGTGGTCGACGGGCTGCGTGCCCAGGGCTGGACGGTGCCGGAGACGCAGGCGAACTTCGTCTGGCTGCGGCTGGGGGAGCGTACGGTCGCGTTCGCGCAGGCTTGTGAGCAGCACGGTGTGGTCATCCGGCCGTTCCCCGGCGAGGGTGTGCGGGTGACGATCGGAGAGACCGAGGCGAACGACATCTTCCTGAAGGCGGCGGAAGGGTTCCGCAAGGAGCTGTAGGCCGGCGCCGGCTCAGTCGTTGATCAGTTCCACACGGACGGGGTCGCCGTCTCGTACGGTCGCCAGAACGCCGGCGTCCCCGTCCAGGCTGCCGAGGACATTGCACGGGCTCGCGAGGCGGCACTCGTCGCCTCGCGAGATCGGCGTGGGCCCGTACGGGAGGGCGAGCGCGTCGCCGTCGGTCCAGAAGGCCACGGTTCCCGGCTCCACGACCTGCCGGGCGTCCGTTTCACGTGAAACAGAGATTCCTGTGTCGAAATAGACCTCCTCGCCCCATGTGCAGGCGCTGGAGGTGAGCGGCAGTGCCTTGGCGAGGGCCTGTGCGGTGGGCGAGTCTACGTCGAGGCTCGCGGTGACGTTCCCTGCGGGCCATGAAATACGTATCTGCATGGCGCGCAATTCAACAAGATGTTGAAGTCGCTGCCAAGGGCTTGACGTGAAGGCGAAGGGGGGACCCCCCGTCGGTTGCCGAAAATCAGTGCGTCATAATGGCTTGTGAATGTGAACGCGTTCACAAGCGCGTCCCGATTGCCCTGTATGTGCGCGACAAGCAGGGCAAACCGCCGCTTACCACGGCGTAGTAAGGAGAGTGACGACGTGGACCTGGCTCTGGCGCCGGAGACACTGGCGCGCTGGCAGTTCGGCATCACCACCGTCTACCACTTCCTGTTCGTCCCGCTGACCATCTCCCTGGCCGCCCTCACGGCCGGGCTGCAGACGGCCTGGGTGCGCACGGAGAAGGAGAAGTACCTCAGGGCGACGAAGTTCTGGGGCAAGCTCTTCCTGATCAACATCGCCATGGGCGTGGTCACCGGCATCGTGCAGGAGTTCCAGTTCGGCATGAACTGGTCCGACTACTCGCGCTTCGTCGGGGACATCTTCGGAGCGCCGCTCGCCTTCGAGGCGCTGATCGCGTTCTTCTTCGAGTCCACCTTCATCGGCCTGTGGATCTTCGGCTGGGACAAGCTCCCCAAGAAGATCCATCTGGCCTGCATATGGATGGTCTCGATCGGCACGATCCTGTCGGCGTACTTCATCCTCGCCGCCAACTCCTGGATGCAGCACCCGGTCGGCTACAAGATCGACAAGGTGAAGGGGCGCGCCGAGCTGACCGACTTCTGGGCCGTACTGACCCAGAACACCGCACTCAGCCAGGCCTTCCACACCCTGTCCGCGGCCTTCCTGACCGGTGGCGCCTTCATGGTGGGTATCGCCGCCTACCACCTGGCCCGCAAGAAGCACATCCGTGAGATGAAGACCTCGCTGCGGCTGGGCCTGATCACGGTGGTCATCGCCGGTCTGCTCACCGCGATCAGCGGGGACACCCTCGGCAAGGTCATGTTCAAGCAGCAGCCGATGAAGATGGCGGCTGCTGAGGCGCTGTGGGACGGTCAGAAGCCGGCGCCGTTCTCGATCTTCGCCTACGGCGATGTGGAGAAGAGCCACAACACCGTCGCGATCGAGATCCCGGGCCTGCTGTCCTTCCTCGCCAACGACGACTTCACCTCGTACGTCCCCGGCATCAACGACGTCAACAAGGCCGAGCAGCAAAAGTTCGGCCCCGGCGACTACCGGCCCAACATCCCGGTCGCCTTCTGGGGCTTCCGCTGGATGATCGGCTTCGGCATGGCGTCCTTCGCCATCGGCCTGGCCGGGCTGTGGCTGACCCGCAAGAAGTTCATGCTGCCGCAGCATCTGCGGGTCGGCGAGGACGAGGTGCCGCATCTGGTGCTGTTCAAGAACCAGGCACTCAGCCCGAAACTGACGCCCTGGTACTGGCGCATCGCGACCTGGACCCTGGCCTTCCCGCTGATCGCCAACTCCTGGGGCTGGATCTTCACCGAGATGGGCCGCCAACCGTGGGTCGTCTACGGCGTCCTGCAGACCCGGCACGCGGTCTCCCCCGGTGTCTCCCAGGGCGAGGTCCTCACCTCGATGATCGTCTTCACGACGCTGTACGCGATCCTCGCCGTGGTCGAGGTCAAACTGCTCGCGAAGTACGTCAAGGCCGGCCCGCCCGAGCTGACCGAGGCCGACCTCAACCCGCCCACGAAGATCGGCGGCGACACCCGTGACGCCGACAAGCCGATGGCCTTCTCGTACTAGGCGGAGGGAACCGTCATGGAACTTCACGACGTCTGGTTCGTCCTGATCGCCGTCCTGTGGACCGGCTACTTCTTCCTGGAGGGCTTCGACTTCGGGGTCGGCATCCTCACCAAACTGCTGGCCCGCAACCGGCCCGAGCGCCGGGTGCTGATCAACACCATCGGGCCCGTCTGGGACGGCAACGAGGTGTGGCTGCTCACGGCCGGCGGTGCCACCTTTGCCGCGTTCCCGGAGTGGTACGCCACCCTCTTCTCCGGCTTCTACCTGCCGTTGCTGGTCATCCTCGTCTGCCTCATCGTCCGAGGTGTCGCCTTCGAGTACCGGGCGAAGCGCCCCGAGGAGAACTGGCAGCGCAACTGGGAGACCGCGATCTTCTGGACTTCGCTGATCCCGGCGTTCCTGTGGGGCGTGGCCTTCGGGAACATCGTGTGGGGCGTGAAGATCGACCAGCGCTTCGAGTACGTCGGCAGCGTCTGGGACCTGTTCACCCCCTACGCTCTGCTCGGCGGTCTGGTGACGCTCACGCTGTTCACCTTCCACGGAGCGGTCTTCACCGCGCTCAAGACCGTCGGGGACATCCGTGGGCGGGCACGGAAGCTGGCCCTGTGGGTCGGCCTCGTCACGACCGTCGTGGCACTCGGCTTCCTGCTGTGGACACAGGACCACAGCGGGAACGACAAGAGCCTGGTGGCCCTCGTCGTGGCCGTCGCCGCGCTCATGGCCGCGCTGGTGGCCAACCAGTTCGGGCGCGAGGGATGGGCGTTCGCGCTGTCCGGCGTCACCATCGTGGCTGCCGTGGCGATGCTGTTCCTGTCGCTCTTCCCGAATGTCATGCCGTCCACGCTCAACGGGGACTGGAGCCTGACGGTCACCAACGCCTCGTCGAGCCGGTACACCCTGAAGATCATGACGTGGCTGGCAGCCATCGCCACCCCCCTGGTGCTGCTCTACCAGAGCTGGACGTACTGGGTGTTCCGCAAGCGGATCGGCACGCAGCACCTCGCTCCCGACGCTGCGGCCGGCGCCGCACACTGAGTCCGCCGAGGGTGTGTTTCACGTGAAACACACCCTCTGGACCGAAGGGCACGTTTCACGTGAAACCAATCGATCCCCGTCTCCTGCGCTACGCCCGCGCCACCCGGCTCTTCCTGGTGGCAGTCGTCGGCCTGGGAGCCGTCGGCGCGGGGCTGGTCATCGCCCAGGCGATGCTCATCGCCGAGGTCGTCGTCGGAGCGTTCCAGCAGGGGGAGTCCGTCGCCGGACTGCGTACTCCCCTGCTCCTGTTGGCGGCCGTGGCTGTGGGGCGGTCGATGGTCGCGTGGCTCACCGAACTCGCCGCCCACCGGGCGAGCGCGGCGGTGAAGTCCGAACTGCGGGGACGGCTTCTCGACCGGGCGGCGGCACTCGGTCCCGGGTGGCTGGCCGGGCAGCGCACCGGTTCGCTGGTCACGCTGGCCACGCGCGGGGCCGACGCCCTTGACGACTATTTCTCGCGCTATCTGCCTCAGTTGGGGCTCGCCGTGGTCGTGCCGGTGGCGGTGCTGGCGCGGATCGTCACCGAGGACTGGGTGTCGGCGGCGATCATCGTCGGCACCCTGCCGCTCATCCCGCTCTTCATGATGCTGATCGGCTGGGCCACCCAGTCCCGGATGGACCGCCAGTGGCGGCTGCTGTCGCGGCTGTCCGGGCACTTCCTGGATGTGGTCGCCGGGCTGCCTACGCTGAAGGTCTTCGGGCGGGCCAAGGCGCAGGCCGAGTCCATCCGGCGGATCACCGGCGAGTACCGCCAGGCCACCCTGCGGACGCTGCGGATCGCCTTTCTCTCCTCCTTCGCGCTGGAGTTGCTCGCCACGCTGTCGGTGGCACTGGTCGCGGTGACGATCGGGATGCGGCTCGTGCACGGCGACATGGATCTGTACATCGGCCTGGTGATCCTGGTGCTGGCGCCCGAGGCGTACCTTCCGTTGCGTCAGGTCGGCGCGCAGTACCACGCGGCGGCCGAGGGACTTGCCGCGGCAGAGGAGATCTTCAGCGTGCTGGAGACACCGGTGCCGGCGTCGGGTACCGGCGCGGTGCCTGCGGGTGCGATGGCCTTCGAGGGGGTCACCGTGCGCTACCCAGGTCGTTCCGTGGACGCGGTGACGGACGTGTCGTTCTCCGTCGAGCCCGGTGAGACGGTCGCGTTGGTGGGGCCGAGCGGAGCGGGCAAGTCGACGTTGCTGAATGTGCTGCTCGGGTTCGTCCAGCCCAGCGAGGGGCGGGTGCGGGTCGGGCAGGCGGATCTCGCGGACCTCGACCTGGAGGAGTGGCGGTCGCGGATCGCGTGGGTGCCGCAGCGGCCGCATCTGTATGCCGGGAGCATCGCGGAGAACGTGCGGTTGGCCCGGCCCGACGCGGACGATCGTGCCGTGCGCCGGGCGCTGCGGGACGCGGGCGCGCTGGAGTTCGTGGACGCGCTGCCCGACGGGGTCGAGACCGTGCTCGGGGAGGACGGGGCCGGGCTTTCGGCGGGGCAGCGGCAGCGGTTGGCCCTTGCGCGGGCCTTTCTCACGGACCGGCCTGTGCTGTTGCTGGACGAGCCGACGGCCGCGCTGGACGGGCGGACCGAGGCGGACGTCGTGGCGGCGGTGCGGAGGCTGGCCGCTGGGCGGACGGTGCTGCTTGTCGTGCATCGGCCGGCGTTGCTGTCGGTGGCGGATCGGGTGGTGCGGCTGGAGGGTGCGGAGGCTGTGACGCACCCGTGCGGCGCTGAGGATTCCATGGACCTTCGCCCCCTGGACCCCCGCGCTGAGCTGGACGGTGGCGGCACGGGGCTGAGCCCGGTGGGAGAGCAATCGGCTGGAACACGGCTCGGCGGGATGGAAAGTGAGCCTTCGGTCTCCGGGCTCGGCGGGATGGAAAGTGAGCCCTCGGTCTCCGGACTCGGTGGCGGGCTGGGAAGTGGGTTTTCCGGGTCCCGGGCCGGTCGGGTGGCGGACAGCTCAGTGGAGCGGTCCCGGCGCGTGCTTGCGCGGGTGCGGGGGCTTGCCGGGCCCCAGCGGGGGCGGCTGGGGCTCGCCCTGGTGCTGGGGAGCCTGGCCCTCGGCAGCGCGGTGGGGCTGATGGCGACCTCCGGGTGGCTCATCTCGAGGGCCTCGCAGCAGCCGCCGGTGCTGTATCTGATGGTGGCCGTGACGGCTACGCGGGCGTTCGGGATCGGGCGGGCCGTGTTCCGGTACGCCGAGCGGCTGGTGTCGCACGACGCCGTGCTGCGGATGCTGGCCGACACCCGGGTCGCCGTGTACCGGCGGCTGGAGCGGCTCGCACCCGCGGGCCTGCGCACCGCCCGGCGGGGCGATCTGCTCACCCGGCTGGTCGCGGACGTGGACGAGCTCCAGGACTACTGGCTGCGCTGGCTGCTGCCCGCGTCGGTGGCCGTGGCCGTCTCCGCCGCTTCCGTCGGCTTCACTGCCTGGCTGCTGCCCGAGGCCGGTGCCGCCCTCGCGGCGGGCCTCGTGGCGGCCGGAGTCGGCGTCCCGCTCGTCACCGCGACCGTGGCCCGGCGGAGCGAGCGGCGACTGGCCCCCGCCCGGGGCGCCCTCGCCACCCGCGTCACCGACCTGCTCACCGGCACCGCGGAGCTGACCGTCGCCGGTGCGCTGCCCGCTCGTACGGACGCGGCCCGGCGAGCCGACGGCACCCTCACCCGGATCGCCTCGCGCGCCGCCGCGGTGACGGCGCTCGGCGACGGGCTCACCGCGCTGGTCTCCGGCCTGACGGTCACGGCGACCGCGCTGCTCGGCGCCCAGGCGGTGGCCGCGGACCGGCTCCACGGCGTGGCGATGGCCGTGCTCGTCCTCACTCCGCTGGCCGCCTTCGAGGCCGTACAGGGGCTGCCGCTCGCCGTGCGCCACCGACAGCGGGTGTGCCGGAGCGCGGAGCGTGTGCACGAGGTGCTCGATGCCCCCGAGCCCGTGTGCGAGCCCGAGCGGCCCCGGCAGGCGCCCGCGTCGCCGTTCCCGCTGGTGGTCAAGGGACTGGTCGCGCGGTACGAGGGGCAGCGGCAAGAGGCGCTGGACGGCTTCGACCTCACCCTCGAAAGGGGGCGGCGGATCGCGGTGGTCGGGGCGTCCGGTTCCGGCAAGACGACTCTCGCCCAGGCGCTGCTGCGCTTCCTCGACCCGCGGGAGGGTTCGTACACGCTCGCCGGTGTGGACGCCTACGCGCTGGCCGGCGACGACGTACGGCGGTTCGTCGGACTGTGTGCGCAGGACGCGCATCTCTTCGACAGCTCGGTACGCGAGAACCTGCTGCTGGCCAGGAAGGACGCCACCGAGGCCGACCTGCGCCAGGCGCTGGACCGGGCCCGGCTGCTGGACTGGGTGGACGGGCTGCCCGACGGAATGGACACGCTCGTCGGCGAGCACGGAGCGCGGCTGTCCGGTGGTCAGCGGCAGCGGCTGGCGCTGGCCCGCGTCCTGCTGGCCGACTTCCCCGTGCTGGTCCTCGACGAGCCCGCCGAGCATCTGGACCTGCCGACGGCCGACGCGCTGACCGCCGATCTGCTGGCCGTCACACAGGGCCGTACGACGCTGCTGATCACGCACCGGCTCGCCGGTCTGGAGGCCGTGGACGAGGTGATCGTCCTCGACGCGGGCCGGGTGGTGCAGCGGGGTACGTACACGGAGCTTCTCGCGGCGGACGGGCCGCTGCGGGAGCTGGCCCGGCGGGAGAGGGAGGCGGAGTCGCTGGTCGGGGCGAGGTGACCGGCTCCGGTGGGGTGACCGGCACCCCGGCCCGGTACCGGCGCGTGGCCGCTCGCCCGGCCCCTCAGGTTCGGGCGCACCGCCGCTCCCGCCGTGCCGGTGGCCGGTGCGGTCAGGAGCCTTCTGCCAGCAGTTGCTCGATGACGATCGCGACGCCGTCCTCGTTGTTGGCGACCGTACGGCCCGACGCGGCGGCGATGACGTCCGGGTGGGCGTTGCCCATCGCGTAGGAGTGGCCGGCCCAGGTCAGCATCTCGACGTCGTT
The DNA here is from genome assembly GCF_000725475.1 of Streptomyces durhamensis. NCBI lineage: Bacteria > Bacillati > Actinomycetota > Actinomycetes > Kitasatosporales > Streptomycetaceae > Streptomyces > Streptomyces durhamensis. The sequence goes on from NZ_JNXR01000008.1 coordinate 125,833, forward strand.
GGGCATGTCACCGAAGGCGACGACCTCCTCGTGCGAGATACCGCGCTCGGCGCAGCACAGCGCGAGCGTGCTGGCCTTGGAGACGTCGGGGCCGCTCAGTTCCAGCAGGGCGCTGGGGCTGGACCGGGTGACGTTGGCACGGTCCCCGATCGCGAGCCGGGCGAGGGTGAGGAAGGCGTCCGGGTCGAGGTCCGGGTGGTAGGCCAGGATCTTGAGGACGGGCTGGTCGGCGTCCGGGCCGTCGGGGGCGAGGAGTTGCTCGGCCGGCAGGAGGTTGTCCGGTATCTCCAGGTGCAGCTTGGGGTAGTTCGGCTCCTGGTGGAAGCCGTACGTCTGCTCGACCGCGAACACCGTGCCGGGTGCCGCCTCGCGCAGCAGCCGTACGGCGTCCAGGGCGTTCTCGCGGGCCAGTTCACGCACCTTCACGAAGCGGTGGGCGCCGGGACCGCCGTGCAGGTCGACCACGGCGGCGCCGTTGCCGCAGATCGCCAGGCCGTGGCCGTGAACGTGGTCGCTGACGACGTTCATCCAGCGGGCGGGGCGGCCGGTGACGAAGAAGACCTCGATGCCCGCCTCCTCCGCGGCGGCCAACGCGGCGACCGTGCGCGGTGAGACGGACTTGTCGTCCCGCAGCAGCGTTCCGTCGAGGTCGGTGGCGATCAGCCGCGGCCGTACGGCGGCGGACGGGGTCCCGGGCTGTCTGGTCGCTGAGGTCACCCGGCCATTCTCGCGCATATGCCAGCACGGTCGTGCGGGACTGCGCACAGATGAGACACAGATGACGCTCAACGCCCGCCGTCGCGGGCGCTGCTCAGCGGAGGAACCCTCAGCCGAGGCACCCGGCAGCTCCCTCGTCCGTCAGCTCGGGCGCGGCGTCAGCCCAGCTGGGCCAGGACTTCCATCGCGATCTGCTCGAAGACCTTCTCGTCCGCGGCGAAGTCGGAGTCCGGGATGGGCCAGTGGATCACGAGTTCGGTGAAACCCAGCTCCTGGTGGCGGCCGGCGAAGTCCACGAAGGCGTCCAGGGACTGAAGCGGCCGGGCACGGTCCGGGGTGAAGCCCGTGAGCAGGATCTTCTCCAGGCCGGCCATGTCCCGCCCGGCGTCCGCGCAGGCGTCGGACAGCTTGGCGATCTGCCCGCGCAGGGCCGCCACCGACTGCTCCGGGGTGCCGGACTCGTACAGCTTGGGGTCGCCGGTGGTCACCCAGGCCTGCCCGTGCCGTGCGGCGAGCCGGAGGCCGCGCGGGCCGGTGGCCGCCACCGCGAACGGCAGCCGGGGCCGCTGCACACAGCCGGGGATGTTCCGCGCCTCGTGCGCCGAGTAGAAGCGTCCCTCCTGGGTCACCGCGTCCTCGGTGAGCAACCGGTCCAGCAGCGGCACGAACTCGGCGAGCCGGTCCGCGCGCTCACGTGCACTCCACGGCTCCTCGCCGCTGTTCAACAGGGCCGTCGCGTCGAAACCGGTGCCGCCGGCGCCGATGCCCAGGGTGATCCGGCCGCCGGAGATGTCGTCGAGGGAGATCAGCTCCTTGGCGAGGGTCACCGGGTGCCGGAAGTTCGGTGAGGTCACCAGCGTGCCGAGGCGCAGCCGCTCGGTCACACCGGCGGCGGCGGTCAGCGTCGGGACCGCGCCGAACCAGGGCCCGTCACGGAAGCTGCGCCAGGACAGGTGGTCGTAGGTGTACGCGGTGTGGAAGCCGAGCTGCTCGGCCCGCACCCAGGCCGAACGACCGCCTTCGTTCCAGCGGCGGTAGGGCAGGATCACGGTGCTCAGGCGCAGACTCATGCGTTCGAGGGTAAGCGGCCCCGTCGGGAACGGAGCAAACGGTCACCGAACGCGGCTGCTCAGCCACGGACTGAGCAGGATCATCGGGACGTGCTCCTTGTGTGTGCGGTCGCCGGGCAGCGGGACGACGAGGCGGTAGCCGGGCGGGAAGCGGCGTGCCCTGACATGGGCGAGGTCCCCGAAGACGGAGCGGAGGAAGGCGGGCACGTCGTCGCGCGGGATATCGGGGCACTCGACGCCCTCGACCGTGATCAGCGCGTCGTCCTCCGGGTAGAGCCGCACGCTCACCCGGGGTACGCCGCCGAACTCGACGTACGCCTCATGGGGCAGGGAGCCGTCGGGGTCCGTGGTCGCGCCGATGGCCGCGGAGCTGCGGCGGGAGGTCTGGTCGGCGCCGATGTCATGGGTCACCTCGATCTCGCGCGCGTAGTGGGCGGCGAGGGCGCGCAGCGCGGTGACGGCGGCCTCGGTGGTCGGCAGGTGCTCGTCCCAGTGGTCCATACCACTGATCATGACCCGCGGACCGGCTCCCCGTCTCAGCGGGGCCCTGGGAAGCGCAGGTAGCGCGGTGGTACGGCTTTCGTCAGCCAGACCCCGTTGGCGGTGACGTGGAAGACATGGCCGTCGCGGTGCATGGCGCCGGCGTCGACGGCGAGCACCACGGGGCGGCCGCGGCGGGCGCCGACCCGGCCGGCGGTCTCCCGGTCGGCCGAGAGGTGGACGTCGTGCCGGCTCATGGGTCTGAGGCCGTCCGCTCGGATCGCGTCCAGGTTCCGGGCGACGGTCCCGTGGTAGAGGCATGGCGGCGGCGTCGCCGGGGGCAGGCCGAGGTCGACCTCGATGCTGTGGCCCTGGCTGGCCCGGATCCTGGTGCCCTCGATCGCGAAGCGCTGCTTGTCGTTGGTGGCCACCACGTGGTCGAGTTCCTCGCGGGTGAACCGGAAGCCATGGGCGGCGGCCGCGGCGATCAGCGTGTCGATCTCCACCCAGCCGCCCGGGTCCAGGCGGAGACCGATCCGTTCCGGCTGGTGACGCAGGTGTTTGGAGAGGTACTTCGACACCTTCACGGTGCGTCTTTCGTCGTATCGTCCGTCGTGCCGTCTGTCGTATCGTCCGTCCATAGGTCCAGCGTGCGGGAGAGACGCGGCTCACGCAGGTTGTTTTTGTTCGTAGGTTTGATCCACAACCAACGACAGTTATCCACAGGCGAATTGGCGAATCTGTGGACAAGTAGTGTGCGGTTTAAGGTGATTCGCTAACTTCTTTCCTTCCTATGGCGTCTGCAGCCAGCTCGGTCAACTTGCGGGCCATGACCTCCCGTTCGGCCGCCAGTGCAACGAACTCGGAAACATGTGCGCGCCCAACGATCCCTTCCACGGCGTCGATCGTCCCGGCGGGCAGCGAGACGGAACGTACGCCGGAGCGTGCTTCCACGGACCGCTCCGCACCGAGATGCGTGCGCAGCTGCCGGGTGGCCAAGGAGCGCATGGCACGCGCCAGTTCGGCGTCCACCGTCTGCCGGGCCAGCGGACGCAGCCGGCGCACGAGCGAGGCCGCCTCCGCCGCGTGCGCGTCCGTGCGGCGTTCGGGATCGTCCAGGTAGCGCCCGAAGACGTACTCGGTGGTGAACTCCAGGAAGCGGGCGGCGATGTGCTCGACCTGGCTCCTCAACTCCCGCAGGTGGGACGAGATCGCGGCCAGCGGAACCCCGGCGGCGTGCAACTCCACGGCCACCGAGAGTTCTTGGGGACTCGGCACGAGGAACGTGTCGGGGTCACCGTCGACCCGCTCCAGCACGCCGAGTTCGACCGCCTCGCCCACCGCGTCGTCGTCGGACGTGCCGCCGAAGCGTGCGTCCAGTTCGGCACGGGTGACGCGGTCGGGGCGCTCGTCCGTCCACGGCCCGTCCACCTCGGTGACCAGACCGAGCACCCCGCCCAGGCCACGGCCGGTGTCCCAGGCGTCCAGCAGCTCCTTGATCGAGGCCAGCGTGTAGCCGCGGTCGAGGAGATGGGCGATGTGGTGGAGCCGGGTGACATGTGCCTCGGAGTAGACGTTGGCCCGCCCCCGGCGTTCGGGCCGGGGCAGCAGACCGCGGTCCTGGTAGGCGCGGATGGTCCGGACCGTGGTGGCGGTCTGGTGGGCGAGGTCCTCGATGCGGTAGGTCCGCGGTGCCGGCGGGTCGGTCATGTCACAGCCTCGGCTCCACCCGCGCGATCCGTCGCAATGCCCCCGGCAGGAAACGGGACATGAGGTGTGCGCCGCGCGCCTCGGGGGTCACCGGGACGACCGCCCGGTTGCGGGCCACGGCGTCCAGGATCGCCTCGGCCACCTTCTCCGGCGGGTAGTTGCGCATGCCGTACAGGCGGGCCGAGCTCTTCTGGCGGCGGCGCTCCTCCGCCTCGTCCACACCGGCGAATCGGGCCGTGGAGGTGATGCTGGTGTTGACGACACCGGGACAGATCGCCGTCACACCGATGCCCTGTCCGGCGAGTTCCGCGCGCAGGCACTCGGAGAGCATCAGCACCGCCGCCTTGGACGTGCTGTAGGCGGGCAGGGCCCGGGACGGCTGGAAGGCCGCCGCCGAGGCGATGTTGACGATGTGGCCGCCCTGGCCGCGGTCGGCCATCCGCCCGCCGAAGAGCCGGCAGCCGTGGATCACGCCCCACAGGTTCACGTCGAGGACCTTGCGCCAGTCGTCGGACGTGGTGGCGAAGAACGAGCCCGACAGACCGATGCCCGCGTTGTTGACCAGCACGTCCAGCACGCCGTACGCGCGGTGCACCTTCTCTGCGAGCTTCTCCATCGCCTGCTCGTCGGAGACGTCGGCCGTCTCCGCCCATGCCTCGGGCGCACCGACCAGGCGGGACAGCTCGGCGGTGCGGACCGCGGCCTCGGCGTCGCGGTCGACGGCCACCACGCGCGCGCCGGCCTCCGCGAACGCGAACGCCGTGGCCCGGCCGATGCCGCTGCCCGCGCCGGTGATCAGCACCAACTGGCCGCCGAACCGGTCGGCGTGGCGGCCGGTGGCCTTCGGTTCGGGACGGCCGCCCTCCACGGACATGACGAACTCCTCGATCCAGGAGGCCAGCTGATCGGGCCGGGTGCGCGGGATCCAGTGCTTGGCCGGAAGCGTGCGCCGGGTCAGCTGCGGCACCCACTGCTCCAGGTCGTCGTAGAGACGCTCGGAGAGGAACGCGTCGCCCTGGGGCGTGATGAGCTGCACGGGCGCGTGCGCGTACGCGTCGGGACGCGGCCGCCTCAGCCGGGCGCGGACGTTGTCGCGGTACAGCCAGGCGCCGTGCGCCGCGTCGGAGGGCAGCGAGGCGGTGGGATAGCCGCCGACGGGGACCTTCTCCACCCGCTGGAGGATCTTCGGCCAACGCCTGCCGAGCGGGCCCCGCCAGGCCAGCTCGGGCAGGGCCGGTGTGTGCAGCAGGTACACGTACCAGGACTTGGCGCCCTGGCCGAGGAGCTGGCCCACCCGGCGGGGTGTCGGACGCCTCACGCGCGCGTTGATCCAGTGCCCGAAGTGGTCCAGGGACGGCCCGGACATCGACGTGAAGGAGGCGACACGGCCCTCGGTCCGGCCGACCGTCACGAACTCCCAGGACTGCACCGAGCCCCAGTCGTGCCCCACCAGGTGCACCGGGCGGTCCGGGCTGACCGCGTCCACGACGGCGAGGAAATCGTCCGTGAGCTTGGCGAGGGTGAAGCCGCCGCGCAGCGGCTCGGGCGCCGTGGAGCGGCCGTGGCCCCGGACGTCGTACAGGACCACGTGGAAACGGTCGGCCAGGCGGACGGCGACCTCCGACCAGACCTCCTTGCTGTCCGGGTAGCCGTGCACCAGCACCACCGTCGGCTGCCCGGGGTCGCCCAGCTCGGCCACGCACAGCTCCACCCCGCCGGTCGCCACCCGGCGCTCCCGCGCACCCTTCAGCGTCACGTCCGCCGTCACTTCTCCTCCGCCCAGCGCCGCACGTGCGGCAGATCGTCGTCCAGCCAGAAGGCGCTCTCCCCGGGGTCCTTCGAGTCGGTGACCACGAGGATCTCCTCGAACTTCGCGCCCGTGCCCCGGAAGCCGAGGTGCGGTTCGACCGCCCACAGGCCCGGCTGCGGCGGGTGGTCCGAGAACCGGTACGGCGACCACAGCGGGGACCAGCCCTCGCGGTGGCCGTGCAGCGCGTCGGCGGCCAGCCCCTTCAGGGACTGCGTGCCGAAGCCGAACAGGTGGGGGGAGAAGCGGCGCTGCTTCACCCGGTCCACCTTGTGGGCGATCACCCCGAAGGGGTATGCGCGATGCCGGTTGGCGTAGCCCTGGCGGACCATCAGCCGGTCCACGTCCTCGTAGATCTCGCGCAGCGGGCGCCGCTCGCGCACCTCGCGCAGGATCAGCTCCCGGTGCGCCTCCAGGTCGGCCATCAGCCGGTCCTGCACCGGGTTCACGCCGAGCGAGCCCGAGTAGCCGATGTCCGCCGTGTATCCCTCGTAGACCGGGGCCATGTCCAGGATGAAGGGCATCCCGGGCGCCAGGGCGCGGTCGGTGGGGAAGAACTGCAGGGGTATGCGGAAGTCCGCGAACGCCGTGCGGTCGCCGAACCAGGCGAAGGGCAGATGGAACCAGTCCCGCACCCCTCGCTCGCGCAGCCACTCCCGCTGCATCCGCGCCGCCTCACGCTCGGTCACACCCGGCTGCAATCGCGCCGCGACCGCCTCCGCGCACTCGTAGGCGAGGCGCTGCACCCGCCTGAACCCTTCCAGTTCCACGGAGAGTTCGCCGCTCACTGCCGTCGTCATGCCGCCCCGTCCCGTCGTGCCGCCGACTCGCCCACGCGTCCACTCGTCGCCGGGTCGCGTCGACCGCGGTACGTGTCCGTAACTTGACACTGGTGAATGTGACAGTTGTTAGAGGCGGCGTCAATAGGAGGGTCCGCAGCCTGTGGACAACGCGGGGTAACCCTTGGGCAGGGTGTCCCCTAGGGCCCCGTAATACCTGGGGCTGACGCGAAGACGGCTCTGAGGTCTGACGACCGCCGTGGCCCGGATCACTACCTTCGTAGACGTGACTGTGATCGCGACCGAAAGCCTGAGCAAGCGGTTCCCCCGGGTGACCGCGCTCGACCGGCTGTCCGTGGACATCGGGCCCGGTGTGACCGGACTCGTCGGAGCCAACGGCGCCGGCAAGTCCACCCTGATCAAGATCCTGCTGGGTCTGTCCCCCGCCAGCGAGGGCCGCGCCGAGGTGCTCGGCCTCGACGTCGCCACCAAGGGCGGCGCCATCCGCGAGCGCGTCGGCTACATGCCGGAGCACGACTGCCTGCCGCCCGACGTCTCGGCCACCGAGTTCGTCGTCCACATGGCACGGATGTCCGGCCTGCCGCCCACCGCCGCGCGCGAGCGCACCGCGGACACCCTGCGCCACGTCGGCCTGTACGAGGAGCGCTACCGCCCCATCGGCGGCTACTCGACCGGCATGAAGCAGCGGGTGAAGCTCGCCCAGGCGCTGGTGCACGACCCGCAGCTGGTGTTCCTGGACGAGCCGACCAACGGCCTCGACCCGGTCGGCCGCGACGAGATGCTGGGCCTGATCCGCCGTATCCACACCGAGTTCGGCATCTCGGTCCTGGTCACCTCCCACCTCCTGGGCGAACTGGAACGCACGTGCGACCACGTCGTCGTCATCGACGGCGGCAAGCTGCTGCGCTCCAGCTCCACCACCGACTTCACGCAGACCACGACCACGCTCGCGATCGAGGTCACCGACAGCGACGCCCACCCCGACGGCACCCGCGCCGTCCGCGACGCGCTCCACGCGCGCGGGGTGGACACCCACGCCGAGGGCGCGGGTCTGCCGGGCGCCGGACACATCCTGCTGCTGACCGCCCAGGGCGAGGAGACCTACGACCTCGTCCGGGACGTCGTCGCCGACCTCGGGCTCGGCCTGGTGCGCATGGAGCAGCGCCGGCACCACATCTCCGAGGTGTTCACCGGCGCAGACGAGCAGAACAGCAACGACGAGCAGCGGAAGGAGGCCGTCGGCCATGGCGGTTGAGCAGCCCCTGACCTCGCCCGCGGGCGACCAGACCCGCATCCACGACATCGGCTACCGCGGCTACGACGGCCCCCGCCTCGGCCGCGCCTACGCCCGCCGCTCGCTGTACTCGCAGTCCCTGCGCGGCGCCTACGGCCTGGGCCGCTCGGCCAAGTCCAAGGTGCTGCCGATGCTGCTGTTCGCGGTGATGTGCGTGCCCGCCGCCATCATGGTGGCCGTCGCGGTCGCCACCAAGGCACACGAACTGCCGGTGGCCTACACCCGCTACGCGATCATGATGCAGGCCGTGATCAGTCTGTACGTCGCCGCGCAGGCACCCCAGTCCGTCTCCCGCGACCTGCGCTTCAAGACCGTACCGCTGTACTTCTCGCGGCCCATCGAGACCGCCGACTACGTGCGCGCCAAGTTCGCCTCGCTCGCCTCGGCGATCTTCATCCTGACCGCCGCCCCCCTGCTCGTGATGTACGTGGGCGCGCTGCTGTCCAAGCTGGGCTTCGCCCACCAGACGAAGCAATTCGCCGAGGGACTGGTCTCCGTGGCCCTGCTCTCCCTGCTCTTCGCCGGCATCGGCCTGGTCATCGCCGCCGTCACCCCGCGCCGGGGCTTCGGCATCGCCGCGGTGATCGCCGTGATGATCATTTCCTACGGCGCGGTCAGTACGCTCCAGGCCATCGCCGATGTGCAGAACCACTCCGGCGTCATCCCGTGGATCGGCCTGTTCTCGCCCGTCACGCTCATCGACGGCGTCCAGTCCGCCTTCCTGGGCGCGACCGCCCGCAACCCCGGAGCGGTCGACCCGTCGACCGCGCAGGGCGTGGTGTACGTCCTGGTCGTGCTCGCCCTGATCGCCGGCAGCTACGGCCTGCTGATGCGCCGCTACAAGAAGGTGGGCCTGTGACGACCCTCAGCATCGACCACGTCTCCCGCTGGTTCGGCAACGTGGTCGCCGTCAACGACATCACCATGACCATCGGCCCCGGCGTCACCGGCCTGCTCGGCCCCAACGGCGCCGGAAAGTCCACCCTGATCAACATGATGGGTGGCTTCCTCGCCCCGTCCACCGGCACCGTCACCCTCGACGGACAGCCCGTGTGGCGCAACGAGCAGATCTACCGCCACATCGGCATCGTCCCCGAACGCGAGGCGATGTACGACTTCCTCACCGGCCGCGAGTTCGTCCTCGCCAACGCCGAGCTGCACGGCCTGGGCGCCAAGGCGGCCCAACGGGCGCTCGCCACGGTCGAGATGGAGTACGCGCAGGACCGGAAGATCTCCACGTACTCCAAGGGCATGCGGCAGCGCGTGAAGATGGCGAGCGCGCTGGTCCACGACCCGTCGCTGCTGCTGCTCGACGAGCCGTTCAACGGCATGGACCCGCGCCAGCGCATGCAACTGATGGACCTGCTGCGCAGGATGGGCGACGAGGGCCGCACCGTGCTGTTCTCCTCCCACATCCTGGAGGAGGTCGAGCAACTCGCCCGGCACATCGAGGTCGTCGTCGCCGGACGGCACGCGGCCAGCGGCGACTTCCGCAAGATCCGCCGGCTGATGACCGACCGCCCGCACCGCTACCTGGTCCGCTCCAGCGACGACCGTGCCCTCGCGGCCGCGCTGATCGCCGACCCCTCGACGGCCGGCATCGAGGTCGACGTGACCGAGGGAGCGCTGCGCATCCAGGCCGTCGACTTCGGCCGGTTCACCACCCTGCTGCCGAAGGTCGCCCGGGACCACGGCATCCGGCTTCTCACGGTCTCGCCGTCCGACGAGTCCCTGGAGTCCGTCTTCTCGTATCTGGTCGCGGCGTAGGAGGCCGAAGATGTACGACCCCACCGTCGCCCGGCTCACCTACCGGGCCCTGCTCGGCCGTCGCCGGGCCCTCATCCTGGGCGCGCTGCCGCTGCTGCTGATCGTGCTCTCCATCGCCGTGCGCGGCCTGACGGGAGCCGACGACCAGACCGCCGCGGACGTGCTCGGCGGCTTCGCGATCGCCACGATGGTGCCGATCATCGGTGTCATCGCGGGCACCGGCGCGATCGGCCCGGAGATCGACGACGGCTCCGTGGTCTACCTGCTGTCCAAGCCACTGAAGCGGCCCGCGATCATCTTCACCAAGCTGATCGTCGCCATCGCCGTGACCATGGTCTTCTCGGCGGTGCCGACCCTGATCGCGGGGCTGATCCTCAACGGCAACGGCCAGCAGATCGCCGTCGCCTACACCGTGGCCGCGCTGGTGTCCTCCATCGCGTACTCCGCGCTCTTCCTGCTCCTCGGCACGGTGTCCCGGCACGCGGTGGTCTTCGGGCTGGTCTACGCCCTCGTCTGGGAGGCCCTGTTCGGCTCCCTGGTGCCCGGGGCGCGCACGCTGAGCGTCCAGCAGTGGTCGCTGGCCGTCGCCCACAAGATCGCCGGCGGTGACCTGGTGACCTCCGAGGTCGGTCTGACGACGGCCACCGTGCTGCTGGTGGCGGTCACCGTGCTGGCCACCTGGTACGCGGGGCAGAAGCTGCGGACGCTGAAGCTGGCGGGCGAGGAGTAGCCTCCTCCGCGCCTCCCGGGCTCCATCGGCCCGCATCCGGCCCGGCGGCCTTGACGGGGACTTCACCCCGGCGCGGGCAGACTGGGCAAAGCGGATGTAACGGCTAGGAGGCCGCTGATGACAGGGGAGATACCGGGGAACGACGGGTACGGGCGCTCCGAGGGCGGCGTCTGGGACGAACTAGTCCTGGACGAGGCCTTCATACGAAGCGCGGATCCCGAACCCCGGCCGTGGCGCTCCGACGAGCCGCCGGCGGGCTGGTTCTTCAGCAAGGCACGGCGCCGCAGGTGGCGCCGCCGGTAATTCGGTGGCACCCGACCCGGCGGCAGGGCAGAGTGGTTCTACCCCATCCGCCGGGAGTGTCCCGGCGCCACGCTCTGGGAGAGGAGGTGGGCGATGTCCATGCACGGCAGTACGCCCAGCTCCCGACAGGGCAGCCCGAGGCCGGCTCCGGTGTAGTTACCCCACCGAGGAGCTCCAGGAGCTGCCCGGGGCGGCCGCTTCGAGCACGCGATGTCGCTCTCGCGTGGGCCGCCCACCCGGAGGATTGGCCGAGTGGTAAGGCACTGGCTTGCTAAGCCATGGTCGGGGGCGACCCCGCGCACGTTCGATTCGTGCATCCTCCGCAAGACGTTGTCACCGGGTCCTGGCCGGGCTTTCGGCCTGCCGGGCGTGCAGTCGGCGCGAAGCGCACGCACGGCGGTGGGGAACGCCTCGACGGCCGACGGTACCGCAATCCCTAAGGGCACAACCCCTAAGGGCGCAGCCCCTGAGCCAGCAACCGCTCCAGCACCACCGCGATGCCGTCCTCCTCGTGGGAGGAGGTCACCTCGTCGGCCACGGCCTTCAGTTCCTCGTGCGCGTCCCCCATGGCCACCCCGTGGGCGGCCCAGGCGAACATCGGGATGTCGTTGGGCATGTCGCCGAAGGCGATCGTGTCCGCGGCCTTCAGGCCGAGACGGCGGGCCGCGAGGGACAGGCCCGTGGCCTTGGACAAGCCCAGCGGGAGCAGTTCCACGATGCCCGCGCCCGCCATGGCGACCGTGACGAAGCCTCCGGCGGCCTGCCGGGCGGCCTGGGCCAACTCGTCGTCGCCCATCGTCGGGTGCTGGACGTAGATCTTGTTGAGCGGAGCCGACCAGAGGTCGGAGGCATCCGTGAAGGGGGTCGCCGGGAGCGTGCCGGTGACCGCGTAACCGGGGCCCACCAGCACCTCGCCGTCCAGGCCGTCGCGGCTGGCCGCCAGATACAGCGGACCCACCTCGGCCTCTATCTTGGCCAGGGCCACGCCCGCCAGCTGCCGGTCCAGGGTCACGGACGTCAGCAGGCGGTGCGCACCGGCGTCGTAGACCTGTGCGCCCTGGCCGCAGACGGCGAGGCCGTCGTAGCCGAGGTCGTCCAGGATGTGCCGGGTCCAGGGGACCGAGCGGCCGGTGACGACGATGTGGGCGGCGCCCGCCGCGGTGGCCGCGGCGAGCGCGTCACGGGTGCGCCCGGACACCGACTCGTCGGAGCGCAGGAGCGTCCCGTCGAGGTCGGTGGCGATCAGTCGGTAGGGGAAGCCGGTCACCTGGCGACCGGCTCCAGGACCTCCCGGCCGCCCAGGTACGGGCGCAGAACCTCGGGAACCCGGACGGAGCCGTCGGCCAGCTGGTGGTTCTCCAGGATCGCCACGATGGTGCGCGGGACGGCGCACAGCGTGCCGTTGAGCGTGGCGAGCGGCTTGACCTGCTTGCCGTCGCGGACGCGGATCGACAGGCGCCGGGACTGGAACTCCGTGCAGTCCGAGGTCGAGGTCAGCTCGCGGTACTTGCCCTGGGTCGGGATCCACGCCTCGCAGTCGTACTTACGGGCGGCCGAGGAGCCGAGGTCGGCGCTGGCCACGTCGATGACGCGGAACGGCAGCTCCAGCGACGTCAGCCACTGCTTCTCCCACTCCAGCAGCCGCTGGTGCTCCGCCCGGGAGTCCTCCGGCGCGACGTAGGAGAACATCTCGACCTTGTCGAACTGGTGCACACGGAAGATGCCCCGGGTGTCCTTGCCGTGCGAGCCGGCCTCGCGGCGGAAGCAGGGCGAGAAGCCCGCGTACCGCAGCGGCAGCTTGTCGGCGTCGATGATCTCGTCCATGTGGTAGGCCGCCAGCGGGACCTCGGAGGTGCCGACCAGGTACAGGTCGTCCTTGTCGAGGTGGTAGACGTCCTGGGCCGCCTGGCCGAGGAAGCCGGTGCCGCCCATGGACTGCGGGCGGACCAGCGCCGGGGTGAGCATCGGGGTGAAGCCGGCCGCGGTGGCCTGGGCGATCGCGGCGTTCACCAGGGCCAGCTCCAGCAGGGCGCCGACACCGGTGAGGAAGTAGAAGCGGGAGCCGGAGACCTTGGCGCCGCGCTCGACGTCGATGGCGCCGAGGAGCTGGCCGAGCTCCAGGTGGTCCTTGGGCGCGAAGCCCTCGGCGCCGAAGTCGCGGATCGTGCCGTGCGTCTCCAGCGTGACGAAGTCCTCCTCGCCGCCGACCGGTACGTCGGGGTGGACGAGGTTGCCGAGCCGGAGCAGCAGCTCCTGGGTCTCGGCGTCGGCCGCGTCGCGCTCGGCGTCGGCGGCCTTGACGTCGGCCTTGAGCTGTTCGGCGCGCTTGAGCAGCTCGGCCTTCTCGTCGCCGGTGGCCTTGGGGATCAGCTTGCCGAGCTGCTTCTGCTCGGCTCGCAGCTCGTCGAAGCGGACGCCGGAGGACCTGCGCCGCTCGTCGGCAGACAGGAGAGCGTCGACGAGCGCGACGTCCTCTCCACGGGCGCGCTGGGACGCGCGCACACGGTCGGGGTCCTCACGAAGCAGGCGAAGGTCAATCACGAGCCCAAGGCTACCGGTGCCGGGTTGCCGCTCACGAATCTCTATTCCGACGTGTTCAGATTCGCGACTTACGTTCCGTTATGGGGTAATTGCCGACCGTGTCAAGGAAAAGTGTCTCACTCCCTGGGACGGGGCACGTCCCGGGCGTCGGGTTGACTGGATTCCCTTGTGGGGAACGGGACTTGGCGGACTGGTTGTCCACAGAAATCCACACCCCCGAAGAGTTATCCACAGGCTGTGTGGAAGGTCTGTGGACTTCGGAATTGATCACTCCGGAAGTGAGGAACGGAGGGAAGAATTCCCGGGTCAAACCGCCTCGACACCTGCTTTCGGGTGGAAAACGGTCCCCCTGAAAGATGAACCAAAGGAAACGGGTGGGCGAAGGGTGAACCAGGCGACCGTGACCCGATCTGGGGGTCACAGGGTGATTTGTCGACCTGGTCGCCTTTGCTTGTCGACTTGTCCCCAGGTCGAGAAGGGCACCTGTGGATAACCTCTGTGGATAACGATGAGATGCAGGTAGGACTGGCTAGAAGCGGCCGTCCTGGCAGCGGGCCACCCAGTCCGCGGCCGCCATGAACTCCTCGTCCGAGGTTCCCGGCCGGGTCGCCGGAGCCTCGCCCGGCGCGATGTCCGCGCGCGGATAGGAGCCGAGGAAACGCACCTGCAGACAGATCCGCTTCAGCCCCATCAGCGCCTCCGCCATCCGCCGGTCGGAGATATGGCCCTCGGCGTCGATGCAGAAGCAGTAGTTGCCGATGCCGGCACCGGTCGGCCGGGACTGCAGCAGCATCAGGTTGATCCCGCGCGAGGCGAACTCGCCCAGCAGGTCGCGCAGGGCACCGGGGTGGTCGTCGCGCTGCCACAGGACCACCGAGGTCTTGTCGGCGCCGGTCGGTGCGGCGGGCCGGGCCGGGCGGCCGACCAGGACGAACCGGGTCTGCGCGTTCTCCGCGTCGTGGATCCCGGTCTCCAGGGCCTCAAGGCCGTAGCGGGCCGCGGCGAACTCGCCCGCGAAGGCGGCGTCGTAGCGGCCCTCCTGGACCAGACGGGCGGCGTCCGCGTTGGAGGCTGCCGACTCCCAGATCGCGTCCGGGAGATGTGTGCGCAGCCAGTTGCGCACCTGCGGCTGGGCCGCCGGGTGGGCGGAGACCGTCTTGATGTCCGCGAGGTTCGTGCCGGGGCGGACCAGCAGCGCGAAGGTGATCGACAGCAGCACCTCGCGGTAGATCGTCAGCGGTTCGCCCGCGACCAGCTCGTCCAGGGTGGTGGTGATGCCGCCCTCGACGGAGTTCTCGATCGGCACGAACGCCGCCTCCGCCTCGCCGGTCCGCACCGCGTCCAGCGCGGACTGCACCGAGACATACGGGACGAGTTCCCGGGTGGCCGCTTCCGGGAGCGTGCGCAGGGCCACCTCGGTGAAGGTGCCCTCGGGGCCGAGATACGCATAGCTCGCTGGCATGTCCTCACCCTAATGGGCGCAGGGCCAAGCGGCTTGCGCATCTCAGGAACACCACACGACCGGGTGGTTTGGAACCGGAAATTCACCCTTCCAGCAGCTGCTGCCCCACATAATCGCCCTTCGCCGCCCCGCCCGGCACCGCGAACAGCCCGCTCGCCTCGTGCCGGATGTACTGCGAGAGCGCGTCGCCTCGGTCGAGCTTGCGCTGCACCGGTACGAAACCGCGCAGCGGATCCGCCTGCCAGCAGACGAACAGCAGACCGGCGTCCGGTGTGCCGTCCGCGTCGAAGCCGTCGTGGTAGGAGAAGGGGCGCCGCAGCATGGCCGCGCCGCCGTTCTTGTCGGGCCGGGTGATCCGTGCGTGCGCGTTGAGCGGCACGACGTACTCGCCCTTGGCGTCGGCCTTCTCCAGGTCCATCGGGGTCGTCTCATCGCCGCCGGACAGCGGCGCCCCGTTGGACTTGCGGCGCCCGATGACCGCCTCCTGCGCCGGCACCGACAGCTTCTCCCAGTCGTCCAGGAGCATGCGGATGCGGCGTACGACGGCGTAGGAGCCGTTCGCCATCCAGGCGGGCTCACCCGTGGCGGGCACGAAGATCCGCCGGTCGAAGTCGGAGTCGGCCGGCTTCGGGTTGCGGGTGCCGTCGAGCTGCCCCATGAGGTTGCGGGCCGTCAGGGGATGCGCGGTGGCGCCCGGGGTGCGGTTGAAGCCGTTCATCTGCCAGCGCAGCCGGGCCGCACCGCCCGCCTCCTTCTGGATCGCGCGCAGGGCGTGGAAGGCGACCAGGGCGTCGTTCGCGCCGATCTGCACCCACAGGTCACCGTCGCTGCGCGCCTTGTCGAGATGGTCGGAGGAGAAGTCCGGCAGCGGGTCCAGCGCGGCCGGCCGCTGCTTGTCCAGGCCGGTCCTGCCGAAGAAGCCGTGCCCGAAGCCGAAGGTGATCGTCAGCGAGGAGGGACCGGCGTCGCGGGCCACGTCGGTGTCGTCGTGCGGCGCGGGCTCGCCCGCCATCAGCCGCTCGGCCGTCGTCGACCAGCGGCGCAGCAGGGCCGCCGCCTCCTTGCGGCCCGCGCCCGGCACGAGGTCGAAGGCGACGAGATGGCCGCGCGCCTGGAGTCCCTCGGTGATGCCGGGCTGATGTTTCCCGTGAAACATCGCCCGGCCGGAACCCACCGAGGCCAGCGGGGTGGTCTGGGCGGGGGCGGCGGCGTACCCCACGGCCCCGCCGGCCGCGCCGAGCACGAGACCGGTGGCGCCCGCGGTGCCGAGCAGCGCGCGACGGGAGATGCCCGCGCCGCTGCCGGCTGCGTGCTCCGGTACCGCGGACTCGGGCGTACGGGCCTCGGGGATGGACTGGTCGGGCATGGTGTCGTTCAGCCGATCTGCGCGTTCTTGGAGACGGTCACCTGGTCGATGTCGGAGGTCCGCACGGTGACGGCGATCTTCCAGTCGCCGGCCAGGGGGATCTGCACTCCGTTCGCCGACCAGTGGCCGGTGGTGATGTGGTCGGGGTTCACGGGAAGCGGGCCGATCTTCTTCGCCTCAAGGGTGAAGGAGACCTTCACCTCCGGGATGTCGAAGGCCCGCCCGTTGGGCCGCTGGACGTACACATGCATCTCGTTGCCGCCCACCCGCGCGGGGTCGAGGTCGATGCTGACGACGCCCTTGCCGTCGGCGCCGCCGGTGTCGAAGGGCATGTCCAGGGTCAGCGCGCCGTTCGAGGGCGCGGTGGCCGAACCGGAGGAGGACGAGGAAGCGGCCTTCGCGTCCAGCTCGGTGCGGCCCGGCTCGGTCTGGGTCAGCCAGGTGGTGACGGCGAGCAGGACGACCGCGACTCCCGCCTCGGCCAGCACCGAGCGGCGCAGCCCGAAGCGGTTCGGGTCGCCGTCCCGCAGCCGCTTCTGCCGGGCGGCGTCCATGGCGGCCCGCTGCCGGGCGAGCTGCTCCGCACGCCGGGGATCTCCGCTGGTCCTGCCCTTGCCGGACTGCTTGGCCGCACCGGAGGCGACCCGCTCCCGCTCGGGGTTCTCGGCCGAGACGGCGACCGTGTCGGCGCCGCCGGCCAGCCGCCCCGTCCACCGCCGCGACACCGACGCGATGCCGACCAGCAGCGCCACCAGAGCGATCTTGACCAGCAGCAGCTGTCCGTACCGGGTGTCGGTGAACGCGGTCCAGGAGCCGAGCTGGCGCCAGGCCTGGTAAGTGCCGGTCGCGACGAGCGCGATGACGGAGCCGAAGGCCACACGGGAGAACCGGCGGACCGCAGCGGCCTCCACCGGTGTCTCGGCGGGCGCCCGGTAGAGGGCGACCAGCAGGGCGGTGAGCCCGCCCAGCCAGGCGGCGACCGCGAGCAGATGGACGACGTCGACGGGCATGGCGATGGCCGGCTGGAGCCCGACCGAGGCGTGCTCGGCCATGGCCCAGCTGGTCGCGAGCCCCGCCGCGACGACCACACCACCGACCGCGAGCCCGAACGTCAGATCGCGCTTGTCCTCGCCCTCCTCCCGCTTGGTGTAGGCGCCGAAGAGGACGGCGATGAACAGCGCGGCGGCGGCGAGCAGCAGCAGCCGGGAGACGAGCGCCGCACCGGTCTTGGTCTGCAGCACCTGGCCGAGCAGGCCGAGGTCGAAGACGTCGGCGACCTTCCCGGAGGTGGTGTACGCGCCGCGCAGGAGCAGCAGCCACAGGGTGGCCGCGGTGAGCGTGAGCCAGCCGCCGACCACCAGCCGCTGCAGGGCCCGTACGCTCGCGCCGCGCTGCCAGCAGGCGAGCACGAAGGCCGCACCGCCGGCGAGCACGATGAAGCCGGCGTACGACGCGTACCGTCCGAACGCGTAGAGGCCGCCGACGACTCCGCCGCCCGCGGCCGGTCCGGTGCCGGAGACCACGGTCAGCGAGGGCGCTCCGATGGAGAACGTGTAGGCGCCGGAGACGGGATGGCTGTCGGCCGAGACGACCTGGTAGGTGACCGTGTAGGTGCCCTTGCCCAGGCCGCCCTTGAGCCGTACGGCGTATGTCGTGCCGCTCAGGTTGGCGGGTTTGCCGGTCTGGACCGGCTTGCCCTTGGGGTCGAGGACGCGCAGGGAGTCGTCGTTCATCGCCACCTTCTCGGAGAAGGTGAGTGCCACCTGGCTGGGTGCCTGCTTGACCACCACCCCCTGCGCGGGGTCGCTGCCGGTCAGCGCCGCGTGGGCGGAGGCCGGTCCGGCACCCGCGAGCAGTGCGCCGGTGACGGCGAGAAGCAGCAGCACCAGGGTGCGCAGGCCGCCCCTTCGTGCCTGGGGGGTGATGGTCCGTGTCACGGTGGTGGGTCCCTCCCTAGTGGCCGGTCGACGGGTTGTACGTGGCGGACTTCACCGGCATCTCGACGGTGAGGGGCCCGGACTTGGCGAAGGTGAGCTTCACGGTGACCGTCTGGCCCTGCTTCGGCGTGCGCCTCAGCTTCTCGAACATCAGATGGCTGCCGCCGCTTTTGAACACGAGTTGACCGTGGGCGGGTATCGCGAAGGAGGTCTTCTCCCGCATGGCGCCGCCCATGGTGCTGTGCATGGTGACCTGGCCGG
Source organism: Streptomyces durhamensis (assembly GCF_000725475.1). Classification (NCBI taxonomy): domain Bacteria; kingdom Bacillati; phylum Actinomycetota; class Actinomycetes; order Kitasatosporales; family Streptomycetaceae; genus Streptomyces; species Streptomyces durhamensis. The sequence continues at coordinate 144,078 of NZ_JNXR01000008.1, forward strand.
CGACGTCGCTGCTCACCGCGGTCAGCTCGTCCTCGGCGCCGCCCTTGTTGGTGATCGTCAGAAAGCCGGCGGCCATGTCGGAGGAGACCGGCTGCGGCATGTACGGCCCGTTCACCGACAGCTCGGCCCGCGTGGAGCCCGAGCCGGAGCCCGACCCGGAGTCCGAGCCCGAGCAGCCGGCGAGGGCCAGCGCGCCGGCGAGCGCGGCGGCGGTGGTCAGGACGGCGGGGCGGCGCCTCACGGGTTCTCCCCCTTGACGAGCTTGGGCAGGTCCCTGGTGTAGTCGTCGACCGTGGCCGTGTCGTCGTAGAGGACGTAACCGCTGTCCGTCTTCGGCGAGAAGGCCATGACCTGGGTGCCGTGGACGGAGACGAGCTTGCCGTTCTTGTCCTTCGTGGTCGGCTCCACGGAGATGCCGAGGGAATGGGCGCCGGCCTGGATGGTGGCGAAGTCCCCGGTCAGGCCGATGAACTGCGGGTCGATGCCCTTCAGCCACCTGCCCAGCCCGGCGGGGGTGTCACGGCCTGGGTCGGTGGTGACGAAGACGACCCGCAGGTCGTTCTGTTCGGCCTTGGGCAGCGCCTTCTTGGCGACGGCGATGTTGCTCATCGTCGTCGGGCAGATGTCGGGGCAGTGGGTGTAGCCGAAGTAGACCAGGGTCGGATGGCCCTTGGTCTGTTCGCGGAGGTCGTACTTCTTGCCGTGCGTGTCGGTGAGGACCAGGTCCGGCTTCTCGAAGGGCTTGTCGAGGACGGTGGCGGCCTTGCCCGAGTCGGACTCCTCCGAGACCACGGCGATCGGCGACTTGCCGTCGTTCCCGCTGCCGCAGGCGGAGAGGGTCAGGGTGGCGGCGGCGAGCAGCGCGGCCGCGGCGAACGTCTTCTTGCGCATAGAAAAATGTCCCAGATGTGAGTACTCCGGTGCGCACCGGGGTCGTACGACAGCCATGACAGCGTCGCATGCGCCGTACGACCCCTGCGCGGTCCGGAAGCGGTGCGGCTCAGGCGGTGCGGCGGCGGCCGGCGAGGACGCCGTAGGCGACGCCCGCGACGCCGACGACGATGCCGACCACGCCGAGCACACGGGCGGTGGTGTCGGTGTGGGAGCCGGAGTCGGTGGCGGCGGCCGCGTTCTCGTTCTGGTCGGAGGCGTCCTTGGCGCTCGCGGTGCCGTGGTGGTCGTCGGTCGCGGCGGACAGTTCCAGCACCGGCGCCGGGTTCTCCGGCTCGTCCTGGCCCGCCTTCGGGACCTCGATCCAGCGCACGACCTCCTTGTCGGAGTACGTCTGGATCGCCTTGAACGCGAGTTCATCGGTGTTCTCGGGCAGGGCGCCGAGGGAGAGCGGGAACTTCTGGAAGTAGCCGGGCTGGATGCCCTTGCCGTCGGCGGCGGTCCAGGTGACCTTGGTGACGGCCTCGTCGATCTTCTCGTCGTGCACGGTCAGCGGCTTGGCCAGCTTGGACTTGGTGACCTGGACGTTCCAGCCGGGGACGGGCTGGGCCATGACCGAGGCGATGGGGTGGTCGGCCGGGAGGCTGACCTCGACCTTGGTGGTCGAGGCGTTGTCGCGCTCGTTGGGGACCTTGAAGTCGACGACCGCGTAGCCGCCCTTGGCCGCGGGGGTCTCCGGCTGCACGGTGACGTGCGCGAAGGCGGGGGCGGACAGGGCCAGTACGGCCGTGCCCGTGGCGGCGCCGGCGGCGGCGACACGGGCGGCGACACGGCGGGAGACGGCGCGACGGGTCGCGGTACGGGAAACCTGCATGGCAGGAGCACTCCACTCTGAGAGTTCCGGTGGCGAAGAGAGGTACGCGGGTGCTCGGCCGTGCCACTCGGTGGGGCACGGGTGCGCACGCGCGCGTGCCGCGCGACGGCGGCAGCCTCTCCCGTGGAGTGGTGCGCGCGTCGCGTCAGGCGGCGAGGAGGAAGTCGGCGGCGGGCGGGCCGCGCCGGATCACCGTGTGCTGGAGTGCGGTGGTGTGCGGGCCGGGCGCGCCGCCCCGGTCGGTACGACGGCCGCGCGGGCCGGGCGCGGAGGCGGGTAGCAGACCGGCGCACAGGACGCGCGCCAGGGCGAGCGCTGAGCGCAGGGACCGTACGAGCGCCCCCTCCGCGACTCCATGCGCCGACAGCTCGATCAGCCGCAGCAGGGCCAGATCGCCGCGGCGGAGCAGCCAGCCGGCGGCGACGGCGGCGAGGACGTGCCCCAGCAGCATCGGCAGCGAGGGCAGCAGGCCCGCCGAGGCGCCGGTGGCGTCCTGCGCGGGGTCCATGTCCCCCATGACGGTCGCGGGACGGCCCGAGCGGTCGATGAGGTGCGCGGCGAGCAGGACGTGGAAGGCGCGCCCGGGGGTCAGGGCGGTGGGGCTCGCCCCGCACAGGAAGCGCGTGGCCTGCTCGACCAACGCGGCGTCGTTCAGCGCGGAGCCGCGCCCGCCCGGTACTCCCGTCGCCATCCCGCCCGAGGCCATGGCGGCCCCGTGCTGGCCCAGCCCGAACAGCGTGTGCAGCGCGGTCTGGCCGAGGGCGAGGAGCACCGCGATGCCCGGCAGCGAGCGGGCCCGCCCGGCGAGCGGTACCACGAGCAGCAGACAGCCGAGAAAGCCCGCCCCCAGCGCCCACAGCGGCACGCCCGCGCAGGAGGCGAGGGTGTGCCCGCACGCGGCCAGCGCGACGCAGACCGCGGCGAACACCGCGGCCCGCAGGATCCGGAGGCCCGCTCCGGGACGCGCCGTGCGCGGGTGGGGGGCAGTCATGGCGGCCTCATCATCGCACTGCGCTTGTCGCCGTCCCACCGCAGGGCCGCGGGAACGCCCCTCATACACCGATTCCTCCCGCGGCGCATCGGCTGTATGGGCGGAGTCACGTCAACTGTGTGCTTACGACCCCCTACGGGCGGCAATACGTAACGGTATGTCGAGCCGCGGCCAGGAGGCTGGAGCATGAGCATCTGGTGGTCACTCCATCTGCGCCGCGAGGCCGCGAGCGTGCCGCTCGCCCGGCGGCTGCTGATCGGCACCATGGAGACGGCGGGTGTCGACCCCGAGATCTCCTACGACCTCTCCGTCGCCCTGAGCGAGGCCTGCGCGAACGCCGTCGAGCACGGCGGGGACACCCCGAACGGCAGCTCCTCGGAGGCGTACCGGGTGACGGCGTACCTCGACGGGGAGAAGTGCCGCATCGAAGTGGCCGATTCGGGACCGGGACTGTCCCGCGCCCAGGAGATCCGGCCTGCCCGCCCGGACGCCGAGCACGGCCGCGGGCTCTGTCTCATCCGCGAACTCGCCGACCACGTCCACATCGGCCCCAAGCCCGGCCGGGGGGGCACGGTGGTCAGTTTCGACAAGATCCTCAAGTGGAAGAAGGATCCCTCATTGCTGACGGCATAGTGAGGCCATGGAGATCGAGAGCGGCGACATAGCGCCCGGTGTGACCCTGCGGCTTCCGACGCCCGCCGACGCGGACGCGCTGTGCGCGGCCTACCTGGACAACCGCGAGCATCTGCGGCCGTGGGAGCCGCGCCGGCCGGAGTCGTTCTTCACCGTGGCCGGGCAGCGCGAGCGGATCACCGGGCTGCTGCGGCTGTACTCCGAGGGCGCCGCGGTGCCCCTGGTGCTCCAGGCCGCGGACGGGCGGATCGCCGGGGCCGTCACCCTGACCGGGATCGTCCGAGGGCCCTTCCGCAGCTCCTCCCTCGGCTACTGGGTGGCCGCCGACCAGCAGAACCGCGGCCTGGCCACGGCCGCGGTGGAGCGGGTCTGCCGGATCGCGCGGGACACGGTGGGGCTGCACCGGATCGAGGCGTCCACGCTGCTCGCGAACACCGGCTCACAGCGGGTGCTGACGAAGAGCGGCTTCGAGGCGATCGGACTGGCCCCGAAATACCTGCACATCGACGGGCAGTGGCGGGACTGCAGGCTCTTCCAGCGGATCCTGCACGACCGCGATCCGGCCCTGTGAGGGCACACTCAGCCCCTCTCCAGCACCTTCGCCAGCACCTCCAGCGCCTCGCCGTACGCCCGCTCGCGGGGCGTGCCGTAGCCGACGACCAGGCCCTGGGGGCGGCCGGGGCCGGGGGTGTGCCAGTGGTCGCCGAGGGCGCCGAGGGCGAGACCCTCCGCCTCCGCGCGGGCCAGCACCCCGGCCTCGTCGGGCACGTCGATCAGCGCGTGCAGACCGGCGGCGATGCCGTGCACGCTGCGGCCCGCGCCCAGGCGGTCCAGCAGCTGGTCGCGGCGGCGCCGGTAGCGCAGCCGGCACGCGCGCACATGCCGGTCGTAGGCGTGGCTGTCGATCAGTTCGGCGAGGGCCAGCTGGCCGATGGTCTCGGTGTGGTGGTCGCTGTGCAGCTTGGCGTCGGCGACCGCGTCGACCAGCTGCGGCGGCAGCACCATCCAGCCGAGCCGCAGCGCCGGGCCGAGCGTCTTGGAGGCCGTACCGAGGTACACCACCTGGCCGGGCGCCATGCCCTGCAGCGCGCCCACCGGCTGGCGGTCGTAGCGGAACTCCCCGTCGTAGTCGTCCTCGACGATCAGCCCGCCCCGCGCGCGTGCCCAGTCGCCGAGCGCCCGCCGCCGCTCGGGATGCAGCGTCACCCCGGTCGGGTACTGGTGCGCCGGGGTGACCACCACAGCCGCCGCCTGGCCCAGCTCCTCGGGGCGCACCCCGCGCGCGTCGACCGGCACCGGCAGGACCGTTCCTCCGTTGCGCCGCACGACCTCCCGGTGGAACGGCAGCCCGGGGTCCTCCATGGCGACGACGGCGCCGTCCAGTACGCGCGTGAGGAGCGCGAGGCCCTGGACGTACCCGGAGGTGACGACGATCCGCTCCGGCGGCGCGAGCACTCCGCGTGCCCGCCCCAGATAGCCGGAGAGCGCCGTGCGCAGCTCGATCCGGCCGCGCGGGTCGCCGTAGTCGTAGGCCAGTGAGGGTGCCGTCGCTATGGCCCGGCGCAGTGCGCGCAGCCAGGCGGCCGCCGGGAACGCGCCGACGTCCGGGCTGCCGGGGCGCAGATCGAAACGCGGGGCACGCGTGCGTGTCGCCGTGCCGGGTTCGGCGGACTCGACGGTCGGCAGCGCGGCGACCCGGGTACCCGAGCCCTGGCGTGCGGTCAGGTACCCCTCGGCGACGAGCTGGTCGTAGGCGGCCTTGGCGGTGCCGCGGGAGATGCCGAGTTCGGCGGCGAGCCGCCGGGTGGCCGGCAGCCGGGTCCCGGGCACGAGCCGCCCGTCCCGCACGGCGTCCCGCAGGGCCCGCTCCAGCCCGATCCGGCGCCCGTCCGCCGCATCGGGTTCAAGATGCAGGTCCACACCGAATCCGGCCCAGAACTCGTCCACGTGTCCACCCCCGTGAGTGCAGCGCCGCCAGGGGCGCGGGGAACTGCGCGGCCAGCCACGGACAGACCCGCGGACGACAACGGCCGGGCACCTCCCTCGGTACCCGGCCATTGAATCTCAGATCAGCCCTTCAGCGACGCCATCCAGGTCTCGACCTCGTCGGAACGACGCGGCAGACCGGCCGAAAGGTTCCGGTTGCCGTCCTCCGTGACGAGGATGTCGTCCTCGATGCGGACGCCGATGCCCCGGTACTCCTCGGGCACGGTCAGGTCGTCGGCCTGGAAGTACAGCCCCGGCTCGACGGTCAGCACCATCCCGGGCTCCAGGACACCCTCCACGTACGTCTCGGTCCGCGCGGCGGCGCAGTCGTGGACGTCCATGCCGAGCATGTGGCCGGTGCCGTGCAGGGTCCAGCGGCGCTGCAGGCCCAGCTCCAGGACGCGCTCGACCGGGCCCTCGACCAGGCCCCACTCGACGAGCTTCTCGGTGAGCACGCGCTGGGCGGCGTCGTGGAAGTCGCGGTACTTGGCGCCCGGCTTGACCGCCGCGATGCCGGCCTCCTGGGCCTCGTACACGGCGTCGTAGATCTTCTTCTGCAGCTCGCTGTACGTGCCGTTGACCGGCAGCGTGCGCGTGACGTCGGCGGTGTAGAGGGTGTGGGTCTCCACCCCGGCGTCGAGCAGGAGCAGGTCGCCGGAGCGGACCGGGCCGTCGTTGCGCACCCAGTGCAGCGTGCAGGCGTGCGGGCCGGCCGCGCAGATGGAGCCGTAGCCGACGTCGTTGCCCTCCACACGCGCGCGGAGGAAGAAGGTGCCCTCGATGTAGCGCTCGCTGGTCGCCTCGGCCCTGTCGAGGACCTTCACGACGTCCTCGAAGCCGCGGACCGTGGAGTCGACGGCCTTCTGCAGCTCGCCGATCTCGAACGCGTCCTTGACCAGCCGGGCCTCGGAGAGGAAGACACGCAGCTCCTCGTCGCGCTCGGCGGTGACCTTGTCGGTCAGGGCGGCCTCGATGCCGGCGTCGTAGCCGCGGACCACGCGCACCGGGCCGGTGGCCTCGCGCAGCTTGTCCGCCAGCTCGCGCACATCGGCGGCCGGGATGCCGTACAGCGCCTCGGACTCGGTGAGCGAATGCCGGCGGCCGACCCACAGCTCACCCTGGCCGGAGAGCCAGAACTCGCCGTTCTCGCGGTCGGAGCGGGGCAGGAGGTAGATCGTCTCCTGGTGGCCGTCGCCGGTGGGCTCCAGGACCAGGACGCCGTCCTCGGTCTGGTCGCCGGTGAGGTACGCGTACTCGACGGAGGACCGGAAGGGGTACTCGGTGTCGTTCGAGCGGGTCTTCAGGTTGCCCGCGGGGACGACCAGCCGCTCACCCGGGAAGCGGGCGGAGAGCGCGGCACGGCGGCGCGCGGTCTCGGCGGCCTGCGGGACGGGCTTCAGGTCACGCAGTTCCGTGTCGGCCCAGCCGGACTTCATGTTCTCGGCCAGCTCGTCGGAGACGCCCGGGTACAGGCCGTTCTTCCGCTGCTTGATGGGCTCCTCGGACTCGGTCTCGGGGCCCTCCGCGGTAGCGGAGTCGGGCACAGCCGGGTTGAGCTCGTCGGACACGTGATCCTCCTCGATACGCCTTGTGATCTCCCCCGGGGCCCGCGACGCTCCTGCTTGTGGCCGAGCGGGGACCTCCATCATCGTACGGTCGTACCGTGGGCGGGTCAGGGGCGGATGCCCTGTTATGCCCGGTCATTACAGGCGGGCTCAGTCGAAGCGGGCCGCCAGCAGCACCACGTCCTCCTCGCTGTCGGCCGCGTCCACGCCGTCCGGCAGGACGACGCGCAGGACGTGGTCGGCGACGGCACCGGGGTCGTGGCGCACCGTGCGCGGGATGCTCGCGGCGGCCGAGTGCAGCCGGGCGAAGGCACGGTCCGTCGAGTCGCCGGTACGGTGCAGCAGCCCGTCGGTGTACAGCAGAACCGTCTCCCCTGCCTCGGCCTGGATCTCCACGCTGGGCGCCTCCCAGCAGGCGAGCATGCCGAGCGGCGCGGAGACGGAGGTCTCGGCGAACTCGGTGCGCCGCTCGCCGATCAGCAGCGGCGGGCTGTGACCGGCGCCGGCCAGGGTGATCTTGCGCAGGGCGGGCTCGCAGTAGGCGAACAGGGCGGTGGCCGAGCGGGCGGGCTCGGTCAGCCGCAGCAGCAGTTCCAGGTCGGACAGGACCGCGACCGGATCCTCGCCCTCCATCACGGCGTAGGCGCGCAGCGAGGCGCGCAGCCGGCCCATGGCGGCCACGGCGCTCGGCCCCGAGCCGGTGACCGAGCCGACGGAGAGGCCGAGTGCGGCGTCCGGCAGCGGCAGCGCGTCGTACCAGTCGCCGCCGCCGCGCGGGCCGGTGCGGTGCCGGGCGGCCAGCTGGACGCCGGGGACGCGGGGCAGCCGGGTGGGCAGCAGCTCCTCGGTGATGGTCGCCACGCGTGCGCGTGCGCGTGCCACTTCCAGCAGGCGGGCCAGGTGTTCGGTGGCGTGGCGGACGTAGAGGCCGACGAGGTGGCGCCGGCGCTCGTCGGGCTCGGCCGGTTCGTCGTAGAGCCAGACCACGGCGCCGAGGCGGCCGGCGGATTCGGTGGCCAGGAGCAGGGCGTAGCTGGCGGCGTAGCCGAGGCTGGCGGCGACCTCGCGGTGCCGGGGGTCGAGGCCGTCCTCGGCGAGCAGGTCGGGGTGGACGATCTCGGTGGCCGTGCCGGTGTCGTACGGCAGCGCGCCGCGCGGGACGGTCTCGATGTGGCCGAGGTCGGCGCGGCCGAGGCCGAGGCCGAGCGTGGTGCGGGGGCCGAGTCCGTCGCCGGGCTCCAGGGCGACGAGGCCGCGGCGGGCGCCGACGAGGGCGGCTCCGCCGCGCAGCAGCTCGTGGAGGGCGGGCTCCAGGGCGCTGGTGCGGGACAGGCGCTCGGTGAGTTCGTGGAGGGTGGTGAGGTCCGAGACCCAGCCGGCCAGCCGGTCCTGGAGCAGGGCACTGGGCGCGGGGCCGTGCGGGGCGGGGACGGCGGGCGCGTCCGGGGACGGGCCGGCGCCGGGGGCGGGAGACGCGGGCGCGACAGTGTGTGCGGGCGTGGGAACCGCTGAATCGATTCCGGCCACTTTCGGAGGGTGCGGGGCGTTCATGGCGTCCGGCCTTCAGACCGGTGCGTATTGCTGAAAAGCATCGCAAACCCCCATGTCATTCTGCGCCGCTAGCAGTGTCTCCACATGTACACGCACTCGTGAGGGGATGTCCAGCATTGTCCTGCAGGGATTCCTGGTGTCCATGGGGTTGGTGAGGGTTTCTTCCGAACCCCTTGCCTTACTGCCAAGTTGGCTGAAAACTGCCTCGGGTAACGGTTCATTGCGGTCGACTGGCCTTGCTCCACGGAGCGTCACAGCGGTCGTGATGGGTACGTACTCGGAGAAAGCCAGGGGTGGTTGGGGGCCACCCGGAACCTGGCGACGGACCCGGGCGTCATAGCCACCGACGGCCGAGCCCCATCCTCCCTGGCGGAGGCGGAGAGAACCACGCGCGACGGCAAAACGCCATACTTCGCCACCCCCACGCCGCAACCGTGCTTTTGACAGACGCACTAGGGACGCGGCCCGTGCTCGACCCCCTGGGGTTCCCCCTGCCGTGCGCAGGGGTGTGATGCGCCAACAGGTACGCACAGTGAAGTGATCGACACATGACGTGATGTGGACCACGGTGTTGCCAGCGGTGCAACGGAAAGGAACGAGCGCTCATGCGCGAGATCCTCGGAAGGCGACGCAGGCTCCTGTCCAGGTGGAACGACGGGAGGCGCAGGCGGGACGACAAAAGGCCTGAGCTGATCGGCTCGGCCCTGACCTTCGCGAGCGAGTGGCACTGGCCCGTACTCCCGGGGGTGGCCCCGGACCCGCAGGGACGGACCCGCTGCGCCTGCCCCGACCCGGAGTGCACGGTGCCCGGTGCGCACCCCTTCGATCCCGGCCTGCTCGCGGCCACGACCGACGCGCGGATGGTGCGCTGGTGGTGGACCAATCGGCCGAACGCGCCGATCGTCCTGGCCACCGGCGGCGGGGCGCCGTGCGCGGTCAGTCTGCCGGCGCTCGCCGCCGCGCGCGCCCTCGCCCTGCTCGACCGGCGGGGCATGCGCCTCGGCCCGGTGGTCGCCGCGCCGAACCGCTGGTCGCTGCTCGTCAAGCCGTACTCCATGGAGCAGTTGGGCGAACTGCTCTACGCCAAGGACTTCGTCCCCGGCTCCCTGCGCTTCCACGGCGAGGGCGGCTATCTCGCCCTGCCCCCGTCCGAGACGGGCCAGGGCGCCGTCCGCTGGGAGCGCGCTCCGCTGGCCGGTTCGGCGGCGCCCTGGGTGCCCGATGTGGAGGCAGTCGTCGACGCCGTGATCGACGCCCTCACTCGTACGGGTGTGAGCGCGCCCGAGTTGTAGGAGTGTCGGGCGCGGCCCAGGGGGCAAATCCCCCTGGATCGTTATGTTCCGCACATGCTGCGAATTTCTGGGGGACATGCCCGTCGACACTCCGGGCGGCACGGCCGTAGATCGCCACAGCGCGGCGGACCGGAATCCCCAAGGTTGCGGCTGCTCGCGCTCCTCGGTGTCGTGACGGCCGCGGTCGTGCTGCCGCTGGCCGTGGCGTCCGCGGGGCAGGTGGGCGAGGCGGCCCGGCACGCGATGGCCGGCAAGCCGCACGGCACCCCGACCGCGGGGAGCAAGGACGGCGCCGGCTCTCGCCACGACGAGCCCGGCTCCCACGGGGGCGGCCCCGGCTCCCGGGGGGACGGCGACGGGTCCGCGGACGGCAAGCTTCCGCTGCCCGGCGAGGCGCCCCGGCTGCTCGGGCTCGGCCTGGCGACGGCCGCGCGGTGCGGTCCCCAGCTCACGTCCCCGGAGGGCATCGAGGCGCAGACCTGTGTGCTGACCCAGGGCAAGGACACCTGGGCCCGCACCTACTACCGCAACGCCACCGGCAAGCCGCTGGACTCCGTGCTGAGCCTGATGGGTCCGGGCGGCCACACGCTGCAGATGCGCTGTGTCACGAGCACCGACGACGAGCCCGCCACCTGCGAGACACCGCGCGAGCACACCAAGGGCGGACCGGACGCCTACACGGCCGTCACCGAGTTCGCCTCACGCGGAGCCGACGGCACCCTGCTGCTGCGCTCGGGCAGCGACTCGACGCACTTCGACGGCAACTCCGTCACGCAGAAGGGCAGTTGACGGCCCGCGGCGCGCTGTACACCGCACGCGGAGATGGAAAGACCCGGTTGCTGGCGACGGGGGATGCACCAGCAACCGGGCTACTGGAACGGTAACAAGAGATTGGCGGTTCGCAAATTCCGCCTCGGTCATTCGGCCACCGATTTCCCCGTCTCCACGGGGAGTTGTGACAGGAGTCACCTGCTGCGCGGGTCGCGACCAGGCCTTACCGACCGTTCAGTTGCGACCCGCGCGCGTGCCGTCAGCTGAGCGTGACCTGCCGGTTGGTCAGTCCGCCGCGCGCCCGGCGCTCGTCCGCCGTGAGCGGCCCGGTGGCGGCCAGGGCCGCGGCCAGACGCTCGGCGAACTCGGCGGCCGGCTTCTCCACGTCGTCCGCCGTGACCCCGCTCGGCAGGTCCCAGACCGGCACGGTGAGGCCGTGAGCACGGAAGGAGCCCACGAGCCGGGTGCCCTCGCCCAGACTGGAGCGGCCCGCAGCGTGCAGCCGCGCGAGAGCGTCCAGAAGCTGCTCCTCGGGATGCGGCATCACCCAGCGCAGGTGGTTCTTCTCCGGGGTCTGGCACCAGTACGCGGCGTCCACGCCGGTGAGCTTCGCCGTCGGGATGGCGGCGGCGTTGGCCCGCTCCAGGGAGGCGGTCACCTCCGGCGCGGCGTTCTCCGCGTCCGGCACCCAGAACTCGAAGCCGCTGTGCACGACCGGAGCGAACGGCGCCTCGGGCGCGAGCAGGTCCTGCAGCCGCGGACCGCCGGCCGGGGCGCGGCGGCCCTGCACCGGGGTGCCGGGTTCGGTCCGGAGCGCGCGCTGGAGGGTGTCGGCGAGGTCGCGGCTGAGATCACCGGACGCCGTGTCGTTCTGCAGGCCGAGCAGGACCGAGCCGTCGTCGCGCCGCAGCGCGGGCCAGGCCATCGGCAGCACCGTGGCGAGCGTGACGGACGGAACGTCCTCGGGCAGGCCGTCCTTGAGGGTCAGCTCGACCGTCGCGGCCGGCACCAGCTCGCGCAGCGCCACCCAGTCGCACTCGCCGGGCAGCCCCTCGAACGGGCGCTGCACCAGCTCCGTCGCCGCATGTGCCGCGGCCCGGCCGTGGCACGCCTTGTAGCGCCGGCCGCTGCCGCAGGGGCAGGGCTCGCGGGCGCCGACCACCGGAATCTGTCCATCAGCGCCTGCGGCGGGGGCGCCGCCGCTCTGCTGTGACCGCCCGGCCTTCGTCTGGGGTCGCTTCTTGGCCATCGTGGGTGTCTCCCGGTTGCGGCTCTTCTCGTACGGTCGGGAGCCTAGCCGTTCGGGCCATGACCGGCGGGAACCTGTGGACAACGCAAGCCTGTTGGACGCCAGGGGAGTGAACCTGTGGACAACCCCGGGGTGCCGTCGCGGCCCGCTCCGGGCCTCCCGGCCCTCGGGCCTGTCGGTCCGGGCCCGGCCGGACGCGCGGCCGGTACCGGCCCGTTCAGTCCAGGTCCTCGAAGGCGTCCGCGAAGTCCAGGTGGGCCATGTCCGGCAGCGCGGGGGAGGTGACGCGCGTAGCGAAACCGTCCGGTCGTCCCCCGGCATCGGGATCGTGGACGTCCTCGTGGACCACCACCCAGACCGTCACCTCGCCGTGCACCCCGTCCCGCACGCCCCAGTCGTCGGCGAGGGCCGTGACGATGTTCAGCCCACGGCCGCCGTGCGCGGTCACCGACGGGGTGGCCGGCGCCGGGCGGGTCGGACCACCGCCGTCCGTCACCTCGACGATGAGCCGGCCGCGCAGGTCGACCCGCCACGCGGCGCGCACGTCCCCGTCACCCGACAGCGCGTCGCCCAGGGGCCGCCCGTGTTTGCAGGCGTTGCTCAACAATTCGGAAAGGATCAGTACGGCATCGTCGACGACCGATTCGGCCACGCCCCCGCTGCGCAACTGTGAACGCATCCGGTGCCTTGCCTTCCCCACGCCCGCAGGGCCATGGGGTACGGCCATGCTCGACGACGTCGGCACCTCCTGTGCCACCACCAACGCCACCCCCGAGACCTCCTTTGCCCCACGCCACGGTGTGGATGCCCCATTGGCCTGTACCGGAAACCGGCCAGTCCCCTTCCGCTGACGCGTTCGCAACAGGTCGGTACGGAGCGAACGCGCGGGAGCACTCCCCGTGACGGAGGCGCTGTTCCTGTGGTCGTCGCCTGGCTGGATTTCAATGGTGTGGCCGAGAAGGGAGGATTCAGCAGCCGTACAGCCGGGTCAAGGGATGCGCACAGCTCTTTACCGGTCTCTTGAGGTCACATGCGCCCCAACTGGCGCAGGACGGCGCCCGGCCGGTTGGTGATGATGGCGTCGATGCCCAGTTCCACGCAGAGATCGACGTCCTCGGGCTCGTTCACGGTCCACACGTGCACCTGATGGCCGGCGGCTTTCAGCCGTTCCACATAGCCGGGGTGGTTGCGCAGGATGCGGATCGAGGGTCCCGCGATGCGCACGCCCGCGGGCAGCCGTCCGTCGCGCAGCCGCGGGGTGAGGAACTGCACCAGGTAGACCGTCGGCAGCGTGGGCGCGGCGGCGCGCACGCGGTGCAGCGAACGCGCCGAGAAGCTCATGATCCGGACCGGGGACTCGGCGGCGGAGGCCGGTGCGTCCAGGCCGAAGCGCTTCAGCAGCGTCAGCAGCCGCTCCTCGACCTGGCCCGCCCAGCGCGTGGGGTGCTTGGTCTCGATGGCCAGCTCCACCCGCCGCCCGGCGTCCGCGACCAGCTCCAGCAGCCGCTCCAGGGTGAGCACCGAGGTGTCCGCGGGGTCCTCCGGACGGTGCACCCAGTCGGGCTCCTCGTCCCGTCCGCGCCAGGCGTCGCGCGTCTTCCAGGAGCCGAAGTCGAGGGCGGCGAGATCGGCCAGTTCCAGCGCGGAGACGGCGCCGCGGCCGTTGGAGGTACGGTTCACCCGCCGGTCGTGGACGCAGACCAGATGGCCGTCGGCGGTCAGCCGTACGTCGCACTCGAGGGCGTCGGCGCCGTCCTCGATCGCCTTCTTGTAGGCGGCCAGAGTGTGCTCGGGTGCGTCCTCGGACGCGCCTCGGTGGGCTACGACCTGGACGGAGCGCTGTGGTGCGTGGGTCACCGCGTCATGGTGCCACCGTCGCGGGGCGGGCGTGGCGGCGCGGATGCGTCCGTGCGGCGAACGGCAGCGTGCGCGCTGTCCATTTATATAACTTTTGCCTGAAAAGTCTTATATAAAGAGAACCCCCGGACCCACAGCCACCGCTTATCGTGCTCTGACGGCCCGTGGGAAAAGCTGACTGCATACAACGGGACAACAGCCGTGGATCGAGGAGAAGAGCTGTGAGCACCGAGAACGAGGGCAACGAGGTACCCCCGGCCCCGTCCGCACCTCCCGTGCCGGTGGCCTCTCCCACCTCCCCACAGGGCCCCGCGCCCGAGGGGAACGCGCCGACGGCGCCCCTCCCGCCGGTTCCCCAGGACGCTCCGGCCTCCGCCGTGCAGGCCGGCCCGGCCGGCGCACCGCACGCCTCGGGCCCGGCCCCCGACGGCTCCTGGCCGCCCCCGCCGCCGGCCACCCCGCCGTACGGCGACGGCCCGGCCTACGGCGACGGCGGTGCGGCCGGCTTCGGAGCGGGCGGTGCGGGCGGCTTCGGTGGAGCGGGCGGCGCGGGCGGCGCGGGCGGCTTCGGTGGCGCCGGAGGCGGGGGCGGCTGGGGAGCGTCGTACCAGCAGCCCGCCCCCAGGCCCCGCAGCGGGCGCGGCGGCCTGGTCGCCGCGGTCCTGGTGGCCGCGCTGGTGGCGGGCGGCCTGGGCGGCGGTCTCGGCTACACCCTGGCCAAGGACAACGACAGCACCGGCTCCACCACCGTCTCCGCCTCCGACAGCAGCGCGGCGCAGGTCAAGCGCGCCCCCGGCACGATCGCCAACGTGGCCGCCCGGGCGCTGCCCAGCACGGTCACCATCGAGGCGGAGAGCACCAGCGGCGAGGGCGGCACCGGCACCGGCTTCGTCTTCGACAAGCAGGGGCACATCGTCACCAACAACCACGTGGTGGCGGACGCGGTGGACGGGGGCAAGCTCACGGCCACCTTCCCGAACGGCAAGAAGTACGACGCGGAGATCGTCGGCCACGCGCAGGGCTACGACGTCGCCGTCATCAAGCTCAAGAACGCCCCGTCGGACCTCAACCCGCTCGCGCTCGGCGACTCCGACAAGGTGGCCGTCGGCGACGAGACGATCGCCATCGGCGCCCCCTTCGGCCTGTCCAACACGGTCACCACGGGCATCATCAGCGCCAAGGACCGCCCGGTGGCCTCCAGCGACGGCAGCTCCACCAGCAAGGCGTCCTACATGAGCGCCCTGCAGACCGACGCGTCCATCAACCCGGGCAACTCCGGCGGCCCGCTGCTGGACGCCTCGGGCGCGGTGATCGGCATCAACTCCGCGATCCAGTCCAGCAGCAGCGGTGGTTTCGGCGGCTCCGGCCAGTCCGGCTCGATCGGCCTGGGCTTCGCCATCCCGATCAACCAGGCCAAGTACGTGGCCCAGCAGCTGATCAAGAACGGCAAGCCGGTGTACGCCAAGATCGGTGCGTCCGTCTCGCTGGAGGACTCCTCCGACGGCGCGAAGATCACCGACCAGGGCACGGGCGGTTCCGCCCCGGTCGAGTCGGGCGGCCCGGCCGACAAGGCGGGCCTCAAGCCCGGCGACGTGATCACCAAGCTGGACGACATGGTGATCGACAGCGGTCCCACCCTGATCGGCGAGATCTGGACCCACAAGCCCGGCGACAAGGTCACCCTGACCTACGAGCGCTCAGGCAAGGAACACACCGCCGAACTCACCCTGGGCTCCCGCGTCGGCGACAACTGACCGGCACTCGCGCGCGCCGACCCGTTACCCTTGTCCCCGCGCCGCCGATCTCGGCCGGCGCGGGGAGGCGTGCCCGAGCGGCCGAAGGGAACGGTCTTGAAAACCGTCGTGGCAGCGATGTCACCGTGGGTTCAAATCCCACCGCCTCCGCGCTGACAGCGCTGAGCACGGCCCCTGACCCGGTACTTGGTCAGGGGCCGTTGCCGTGTCCGGAAAAGCGGAGCTGCGGCCGGAACGTACTCGTCCCGGGCTCACGGGCGTTCGGTGTGCGGAGGTGGTCCTCACGGCCGGTGGCCCGTCATCCGGGCCGCCGACGCGATCGTCGCGCGGGCCTCATGTTCGGTCAGGCCGGTGCTGAGGGCCGCCTCGACCAGCGGCGCGAGCAGGGCGGGGCCGATGCCGTTCTCGTAGGCGCGGCAGGCCGCCCAGAAGAGGCGGGTGTTGCGCTGGCCCTCGTGGGCGGTCAGGACGAAGTGGACCAGGCCGCGACCGTGGTCGCCGGGGGGTGCGGGCGCCGGATGGGCCGTGCGGGGCGGCGGCAGGAGGAGCCGTAGCAGGGCCGGCGGGCAGGGGGCGGGGGCCAGGTGGGCGGTGCCGGGGGCGGCGGTGTAGAGGCCGTGGTCGGTACGGGAGCCGGGGCCGACGAGGTAACCGCCGGCCCCGCGGATGTCGATGCCGGGGGCGAGGCGTCCGGCCGAGTTGGGCACGACGGTGTCCGGCGGGCCGGTCAGCCACACGTGGCGGCCGCCGCTCGGGGTGAGGACGACGACCGTCTCGGGGATCGTGAACAGGTGGCGCAGGGCCAGTTCGCGCAGGGCCGCCGATGAGTCGGTGCCGGTCTTGGTGTCCAGGTCGACGCCGATCAGGTGGTACGGCGGCAGCCCGCAGGCGATGCCGTAGCCGGTGGCCCAGGGGGCGGCGGCGAACAGCTCGCGGATGCGGACCGGGTCGGTCGAGGCGTCGTACACACCGTGGCCGAAGCGTCCGCACGCGCCGTGGCAGCGCGCTCCGGCGGGGGTGGGGTCGTCGCGGTGGGGGGAGCGCAGGGCCGGGAGCTTCGTCCGGGACAGGGGGATGACGGCCAGGCCGCGTTCGGCGGCTGACAGGGCGTGTGCGAGGGCCAGCGTCGTGGCCTGCCGGTCGGTGGTGGCCATACTTCTATGTTCGTACGTATGTTCGAAAAAGGAAAGGGGAGGCCGCCTCGACGCGCCGGATGAGGAGAAATTGGCCGGATGTGCGAAGGAACGATTCGTTCCTTGTGCCGCTTGAGAACGGGCGATGCCTTCTGAGCCCTCCTGGGGAAGGTGAGGGCGAAAGGTGACGTTAGGGGTTTATCGACTTGTCATCACGCTTGCGTGCGAATAGCGGCTTCCGGGGTGGTTCGCCGGGGATTCGGTGGGCAACTCTGGTCTCGCGACGTCGTCCACGAACGTCAGAGCGATCGGCCAACCGCACTGACACAAGCCGTAATTCACGTACTGCCGGCCCTAGGGCCGCCGAGTGCTTGGTTCTGGAGGAACAACATGGCAAGCATCCGTACCGCCCGCGTTCTCGCCACCGTCGCCGCGCTCCCGCTCGCAGCCGCCCTCTTCGGCGGCGTCGCGGCAGCGGACAACGGCGCCTTCGCGGACAACGGAT
This sequence comes from Streptomyces durhamensis, assembly GCF_000725475.1. Classification (NCBI taxonomy): domain Bacteria; kingdom Bacillati; phylum Actinomycetota; class Actinomycetes; order Kitasatosporales; family Streptomycetaceae; genus Streptomyces; species Streptomyces durhamensis. The sequence goes on from NZ_JNXR01000008.1 coordinate 161,130, forward strand.
CGAACGCGGGTGTGTCGTCCATCATCGGCAGCGGCGTCGGTCACAACAACAACGGCAACTCGTCCACCACGCAGCAGAACGCGGTCGGTACCGGCGCGTCGAACCAGAGCAATACCGCCCAGGTCGATCATTCCCCGTTCACAGCCATCCGGCAGGGCAACGAGAACGTCACCGTCCACTTCGCCCAGCTGTGGTGAGCCTCGGACGAGGCCCCTCCCGGTGAGGGTCCTCGTGGGGTGTGCTTCGGGGTCGTGACACGTCTGCGCGGCGGTACTTCGGTGCCGCCGCGCAGGCGTTTTCCCACGGCGCCGTGCGCGGCGTCCGCGCGTGGCCGCCGCCGTGACCGAACCGGGATGCCGGCGGTCGTCCTTGACAGCCGACCGTATCTGACGGACAGTCAGAAACTGTCCGGCTGACTCGGGATGACGAGGGGGCTGCGGTGAGCACGGCAGACGTGGTGTCCGACCCGCTCGGCGCGCGGCTCAAGGCGTACGAGGGCGCGCCGGCCGCGGTCGCCGGGGTGGGCAAGGACCCGGTGAACGCCCCGATGATCCGGCACTGGTGCGAGGCCATGGGCGACACCAACCCGGCCTACTCCGGCCCGGACGCCATCGCCCCGCCCACCATGCTCCAGGCCTGGACGATGGGCGGCCTGTCCGGACACGAGGGCCGCACCGGCGCCTACGACGAGCTGCTGGCCCTCCTCGACACCTCGGGCTGCACGGCGGTGGTCGCCACCGACTGCGAACAGGAGTACCTGCGGCCCCTGCGCCCGGGCGACCGGGTCACGTTCGACTCCGTGATCGAGTCGGTCTCCGGCCGCAAGACGACCAAGCTGGGCACCGGGTACTTCGTCACGACCCGCACGGACGTCCGGGCCGAGGGCGAGCTCGTGGGCACGCACCGCTTCCGCATCCTCAAGTACGCCCCCGCCCGCCGCCCGCCCAAGGCCGCACGTCCGCGCCCGGTGGTCAACGGGGACAACGCCGGCTTCTGGCAGGGCGTGTCCGAGCACCGGCTCCTCATCCAGCGCTGCGCGGACTGCGGCGCGGTGCGCCACCCCTGGCTGCCGGGCTGCAACGCGTGCGGCTGCCTCGACTGGGACACGGTCGAGGCGAGCGGCGCGGGGACCGTCTACTCGTACGTGGTGATGCACCACCCGCCCTTCCCCGCCTTCACCGACTCCGGACACGCCGCCGACGCGGCCGGTCCCTACGCGGTCGCCCTCGTCGAACTCGCCGAGGGCGTGCGGATGGTGAGCAACGTGGTCGGGGTGCCGTACGACAAGGTGCGCATCGGTCTGCCGGTCCGGGCGGAGTTCCGCACCTACGAGGACGCGGAGGGCGCGCTGGTCCTGCCGGTCTTCCGGGGCGTCGAGGGCGGGGAGTGAGAGATGACGGCATCGACGAGGGCACTGGCGGCGGGCGCCCAGCTGCCCCCGCTGGAGATCCCGGTCACGCGGACGCTGATCGTGGCGGGGGCGATCGCCTCACGGGACTACCAGGACGTCCACCACGACGCGGAACTGGCCCGGCAGAAGGGCTCACCGGACGTCTTCATGAACATCCTGACGACGAACGGCCTGGTCGGCAGGTACGTCACGGACCACTTCGGCCCGACGGCCGTGCTCCGCAAGGTCGCCATCCGGCTGGGGGCGCCCAACCACCCCGGCGACACCATGGTGCTGACCGGCAGGATCGAGGCGGTCGACGGCGACACCGCCACCGTACGGGTCGTCGGCGCCAACGCGCTCGGCCGTCATGTGACGGGGACGGTGACGGTCACGGTCCCGGCGGATCCGGCTTCGCCGGCCCCGGCCCGGACGCGGGAGGCCGTCGCGGCGGCCCCGGACCCGGAGGACCGCTCATGAGCGTGCGCACCCGCGACACCCTGGCCGGACGGGCCGCGATCGCCGGCATCGGGGCCACCGAGTTCTCCAAGGACTCCGGGCGCAGTGAGCTGCGGCTGGCCGTGGAGGCCGTACGTGCCGCGCTGGACGACGCCGGGCTGGCACCGGCGGACGTGGACGGCATGGTGACGTTCACGATGGACACCAACCCGGAGATCACGGTGGCCCAGGCCTGCGGGGTGGGTGAGCTGTCCTTCTTCTCGCGGGTCCACTACGGCGGCGGCGCGGCCTGTGCGACGGTCCTGCAGGCGGCGCTCGCGGTGGCGACGGGCGTGGCGGAGGTAGTGGTCTGCTACCGCGCCTTCAACGAGCGGTCGGGCCGCAGGTTCGGCGCGGGCGTGCAGCACCGGGAGCCCTCGGCGGAGGGCGTGGCGCTCGGCTGGGTGCTGCCGTTCGGGCTGCTCACCCCGGCCTCCTGGGTGGCGATGGCGGCCCAGCGGTATCTGCACGCGTACGGGCTGACGCCGGAGGTGTTCGGGCACGTGGCCGTGGTGGACCGCAGGTACGCGGCGACGAACCCGGCGGCGTACTTCCACGGCCGTCCGATCACCCTGGCCGAACACGCGGCGTCCCGCTGGATCGTGGAGCCGCTGCGGCTGCTGGACTGCTGCCAGGAGACCGACGGGGGGCAGGCGATCGTCGTCACGTCCCTGGAGCGCGCCCGGGATCTGCCGCGTCCCCCTGCCGTGATCGCGGCTGCGGCCCAGGGCGCGGGCCGGGCGCAGGAGCAGATGACCAGCTTCTACCGGGATGACCTGACGGGCCTGCCGGAGATGGGCGCGGTGGCCCGTCGGCTGTGGCGCGACTCGGGCCTGCGCCCGGGCGACATCGACGTGGGGATCCTGTACGACCACTTCACGCCGTTCGTGCTGATGCAGCTGGAGGAGTTCGGGTTCTGCGGGAAGGGGGAGGGGGCGGGCTTCGTGGCCGAGGAGCGGCTGCCGCTGAACACCCACGGGGGTCAGCTCGGGGAGGCGTATCTGCACGGGATGAACGGCATAGCGGAGGCGGTGCGCCAGCTGCGGGGCACGGCGGTGAACCAGATACCGGGAGCGACCCGGACCCTGGTGACGGCCGGCACGGGCGTACCCACGTCGGGTCTGGTCCTGACGGCGCCCGGATGATCCGGGGGCCGCACCCGCATCCGGCGCCTCGACCGGCCCCGGAGCCGGGGGGGCGGGGCGGCCGGCGGAGCCCTGGCGGACGGGCGGACGTCAGGGTCGTACCCGCAGAGGGACCGCACGCGCCGTCCACCTTCAGGAGGTGGAGCCGGCCCCACCCGTACAACCTGAGGGGGACTCCGCTTCGGGACCTGCGGGCGATCCGCCGGCAGGGGGCCCGCTCCTAGCGTGGAGCCATGACCACACCCGTCTGCACCAGCGCCTCGGCCGCCGCCGCACCAAGGCGGCAGACCCTCCCCCACGCACGGCACAGGCCGAGCGGAGAGGCGCCTGCCTACCCGTCGTTCGCGTCGTACGTGCGCGCCCGCCAGCCGGTCCTGCTGCGCACCGCGCGCTCGCTGACCGCGAACCTGAGCGACGCCGAGGACCTGCTGCAGACCGCGCTCGCCAAGACCTACGTGGCCTGGGAGCGGATCGAGGACCAGCGGGCGCTCGACGGCTATGTGCGCCGGGCGCTGCTGAACACCCGGACCTCGCAGTGGCGCAAGCGCAGGGTGGACGAGTTCAGCTGCGACGAGCTGCCCGAGCCCGAGCCGGCGCCCGGCGGCGACGACCCGGCCGAGCGGCAGGCGCTGCACGACGCCATGTGGCAGGCGGTCATGAAGCTGCCGGCGCGCCAGCGGGCGATGGTCGTCCTGCGCTACTACGAGGACCTCAGCGAGGCCCAGACCGCCGAGGTGCTGGGCGTGTCGGTGGGGACGGTGAAGTCGGCGGTGTCCCGTGCGCTCGGCAAGCTGCGTGAGGACCCTGAGCTGGGACTGGTCCGCTAGTCGCGAATTTCCCCCAGATTTCCTCCCCCGGTGTCCCGCCCCTAGTGACATACCGCGCGGTATGTGAGCAGAATCAGCGCGACCTCTACCACCGCGTAGGCAACGCCGCCCCGGGAGGACCCCGTGCTGAGCACCATGCAGGACGTACCACTGACCGTCACCCGCATCCTCGTGCACGGGGCGCTGGTGCACGGACGGTCCCAGATCATCACCTGGACCGGCGAGGCCGAGCCGCAGCGGCGCAGTTTCGCCGACGCGGGCCTGCGTGCCGTACAGCTGGCGAACGCCCTGCGCGACGAACTCGGCGTCCGGGGCGACGACCGGGTGGCGACCCTGATGTGGAACAACGCCGAACACGTCGAGGCGTACTTCGCGATCCCGTCCATGGGCGCCGTGCTGCACACGCTCAATCTGCGGCTGCCCGCCGAACAGCTGGTGTGGATCGTCAACCACGCGGCCGACAAGGTCATCATCGTCAACGGCTCGCTGATCCCGCTGCTCGCCCCGCTGCTGCCCAAGCTGCCGTCGGTGGAGCACATCGTCGTGTCCGGCCCCGGCGACCGTACGCCGCTCGCGGGTGCCACGGCGCGGGTGCACGAGTACGAGGAACTGCTCGCGGGCCGGCCGACCCGGTACGACTGGCCGGAGATCGACGAACGCCAGGCCGCCGCCATGTGCTACACCTCCGGCACGACCGGGGACCCCAAGGGCGTGGTGTACAGCCACCGTTCGATCTACCTGCACTCCATGCAGGTCAACATGACCGAGTCGATGGGCCTGACCGACCAGGACACCTCACTGGTCGTGGTGCCCCAGTTCCACGTCAACGCCTGGGGGCTGCCGCACGCCACCTTCATGACCGGCGTGAACATGCTGATGCCGGACCGTTTCCTGCAGCCCGCGCCGCTCGCCGAGATGATCGAACGCGAGAAGCCCACCCACGCTGCGGCCGTCCCGACCATCTGGCAGGGCCTGCTCGCCGAGCTGACCGCCAAGCCGCGCGACGTCTCCTCCCTCACCCAGGTCACCATCGGCGGCTCCGCCTGTCCGCCCTCCCTCATGGAGGCCTTCGACACGCTCGGCATGCGCGTCTGCCACGCCTGGGGCATGACGGAGACCTCGCCGCTGGGCACGGTGGCCCGCCCGCCGGCCCATGCGGTCGGTACGGAGGAGGAGTTCGCGTACCGCCTGACCCAGGGCCGCTTCCCGGCCGGCGTCGAGGCCCGCCTCACCGGCCCCGGCGGCGAGCGCCTCCCCTGGGACGGCGAGTCCGCGGGCGAGCTGGAGGTGCGCGGCAACTGGATCGCGGGCGCGTACTACAACGGCCCCGACGCCGAACCCCTCCGCCCCGCCGACAAGTTCAGCGACGACGGCTGGCTGAAGACCGGCGACGTCGGAACCATCTCCCCCGACGGCTTCCTCACCCTCACCGACCGCGCCAAGGACGTCATCAAGTCCGGCGGCGAGTGGATCTCCTCGGTGGAGCTGGAGAACGCGCTGATGTCCCACCCGGACGTGGCCGAGGCCGCGGTGGTCGCCGTGCCCGACGAGAAGTGGGGCGAGCGCCCGCTGGCCACGGTGGTCCTCAAGGAGGGCGCCACCGCCGACTTCGAGACCCTGCGCACGTTCCTCGCCGAGGAGGGCCGCATCGCCAGGTGGCAGCTGCCCGAGCGCTGGACGGTCGTCGCCTCGGTGCCGAAGACGAGTGTGGGCAAGTTCGACAAGAAGGTGCTGCGCAGGCAGTACGCGGACGGCCACCTGGACGTCACACGGCTCTGACCGCCCCGGGGGCGGCCCGCGGTGCGCTGCTGCCCCGGGCCGCTGCCCCGCGCCGCGCACCGGGGCGGCTGACCCGGGCTGCGCCCCTGGGCCGCTCGCCCGAGGCCGCCGGCCGGCGCTGCTCACGCCCCCTGTTCACCTCCGCCGCAGCGTGCTCGTCCAGCCCAGCAGCAGCCATACCGCCGCCACCGCGCACACCCCGGCCCAGCCCCAGTGGCCGAAGGCCGGTCCTGCCGCGGCCGAGGCGAGGGCGCCGCCGGCGAAGCCGGAGACGACGTAGGCGGTGTTGGCGGTGGCCGGGGTGGACGTCGTGGTCAGGGCGAGGGTCTGGTTGGCGACGTGCGAGGCGACCAGTGCGGCATGGAGGGCGATCGCGGCGGCGAACAGCGCCACCAGGACATGCCCGCCCAGCCAGAACAGCGGTACGGCCACGGCCGCGAGCAGATACGCGGTGCCGACGACCCGTGGCGCGCCGAAACGGTCCACCAGGCCGCCGGCCAGCGGCGCCACCGCGCTGGAGGTCAGTCCGAAGAGACCGAAGAGCCCGGCGGTCGCGGTCGACAGACCGTAGGAGGGGCCGGTCAGCAGCAGCGCCAGGGACGTCCACAATGCGCTCCAGGCGCCGAACATGCCCGCCTGCCGGAGGCACGCCCGGCACAGGTCGGGCGAGCGGCGCAGCAGTCCCGGCAGCTCGGCCAGACCCGAGAACAGCCCGCCCTGCCGTGCCCGCCGCTCCGACGGCAGGGCCACGGCGGTGGCCAGGCCCAGCGCCAGGGTCAGTACGGCGGACCCGGCGAACACCCAGCGCCAGCCGAAGACCTGCCCGGCCAGGCCGCCGACGACGCGGGCGGCCACGATGCCGGTGAACAGTCCGGCGATGACGGCCGCGACATGCCGGGCGCGCCGGTTCGCGGGGGCGCGCTCGGCGACCAGCGGGACCAGCAGCTGCGGTATGACGGTCGCGGCGGCGGCGAGGAACACGGCGGCGGCGAGCGCGGCGGTGCCCGGGGCCGCGGCGGCGGCGACCAGCGCCACCGTGGTGGCCACGGACAGGCCGGCGACGAGCGGGCGGCGGTTGACGCGGTCGCCGAGCGGGGCGAAGAAGAGCAGGCCGGCCGCGTAGCCGAACTGGGCGACGGACGCGATCCAGGTCACCGCCGAGGGGACCGTGCCGAAGTCGTGGGCGATCAGGGGGAGCAGCGGGGCCGCGAGGTAGATGTTGGCGGCGGTGACGGCCGTACAGACGGCGATGAGCAGGAGGAACAGACTGCCGGATGCTCCGGGGGCCCCGGACTCGCCGGGCGCGGTGGACGCCGCGGACCGATCGGGCGCGGGGACACGGTCGCGGATCCGGAGCCGGGTCCGGTGGGCCGGGCGGGTGCTGGTGCCTGACGGCATGAGCGGGGACACTCCTTGGAGCCGGCTCTAGTAACTAACTCGTTGGTTGGTAGCAGTCAACAGGGTGCAGGGTGCTCGCATTCCCCGTCAACCAAATAGTTGGTTACTTGCCTGCCCGGCCCCTACCCTGTCCCCATGGCAGCAGTCAGGGACCCCGAGGCCACCAAGGCCCGCATCTTCGAGGCGGCGGTCGCCGAGTTCGCCCGGCACGGCATCGCGGGCGCCCGCATCGACCGCATCGCCACCGAGGCCAAGGCCAACAAGCAGCTCATCTACGCCTACTTCGGCAACAAGGCGGAGCTGTTCACCCAGGTGCTCGGCACCTGCATGGTCGACCTGGCCGCCGCCGTCCCCGTCGACCCCGACGACATCGAGGGCTGGGTCGACCGCCTGCTCGACTACCACGCCACCCACCCCGAGCTGCTGCGCCTGCTGTTCTGGGAGGGCATCGAGTACGGCACGGCCGAGCTGCCCGACGAACCGACCCGCCAGGACCACTACGCCCGGAAGGTGGCCGCCCTCGCCGACGGCCAGGCCCGAGGGGTGATCACCGACGCGTTCCCGCCCGGCGACCTCCTGCTGCTGCTGACCGCGCTGGCCAACTGGATGGCCGTGGTCCCGCAGATGCGGCGCATCCTCACCGGGGCGCAGGACACCGACCGCGACCGGCTGCGAGCCTCCGTCAAGGAGGCGGCCCGCCGCCTGGTCGCGCGCTAGCCGCAGCACTACGCGGCCGACGGCACAGCAGCTCCCTGAGCTCCACGGGACCGGCGGCCCCGAAGGCAGGACCGGCGGCCCCGAAGGCGACTAGTTCGTGCCGATGCTGGCCAGCAGGTCCACGATCCGGCTCTGCACCTCGGCGCTGGTGGAGCGCTCCGCGAGGAACAGCACCGTCTCGCCCGACGCCAGCCGGGGCAGGTCGGCCGGGTCGACGGCCGCCGTGTAGACGACCAGCGGGGTGCGGTTGAGCTGCCCGTTCGCCCGGAGCCAGTCGATGATCCCGGTGAAGCCGGCCTGCCGCCGCTGCACCTGCATCAGGTCCATCACCACGAGGTTCGGCCGGAACTGCCCGGCGAGCGTCACCGCGTCGTTGTCGTTCGCGGCCCGCGCCACCTGCATCCCGCGCCGCTCCAGTGTCGAGGTCAGCGCCAGCGCGATCTCCGCGTGCTCCTCGATGAGCAGCACCCGCGGCGGATGCTGCTCGCTGTCGCGCGGTGCCAGCGCCTTGAGCAGCACGGCGGGATCGGCGCCGTACGCCGCCTCGCGCGTCGCCTGCCCGAGTCCGGCCGTCACCAGCACCGGCACCTCGGCGGCGACGGCGGCCTGCCGCAGCGACTGCAGGGCTGTACGCGTGATGGGCCCGGTCAGCGGATCCACGAACAGCGCGGCCGGGAACGCCGCGATCTGCGCGTCGACCTCCTCACGGGAGTGCACGATCACCGGCCGGTAGCCACGGTCGCTCAGCGCCTGCTGGGTCGTCGCGTCCGGCGCGGGCCACACCAGCAGCCGGCGCGGGTTGTCCAGCGGCTCCGGGGGCAGCTCGTCGTCGAGCGGCTGCGGCAGGGGCGCGTCCGCGACCTCGACCGCCCCACCGGGACCGTCCAGCGGCTCGGGCCCCTCGGCCGCGTCGGCGTCCGGCGCGCCTATGGCGTACGAGCGTCCGGCGCCCTCGGTGCCCGGGGCGAGCCGGGGCTGCCCGGCGAGCGACGGCTGTGCCTGCGCGGGGACCGGATGTCCGCCGACGGACGGCTGTCCGCCGAGCGACGGTTGCGCGGGCGCCGGTTCGGCCGGTGGGTGCGGCCGGGCCGTCTGCTCCGGCTGCTGGTCCGCGCGCTGGGCCGGGTCGGGCGGCGTGCCCAGCTTGCGCCGTCGGCCGGACCCGCCCGGCGCGTGCGGCGGCGGGGTCGCCGTGGGCTGCTGCACCTGCGCGGCCTGCCGTGAGAACGGCACGCCCTGTCCGAGCGTACGGACGCTGATCGCCCGCCCCTGCGTCGAGTTCGGGTCGACGTCGCCCTCCTCGGCGGGCAACGGCTGTGCGGCCCGCGGCGCCTGGACACCGGCACGCTCCGCGGAGAGCGGGGTGCCCGGGGCCGGCGTGCCGGTCTGCGGTACGGGCGTGCCCGCGCCGGAGGTGTCACCGGCGCCGGGCCACTGCTGGGGCACACCGGGCGTCTGGACGGCCGTCGGCATCTTCCCGGCGCCGGCCTCCGCGGGCAGCGGCAGGCCGTTCGGGGTACCACCCGGCGGCGTCGGACCCGCAGCCGCGGGGGAGCCGGGAGCCGCCGGTACGGGCCGGCCGGCGGCGGCGTCGTGCGTGGGCGTGGCGGGGTGCGGTACGCCTGGTTGCTGACCCGGCAGCGCCTGTGCGGGAGCGGGCGTCTGCCCCGCGGCCGGTGCGGGACCGGCCTGGACGGTGATGCCCTGCCCGGCCGTACCCGGCGCCGGAACGCCGTGAACGGGCGTGCCCTGACCGGGAGTCGGCGTCCCCGCAGGCTGCGGTCCGGCCTGCCCGGGCGCGACCGGCACGCCGTGCGGGGGAGTCACCTGCGCCGGGACCGCCTGCGCCGGGGCCGCCTGGCCGGGAACGGCCTGGGCGGGAGGCATCGGCAGGGAGGCCGGGTGAGCGCCCTCCGGGGCCTGAGGTGCCGTCGACTGGGCGGGCTCCGCCGACTGGGCCACGGCACGGCGGCGCCGGCCGGTCGGCGCGCTGGTCGGATGCGGCTGCGGCGGGGTGTGGTCCGAGGCCTGGTCGAGCGGTACGGCGTCGTGCCGGCCGTCGTCACCGGGCACCCCCGCGACGGACAGCGGCAGCTGAGCCGGTTCCTGCCCCGGCGGCTGCGGCTGCGGCTGCCCGGCGGCACCCGGAACGGCACCCACCCCGGCGCCCGTACCCGATCCGGCAGGCGTACCCGTCCCAGGACCGGCAGGCGCGACCGCCCCCGGCCCCACCGCTACGGCGCCCCCTGGGCCCACAGGCGTGCCCGCGCCCGGAACGCCGCCGGGCGCCGGAACCGTACCCGCCCCGTCCGGCGCGCCCGCGGACTGCGGTGAGCGGTCGGCCTCGGCCGGCGGCAGGGCGAAGACCGTACGCGCACCCGCCTCCTGGGCGGCGGCACGCTCCGCCGCGGCGGCCAGCGCACGCCGGCGCCGCCCGGTCGGCTGCCCGCCCTCGGCCGGGACGACCTCCGCGGCCGGAACCCCCGGCGCAGCCTGAGCATCCGGAACGGCCTGCGCGCCCGGTGCCGGCCGACTGCCCGCGGCGGGCAGGGCGGGCGGCAGGGCGGCCTGCGGGGCACCGGAGTCGTGGGGAGCGCGCCGGCCCGAGGGGACGGGCACGCCCTGGGGCGGAACGGCGCCGCCGAGGCCCGTACCGGCGGCGGCGGCCCCGGCGGCGTGCTCGGCAGCCGTCACCACCGCCCCCTCGCTCACGGCCCCGCCGTCACCTGCGGTGTTCTCGGCGGGCCGGCCACGGCGTCGCCCGGTACCGCCGGACGCGGCTTCCGGGCCCTCGGCCGGAACCACGGCGGTCTCCCCGGCGGGCGCACCCGCCCGCCTGCGGCGCCGACCGGTCGGTGCGGGCGCCTCCGCCTCACCGGCCTGGCCCGCGCCGGACACGTCACTCTCCAGGAAGGCGTCCGTGGAGGCACGCCGGGCCCGCCGCCGTCCGCCACCGGCCGCTTCCTCAGCGGCCCCCTCACCGGCCCCCTCACCGGGGCCGGAGACCTGCTCGCCCGAGACCTGCTCAGCCGAGACCGGCGCGACCGGCCCGGCCGGCACCAGCCCACTCGGCTCCTGTCCGCCCGGCTCCTGTCCGGCAAGCACCAGTCCGCCCGGCTCCTGCCCGCCAGGCTCCTGCCCGACGGGACCCGGCCCCGCCGGGAGCGCCGCGACCGGCGGCTGTCCGTCGACCGTCCCCGCGCCACCCCCGAGCGGCACCTCCAGCACATACGCGCTGCCGCTCATGCCCGGCACCTCGTGCGTCTGGAGCACCCCGCCGTGGGCCCGCACGATCCCGCGCACGATCGGCTCGTGCACCGCGTCTCCCCCGGTGTACGGCCCGCGCACCTCGATCCGCGCGACCTCACCGCGCTGCGCGGCGGCGACCACGACGGTGTTGTCCAGGTAACCGCCCGCGGAGACGGGAGAGTTGCCGGTCGCGTCGACGCCGGCCACGTCCGCCACGAGGTGCGCGAGCGCGGTGGCGAGCCGCTGCGGGTCGACCTCGGCCTCGATGGGCGGCGCGTGCACGGCGAACTGCACCCGCCCGGGTCCGATCAGCTCGACGGCCCCGTCCACACCGGCGGCGACGACGGCGTCCAGCATCACCTTCGTGCGGGTGATGTCCTCGGCGCCGGCGTCCAGCCGCTGGTACCCGAGGACGTTGTCGATGAGCGTCGTGATCCGCGCGTACCCGGCGGAAAGGTGATGGAGCACCTGATTGGCCTCGGGCCACAGCTGCCCGGCGTCGTCCGCGGCCAGCGCGGCCAGCTCGCGCCGCAGCTCCTCCAGGGGCCCGCGCAGCGACTGCCCGAGCAGGGTCAGCAGCTGCTCGTGGCGCCCGGCCAGCGCCTCGTACCGGTCCTTCTCCCGCTCGGCGAGCGCGGCGTACCGCTCCTCGCCGGCCGCCTGCTCCTCCGCGTGCTTCTCGCGCAGTTCCTCAAGCTCGGTGACATGCTGCTGGCGCAGCGCGGTCAGGTCGGAGGCGTGCTCCTCGGAGAGCCGGTCCACCTCCTGCGCGTACGCCTTCTCCAGCGCCGCCTTCTCCTCGGCCATGGATTCGAGCGCCCGCCGGTCGGTGAAGGTCATCACGGCGCCGACGAGCTGGTCCCCGTCGCGCACCGGCGCGGTGGTGAGGTCGACGGAGACCCTCTCGTCGCCCTTGGACCACAGGACCTGCCCGCGCACCCGGTGCTTGCGCCCGGAGCGCAGGGTGTCGGCGAGCGGGGACTCGTCGTACGGGAAGGGGGAGCCGTCGGCGCGCGAGTGCAGCACGAGCGTGTGCAGCTCCTTGCCGCCCAGCTCACCGGCCCGGTAGCCCAGTATCTGGGCGGCGGCCGGATTGACGAGGACGATCCGGCCCTCGGTGTCGGTGCCCACCACGCCCTCGGACGCGGCCCGCAGGATCATCTCGGTCTGCCGCTGCGAGCGCGCCAGCTCGGCCTCGGTGTCGACGGTCCCGGACAGGTCCCGTACGACGACCATCAGCAGCTCGTCGCCGGTGTAGCCGTAACCGTCGTACGCCTGCTGGCCGTTCTCCAGATTCGCGCTCGTGACCTCGACCGGGAACTCGGTCCCGTCGGTCCGCCGCGCGATCATCCGCGTCGGCTTCGTGCGCCCGTGCGGGTCCATGTGATCGGGCCGCCGCATCGAGCCGGGGATGAGCCGCGAGTCGAACTCCGGCAGAAGATCGAGCAACCCGCGCCCGACGAGAGCCGTGCCCGGCGCCTCGAAGGCCTCCAGCGCGATGGTGTTCGCGTTGACGACGGTTCCGTTGGCGTTGACCAGGACCAACGCGTCCGGCAGCGCGTCGAGTATGGCTGCGAGGCGAGCAGCGCCTCGGGATGGCCTGCTGCTCACGAGACGCCTTCCTCCCTGTTACCGCACCTTGCCGACCGCTCGGGCCATCTTGCCAACCGGCCCGCGACGTGTCACGCGAGGGAGTCTAAGCGCACACGTTGCGCTCGCGACGCCGGATGAGAGGGAGGTCCCACGACGAAGTGACACCGAACGCGTGCTCGCACGCCGACCAGGGCCTCCGGCTGCGCGAGACCTTCGCGGGACCTTTACCGGAGAGGCGATTCCGCCAAGAGCCCCCCATGAACCACCTGCCCCCCTCCGCCCCGCCCCCTCGGCCCTGCCCGCCGACCCGCCCGCCCTGCCCCCTCCGTCCCACGTGCCCTCCCACGTCTCCGTCCCGCTTCTCCCTCCCGCGTGAGTCGCCCGTGGGCGGGCGGGGCCCGTGGGCGGGCGGGGCCCCTAGGCCGGCAGCGAGCCCAGCCTCGGCAGCAGCGGCACCAGCCCGTCCCACCGCCCGATCTCGCACCCGTTGCTGCGGTCGTAGCCCGCGGCGACCCTGCGGCCGGCCCAGGTGCCGGTCACCCGGGCGGTGGCCGGTCCGCCGTAGAGCATGGTGCAGGTCGTCCCGGGCGCCACCGGGGCGAAGAGGTCCCGCCCCCAGCGCGTGTGCTCGTCCAGCACCCGGCAGGCCTCCGCCGCGTCCGGATGGCTCCCGCCGGCCGGATGACAGGACAGCTCGTACGTCCCGTCCCGCCCGGCCCCGGCCTGCCGCACGACGACGGTGAGGTGATCACCGGCCCGGTCCTCGGGCCGTACGGGCGGCGGCACGGCGGACGCGGCGACGGCGGGTACGGCGGACACGGCGAGGAGACCGGAAACGGCGGCGAGGACCGGCCCGACGCCACCGCGCACCGGGCCCCGCTGAAGAAGAAAGACCATGCCCGGACCAACGCGTCCGCCGCCCCGGACGTTGCGCCGCGCCTCGCCGGACCGATGCCCTTTGCTCTGTGGCCCGAGTGCCTAGTACCGTGGGGGGCGATTGGTGACAAGCCGCTTGGCTGTGTCATCATCTGCACGCACCACTCGCGCGCTCGCGTGAGCGGTTGTGCTGGAGGCGTCGCCTAGTCCGGTCTATGGCGCCGCACTGCTAATGCGGTTTGGGCCTTAAAGCCCATCGAGGGTTCAAATCCCTCCGCCTCCGCACCGATCCCGAAGCCCCGGTCCCCAGGACCGGGGCTTCGGCGTTCCCGCCCCGGCTGTCCCTCCGGACCCTCCCATCGGCCTCCGCCGACGTTTCCGCAGGTCACAAGGGGTGTGCGAATCGGATTTCACATGGCGGCGGCAGTCATGTAATGTTCTTCCTGTCGCCGGGAGCGGGCCGAAAGGGCCGAGAGCGGGGACAAAACAAAAGAACAAGCACTCGTAGCTTAACGGATAGAGCATCTGACTACGGATCAGAAGGTTGCAGGTTCGAATCCTGCCGAGTGCACACAGATCAAAGGCCCTTCAGGTTCATCCTGAGGGGCCTTTGACATCAACGGCTGACATCAACGCGGCCAGTCCGAGGGCATCATCCATCCGGTCGGCGGCGGCCTTGAGCGTCGTGCTCATCACGTGCGCGTACGTGTCCAGCGTCATCGTGATGGTGCTGTGTCCGAGCGTCTCCATGATCGTGCGGGCATCCACACCCTGTGCAAGCAGAAGCGACGCGCACGTGTGCCGGAGGTCGTGCACCCGCACCCGTCGTACGCCGGCGTCCCGACACAGGATGGTCAGCATCCGGTTCAGGCTGCGAGGGTCGTGACGCGACCCGTCGTCATGGTGAAGATCAGCCCATCCGGCTGTCCCGGTCGGCTGCCAATTCGGTCCCGGTACCAATCGGCACCGAGGTCCTGATCAGGACTTCCGCGACCGGACCACCCGGAATGCTGTCCAGGCTGAGGGGTGGTCCGGTCTTTGTGCGATGGGTCTTCGCTGTGGGATGCGCCGTCGGGGGAGCGCCGGCGTATAGGACTCAGCTCAGGGTCTTACCGACTTCGTAGATCGTGGGCCTGTCCTCGGGAGCATGGCTGAGCATGGCCTCGATCAGCTCACCCAGCTCGCCACGCGCCTGGACGGCCCGACGCTTGCCATCTGCCACGGCCCTTCGCTGCACGGGACGCGGTGCGTCGTCCGGGTACTCGACCGCCCGCCAGCCCGTGGCGGAGATGAGCAGTGACGCGCCCAGCGCGTAGATGTCGGCTTCCTGCGTGGGCTCAGCTTCTCCGGTCGCGAGCACACTGCGCGCGATCTCCGGCGCCTCGTAGTGGACGAGGCAGCCGCGGAACGGGAAGTCGTACCCCTCGGGCACGTGGCCGCCGTGCGCCAAGGCCAGGTCGAGGAGGTGCGTGCGATCCGGGCCGATGATGAAGTGTGCGGGCTGCACATCGCCGTGGGCCCAACCCTGGGCGTGCAGTTCGGCCAGCGCCTCCGCGCAGCCCAGGGCCACGCTGGTGTGTGGTTCGATGCGCGAGTCCGGCGCACGGCACGGCTCCCACAGCTGGTGGAGGTCCGGTCCTTCCCTCCAAGGCTGGAAGTTCCAGGTACCGCCTTCCCATTCGCCGTATGCGAAGTCGTGGAAGCCCAGTCGGTGCAGCACGGCGCCTTCGCGTGCGGGTGCGAGCGCCGTCCAGGGCTGGGCAGGCCAGTCGGCCGTTTCCTCGATCGGATACCCGACCTTCACGGCGTAGTGGCCTCGATGGCTCTCGACCTCCCAGACCATGGAGCCCCGGCGATTGAGAACCAGGCGCTGAGCCGTGGGCATGAGTGCGTCGAGCACGACGATCGGCAGTTCGGGGGTTGTCCCGGACAACGTCTGTTCTCCTTCCGGGCGACGCGGCCGACCCAGAGTCGAGGCCGGCCGCGTCGCTGATGTCGTGTCGCTATGCCTGGCCGTACGGCCGACCGCAGTCCGAGTCACACTGCGCGAGATTCGTGCCGTCCACGGTCCACAGGTCGTCGAAGACCATGAACCCGGCAGCCTTCATCGCGTGCGCGGAGGCGGCGACCTTCTTCGGGTCACGGGGTCCGCCGCCCGGCATGGGGTTGTGATGGAGGAAGCGGCCGACGTACCGGTCGCAGAGAGCGGCGTACTCCTTCGTGTGCAGGATGAGCGCGTGCAGACCGAGGTCCACGTCGTCCGACGGGACCATGGCCACGGTGGCGGTCGCAGCGGTGACCACGAAGGCCACCGCCTGGTCCGCGATCCGTTCGGCCCGCTCGCGGGACTGCCCGTTGTGGACGATCACGAAGTGGGTGAGGCTGTCGAACAGCTCCTCACCAGCCACTGCGCGACCGGTCCTCTGATCGTTGGCCGTTGCCGTCATGCGAATACTCCTTGAGTGTCGCTGTGCTCTGGCACTTGCCCCCCCACCGGTCGACGAGGCACGGCCTGCGGCGACCGGGGGATGGAAGGCCGGCCCCGAACGGGGAAGGGGGAGCCAAGGAAGGTGGCACCCCGTACGGGGCGGCCGGTCTACTGGCTGATACCGAGGGCCATGCCGATCACCAGGCCACAGGACCCACTGATCAAGACGATGAACAAAACCCCCGCGTACCGGCCGATGGCGCGCATCACAGGCCGTCCCGACTGTTGCCGTTCCTGATGGCAAGACGCGCGCTCAGTTCCTCCCGCGCTGTCGGCGCCACCACGTTGTCCGGCATGGCATCCCACTCGACGCCGCCACCGATGGGCCGTATCTGCACTCGGGCACCGACCTCACCCATGACGACGCCGATACGTCCACTGGCAGTGTCCTTCGCCAGTGCACCGATGCCTGGTCTGGTCTGCTGGTTGCTCGCCATGAGGACGAGCATTCCGCCGCTCATCAGGACGTTGGAACCTCCGACAAACCCCACTTCGGGACGTCCCGCGTCGTGTAGAACGTCCCTGGTGCCGTCCCCGACTGTTGGGAGAGATTGGGATGCCGAACGAGAGGCTACGTGCTGCCATGGCCGCCGGCGGCTGGACGTACGCCGCCCTTGCGAACAAGGTCGAGGTCGATCCCAAGTCCGTTGAGAGATGGGTCAATCTGGGGCGTACGCCGCGCCGTGCCACGGCCATGCTGACAGCGGAAATACTAGGAGAAGATGTGCACGCTCTATGGCCCGCGCTCCGGCAGGCACGCCCGGCCCGCGCCGTCAGTCCCGAACTTGTGGCCCTCTACGACCAGCGGGCGGACCTCCCCGTGTCCACCTTCGTGGACATGCTGACCCAGGCTCGTGAGCACATCGACGTGTTGGTGTACGCCGCCGTTTTCCTGCACGAGGCGTACCCGCGGCTCAATGACCTCTTGCAGGAGCGAGCTGCCGACGGTTGTGCGGTCCGCATCGCGATCGGCGATCCGCACAGTACGAATGTCCAACAGCGTGGCGCCGAAGAAAGGTTCGGTCACGGGATCGAGTCCCGCTGCCGACTTGCCCTCATGCACTATCGACCCCTTGCCGGGGTATCCGGCATCGAGGTGCGGACCCACGCCACCACGCTCTACAACTCGATCTATCGTGCGGATGACCAGACACTGGTCAACGCGCATGTCTGGGGCGTGAACGCCTACGGTGCTCCTGTGTGGCACCTTCGGCGCAGCGGAAAGGGCGGCATGTTCGATACCTACACCAGCAGCTTCGATGCGGTGTGGGAGACCGCGACACCGGTAGGAGAAGGCTGACCATGGCACGGACCGAGTACTACGACGACCCAGCGGCACCAGAGCCGAACAGCATGGTGGTCGCCGCGTCCGCCGTGGTCACCGACGACGAAGGGCGCGTGCTCCTGCAGCGCCGGCGGGACAACGATCTTTGGGCGCTACCTGGCGGCGGCATGGAGATGACCGACTCACTCCCAGGAACAGCCGTCCGGGAGGTGAAGGAAGAAACGGGCCTGGACGTAGAAATCACCGGGCTCGTGGGCACGTACACCGACCCTCGCCACATCATCGCCTACTCGGACGGCGAGGTGCGCAGGCAGTTCAACGTCTGTTTCACCGCCCGCGTGGTCGGGGGCCGGCTTGCGATCTCGGACGAGTCCACGGAGCTGCGGTTCGTCCAACCGGAAGAGATTGATCGCCTGCCGATGCACCACACGCAGCGGCTCCGGATCCGTCACTTCCTGGAGCACCGTAAGCAGCCCTACCTCGGCTGATCGCATCCGCAGTACCCGCTTGATGCTCGGTCACCGAGAATGATCCAAGGTCGTCTTTGCACGCACTGCTGCGCATGTGCTACCTCGCATGCCAAGATCTACCCACTGTTACTCCGAGACAGTGTGGGGGCGCGTTGTCAGAGTCGTCAGATCACTCCGAGGCGACGGCCGCAGAACTGGTGGTTACGGAACCCCAGCCTGATGACTCGGGGGCCAACACTCATGACCGTTATGACTGGCAGGCTGCAATGGCTGCCGCGGATGGCCTGCAACTCTATCTTGATGCCCTTAGGCCGAACAAGCGCTTGAGCGACGACGAGGACATACGAATCCTCTGTGAGTATCACGAGGATTGGGTTGCGATGCGAGGCGGTGCCGCAGAGCTGGTCTCCGCCAAACACAGAGACGCATCCATGGATGCGTACAGAACCGTGAACCAGCTCGCCGATGACGGCGGCCTGGCGCACCTGTTCCTGCGTTGGCGGGCGCTGAAGGAGAAGCCGACCTGCAGGTTGGCAACTAGCGGTGGTCTCCTAAGCGGCGACCCTCAGGACCTTGAGGCGGTAACTAAATCTCTTCGCGAGATGCGACTGTCTGACGAGCAAATCACTGTCAATAGTGAACAGGCCGCGTTGGTTGCGAAACTATGCACGGCTATTCACACACATGGCCAGAAGCATCTCCCACCTGAATGGAAGGAGGGGGATGTGGAGGAGATATCCGCTGAAGCCCAAAAGGAGGAAGTTACGCGCTTCCTCTCCATGTTGGACATCCGTCATGGCTTGACGAGGCGAGCGGACATAGGTTTTCTTGCGCCGAGTAAATTTGCGAAACCTGTCGTGGATTATCTGGGTTACGACGTGCCCTGTGAATCCGTATGGAACGCCGTTTACGGAATTTTCCACACGCGTATGCGTGCCGCTGGACCGCGCGTCAACGCAGTCATTTCGCCAGTCCTCGCATTCGTGAACGGAGGGGGGCCGCCTACGACGGCTGACAAGGAGAGGGAGCTATCGGGTCGCATAGTCACGATGCAGGATATCGACCTCGTCGTCATGACTGCCGTCGCGAATCCTGCCGCGTACGAGTCCCTTGGGTCTCCTGTGAGGTTGAGCCGAGCGGCCATCAAAATGAAAAGGGGGCGATGCTCAGATAACAGCATTGAGCGCGGCGAGCAACTGAGGAAGGACTACCAACGTTATTGGCGGGACCGCCTAACCGGTGATCCTACAGCGCTCGCCGACCGCGAGAGACTGCGGCGGTTGCTCTTGCGAGTGAGTGACAAGGTTGACACTCCATCGCTGCGCGCACAAGCTATCTGGGGATTTGAGTTCTGGCGCCTTCTGCAAGATGAGCTTGATTCCATTCCCGCCGAGAGGATTCCTGCTGGGATGGACCCTGATCTCCTCCTCGGAGGAATCAGTGAGCTCGCTAATGCTTGCCAGGTATGGTTCAGCGATCGATTCGATGTGGCAGAGGAATTCGACAGGCTCCGCGAAGAGAACCGCGGGAGCGCGGCATGATTTCTGCTTACGATGATCTGAAGCTCGCATTACTTAGAGAAGACCTGGCCTATCACCAGGCGCGAGTTCTTCTTCTCGTAGACGCAGTTTCGAAAGCGGCCGGTCATGCGGGGAAACTTGATGGTCTGACGAAGCTTGCCAAGTTGGACTTTCTGCTTCGGTACCCAGCCTTGGCGGTGCAGGTCCTTGACGATCTCTCAGCGTCTGATCGTCGCCTTAATCTCTCCCCTGAGGAATTAGCTGCCCCCACAGATGTCGAAGCGCCGATGATGCGCTATAAGTACGGGCCGTGGGATGATCGATATTATGCCGTGATTGGCGCGTTGGTGGGTCGTGGCCTTTTACGGTATACCAAGGGGAGAAAAGGGAGTGTTGCTCTGGCTCCGACCAAGGAGGGTCGGCGCCTCGCAGAGCAGATGAGTAGGACCCGTGACTGGAGGGCGCTGAGCGAGCGTAGTGAAGCAATCGCTTCGGCGTCAGCAGGCAAGACCGGGAATGGCCTCAAAGATCTCATCTACCAGCGCCTCGAAACCCTGATGGATCGTCCGCATCGGCAGGTAATCAAATGACCCTGAGCTTTCGAATCAATGAACTCTCTCTGTACACCACTGAGGGGCAGGTTCGATACGAGTTCGGATCCGACCTGACGGTACTTGAGGGGCCCACAGGAGTGGGGAAAACCACTCTACTTGAACTCATCAAGTATGGGTTCGCGGCAGGGGAGGCACGGCTCGCACCGGTAGCAACAGAGGCCGTTCACGATGTTGCTATCGACGTCAGTATCGGCAAAGAGCAGTTCCTCATCGTGCGCAGCCTGGACGCAAAGAAGAGCAAGAACGTACGAGTAACTGATTTGACTACCGGGGAGAGGCTCCCCGATCACTCCGTAGGGGACGGAGAGTCTAGCTTCAATAGCTTCCTCCTCGAAAAGCTTGGGTTCCCCGACGACGTTCGTGCCGCTGCTCAGAAAAGTAGAAGCAGTAAGCCTGGAAGTCGTGTTACCTTTGGCGACATTTTCAAGTTTGTATATATTCCGCAGTATGCCATCAATAGAGATATCGCGGACAGTCGGGACAGTTACTACGAGCCGAAGCGGAAGGCTGTATTCGAGCTCCTTTTCAGGTTCACGGATCCAGAGATCCTCTCCATGCAGTCACAAGTGAACGTTCTGAATGGGAAAATTGACGTTGCTGCTGGTCAGCTCGAAACTGTCCTAGGTTTTCTCCGTGACAGTAATACTAGCGGGCGGGAGGAGGTGATGGAAAAACTCAACGCAGCAGTGGAGGAGCAAGAGCGGGCCTCGGAGGAGCTGACCGCACTGAGGGAAGAGTTGGATCCTGTGATCGACCGGCAAACGCAAGCCTATCGGGACCTACTTATTGACGCAGAGAGGACTTTGGCGGAAGCGCGGGCCTCAGTGCACGAGTTCGAGCGAGAGCGTGACGCGACCGCGGCTGAGCGGCGACGTGTGTTGGCCGACCACGCTCGTCTCGAGCGAATGCGTGACGCGGGGGCCAGGTTGGCGAATATCGAATTCTCCGTGTGCCCGCGCTGTATGCAGTCACTGAAGAACCGAGAAGTAGCGGATGATCAGTGTCGACTCTGCCTTCAGCCGGATCCGGTCTCACCTGACCAGGCATCTGACAGTTACGAGCTTCAGCAACTCCAACTCCAATTGGAAGAAATGGAGGCTCAGAATGAGGTAACTGAGCAACAGCTAGCAAGATCCCAAAGATTGATGGTTGAGCGAGAGTCTTTGGTCGCGAAGCTGACCGCGACGCTTGAAGAGCGGACCGCTCAGCGCGTTACTCCTCGCTTGCAAGCCTTCAGTGATGCATCAGATCGAAGGGCAACTGCCCGAACTCAGCAAGAGTACCTTGAGGCAGTCTTGCAGCAGTGGGATCGTGTATCGGACATCGAACAGGAAGTCAAGAACCTTCGTTCAGAGCAAGAGCGGCTCAAGACAAATATAGCTGCCCGCAAAGCAGCGCTGGAGTCGCATAAGAGTATTATTCTCGATGAGATCGAGAAGGAATTCATGAATGCGATCAAGGGTCTCAAGATTGCTTCTGTTGAAACGTCTGGATTTGATAGAGATAACTATCTTCCGCTAATTAATGGAAAAGCCTTCACGAAGGCCATGATGAGTGGCGGAGGGTCCATGACGGCGATGCAAATCGCCTACTGGACTTCGTTGATGACGGTGGCGGAGAAAACGGGTGTTCCGTATCCGTCAATCCTGATTATCGATGGGCCTAGGTTGGCGCTGGACCCGGGAAGTGTGACGTGTAAGGCCATCTACCACCGGCTCGTCCGTGGTGTGAGTGAGGCTCCCCGCGCCGTGCAATTTATCGTTGCGGACAATGAGATCCCGAACGATTATCATGGTGATTTTTCGCGAGTCGGGTTCGACTACGGCCACCCCACAGTCTCTACGGTCCGTCACCCGGGGCAGGGGAATGTGGACGTGATCGCTTCTGCTGACGAGTGACGCTAGCAGCCAGGTGGCTGAGAGCCTGGAGCGCGGCACGGATGCCGGCCAAAGGGTGACGGCAACCCTGACGGCAACGACGGCACAGAAAGACCGTTGATCACGACCCTCAACGCTCAGCCGGGAGGAAGGCGGAGCCCCCGCTCAGCAACCCGCCCGATCCTACGGATCAGAAGGTTGCAGGTTCGAATCCTGCCGAGTGCACACAGGTTAGAGGCCCCGGAGAGATCCGGGGACTCTTGCGTTTCGGGTCGTACAGCAGCGAAGTGCAGCAACGGCGAGTGCTACGCGCCACCGGCGGACCCGTCCAAGTGATCAACCCCGTCCCGCCTGGCCTCCGGCGCCGTCGTAGGCCTTTGACGGCTTGTCATTCGTGGATCCCTTGTACTCGGCCTCGTAGCCGCCGCCGAGTGCCTGTACCCATGCCTGAGGATTCCCGGCGTACTGCTCGGTGTGGAGTACGGCATCGCCGTGGGCATCGGTGATCGCGGTACCGGCCGGCTTGTTGTTGATCACGAAGGCGGTTCTCTCGCCCTTGATGGGCTCGCCGTCCTCGTCCGTCCGGTCGGTGGGGTCGGCCTACGGATCGGCCCGCCCCGCGCACGGCTGCTAGCCTCCGTCTCTGTTTGATCGTTCGAGGACCATCCACCGGGGGAGATGGCACTTCGCCTCATCGCCCCATGACGTCAGTAGGGACCGAGGATGAGGATCGGCAAGGGGGCGGCGTCCGTGCTGCTGGCGGGTGCGCTCGCGGGCATGGTGTCGGGCTGCGAATCCGGCGGCGGCGCCGATGGCGGCCAGGGGGCGCACGGGGGCGGTGCCGGGGGTGCCGGCGGCGTCCCGCTGAAGAGCCGGATCACCGCGCCGGCCGCCTTCGACAACGCCAAGGGCTGGGAGGTCGAGGCAGGCTGGCTTCCTCAGGGGCAGCCCTTGCCGTACGCGGTCTCGGCCAAGGGCGATGCGGTCGCGTACCTCGACAAGACCGCGCAGGGCTATGTCCTCGACGTCCGGGACGCGTCGTCCGGCAGGCTGCTGTCCGCGAGCAAGCCGTGGCGGGGCCCCAAGCTCACCAAGGAGCAGAGCGACGAGCAGTCCGGCGCGCTGGCGGTCCCGCAGATCGCCCTGATCCCCGGCGCGCAGCGCGACTACTTCGCGGTGTGGGCGCGTGGCGAGGCCCGCAAGGACGGGCTCCACGAGTACAAGGAGGTCGTCTCCGTGGCCTTCTACCCGGCCGACGCCTCCGGCAAGGACGTCTCCCCGGTCGGCGCGGGCAACGCCGAGGCGCCGGACGGTGAGTTCGACCGGCCCAGCGTGTTCCCCGGACCGGGCGGCCTGGTCGTCACCTCCTACGGTGGCGACAGCATCCTGGTGGCTCCCGACGGCAAGGTCACCGACACCAGCGACGCGAAGGTGACGCTCAACGGGAAGGCGGCCGACCCCGACTATCTGATGTCGTTCCAGGGCCCGGCGGGGCTCGTGACCAACGGTGAAGAAGGCGCCGGGGGTGACGGCGGTTTCGGCGCCGACGGCGGCTGGGGGAGTACGAAGGTGGCCCCGCCCGGCGTCGAAGCCGTCCGCAAGGAGGAGAACGTGGGCTTCGGCACGGAGGAGACGCCGAACGGCCGCATCGTCGGTGCCGTCGGCAACCACGTGATCGCCGACTGGCTCAAGGGGTCGGACGACGTCTCCGCCGTCCACGACCTGGCGACCGGCGCCGTCCAGGCCACCGCCCCGTGCCGGACCAAGGAGACCGAGTACGGCGCGGACGTCCCGGACCCGAAGAACCTCGCGGACGTGCGGCCGGCCCTGTCCCCCGACGGCCGCTATCTGGTCAAGGGCGGCAGCGTCTTCGACCTGAAGACGGGCAACGGCAGGTGCACCGACAGCGGGAATGACGCCAAGAAGATCACCCTCGCGGCCGTCGGCGACGACGGCACCGCCTACGGCCTGGCCGGCGAGGACACGCCGAGGACTCCGGTCTCCGTGTCCGTCGCCACGGGTGCCGCCAAGCCCCTGCCGGAAGCGACCGTCACCCCGGACGCCGTCACCGAGGGAGCGGGCGTGTTCGTCACGTACGCCGGCACGGACAGCATGCACCTGATCGTCCTTGACCTGAAGAACTGAGGCACGTCCGGCCCAGGGCCTGCCGCCGACAAGTGCAGGCAGTGTACGGAGCGGTGACCGGCGTGCCGGAGAGGGCCTCCGGCACGCCGGCCGGCGCGTCCTGGCGGTCGGCGGGGCGGGGCCGGCTGCCGCGGGTCAGCACTCCTCGGCGGGGTCGTTCCGGTTCAGTTTCTCCAGGTACTCGTGCGCCAGGGCCGTGGCCCGGGTGAACCAGTCGGTGATGACGGCCAGTTCCTCGGGGGAGTAATCGCCGAACAGGGCCGTCAGGCGCTGGTAGTGCCCCGCGTACACGGCCTCGACGCGGGTGACGGCGGCGGGTACGGCGGCCACGCGGACGCGGCGGCGGTCCGCGGGATCGGGGCGGCGGGTGACGTAGCCGGCGCGTTCGAGGCGGTTGAGGATGCCGGTCACCGCGCCGGTCGTGACGTGGGCGCGGGCGGCGAGGTCGCCCGCCGTCAGCAGCTCGTCGCCGGCCTCCAGGACGAAGGCGAAGCAGGTCAGGTCGGTGACGTTCAGCCCCAGCCGCCGGGCCAGCTCCTGCTGTCCGATCAGGTGGGCGGCGATGAGGTGGTCCATCGCCGACAGCGCCTGGGCCGGAGTGGCGGACGGTCGCGGCGTGCCGTGCATCTTTCGGAATCCCTTAGCTCGTGAGATATTCGGGGTGGCGAACTTCTTAGCTCGTGAGAGAAAGTTGTCCCGGAGGCGGCTATGAGTCTGTACGACGAGGGTCACACGATCGCCGGCTGGACCGGCTTCGGCGTCGCGACGGTGGGAGGCGGGGTGGCCGGGGTGGGGGTGTGCACGGCCTCGCTGCCGGTGGTCGCGGGCGGGCTCGCCGTCACGGGCGCGAGTGTCCTGGTGACCTGGTTCCTGCATCTGGCGGGCTGGGGCAAGCCGCCCGGGGTGCGGCCGCGGGGGCAGTGGCGGATGCGGGTCCGGGACACACAGGCCCGGGAGGGGCACACCGGGTGCGTCGGCTGCCGGCTGGCGGGGCGGGGGCGGGCGCGCGGGGCGGTGGCGGCCGCCGCGGCGACGGCCGCCGAGGCGGCGGCGCTTTCGCCTGCCGAGTGAACGTGCTGTGACCTGATCCCCGCGGACAGGCCCGAAGCCGCGATCGACGGGGGCGGCTTCGGGCCGCCGCGCGCCGGGCCCGCCGCGTCCGCTGTCCGCCACCCGTTGTCGGACCCGCACCCTACGCTCACCGGTGATGGAACACGGATGGAAGTGCTCGGGGCTGCGCTGGGCGCCCGGTGGTCCCGTGTGGGAGTGGGACGGCGGGCGGCGCAGTGCGCTGCCCCGGGGGAAGCGGATCGGGTTCGCGGTGCCGGAAGGGGGCGTGCGGACGTGTGTGGGGGCGCGGGGTCATGCCTGTCCGGTGCGGGCCGTGGTGCCGGGGCGGAGTACGGGGGCCCGGTGCGAGGAGTGCACGCGGCTGGACCGGGCGCACTCCGTCGCCGCCGACACGATCGCCGATGATCCGCGGCCGTACCGGGTGTATCTGGCGTGGTTCGGGCCCGGGATGGTCAAGGTGGGGATCACCGCGGCCGAGCGCGGCCCGGCCCGGCTGCTGGAGCAGGGGGCCGTCTGTTTCAGCTGGCTCGGCACCGGTCCGCTGATGGCCGCCCGGCGCACCGAGGAGCTGCTGCGGGCCGCGCTCCAGGTGCCGGACCGGATTCCGTACGCCGCCAAGCGGGCGGTGCGGTCGGCGCTGCCGGGGACGCCGGCGGAGCGCGCCGCGGAGGTGCGGGAGCTGCACGCGCGGGCCGTGGCGCTCAGCGGCTGGCCGGACTCGCTGTGCCCAGCGCCGTGTGAAGTGACCGACCACGTCGGCGTGTTCGGGCTCGCCGGTGTTCCGGCGGCGCTCGGGGAGGTGGTGGAGCTCGTGCCGGGCGGCGGTGTGGGCGGGGAGTTGGTCGCGGCTGCCGGGCCCGACCTGCATCTGGCGGTGGGCGGGCGCGGAGTCGTCGTTCTCGACACCCGGCTGATGAGGGGCTGGGAGCTGGTGTCGCCGGCCGCCACGGGGGCGGCCGGACTCACCTTCCCGTTCCGGGAGTTCAGACAGGAGCAGGAGGGGTTGTTCTGAGGCGAGGGCAAGGAGCCGGATGCCCCGTCCCCGGCCGCGCGGTCTGATCCCGGTGCGCTTCCCAGGAGCTTCCTGAGAGGCACCTGTGTGTTTCTCAGGGAAATCACAGACTGGGGAAAGCGTCTTCTCAGAGGCCACCGAGAGGGTGTGCACCATGACCACGACCTCGCCCCAGGGGCGCACCGAACTGCTGAGGCCGGACGGGAGCCCCGTCCGAGTGCTTGTGGTGGACGACGAGCTGTCGATCACCGAACTGCTGAGCATGGCTCTTCGTTACGAGGGCTGGCAGATCAGGAGTGCGGGGGACGGGCAGGGAGCCGTCCAGACCGCCCGTGAGTTCCGGCCCGACGCCGTCGTGCTGGACATGATGCTGCCCGACATGGACGGGCTCACCGTGCTGGGGCGGCTGCGGCGCGAGCTGCCGGACGTGCCCGTGCTGTTCCTGACCGCGAAGGACGCCGTCGAGGACCGTATCGCCGGGCTCACCGCCGGCGGCGACGACTATGTCACCAAGCCGTTCAGCCTGGAGGAGGTCGTGGCGCGGCTGCGCGGGCTCATCCGGCGGTCCGGGGCCGCCGACCGGCGGTCGGACTCCGTGCTCGTCGTAGGGGACCTCACGCTGGACGAGGACAGCCACGAGGTCGCGCGGGCCGGGGAGTCCATCCATCTGACGGCCACCGAGTTCGAGCTGCTGCGCTTTCTCATGCGCAACCCGCGGCGTGTGCTCAGCAAGGCACAGATCCTGGACCGGGTCTGGTCGTACGACTTCGGCGGCCAGGCCAATGTCGTCGAGCTCTACATCTCCTACCTGCGCCGGAAGATAGACGCGGGCCGTGAGCCGATGATCCACACCCGGCGTGGGGCGGGTTACCTGATCAAGCCCGCCGTGTCATGAGCAGGCGACGACGGCCGGGTCCGCGCACACGCCGAGCGGGACAGCCGCGGACCCTGCGGGCGCGGCTCGTCGTCGCTTCCGTGGTGCTGATCGCCGTCGTGTGTTCGGTGATCGGGACGGTGACGACCGTGGCGCTGCGGTCGCATCTGTACGAGCAGCTGGACGGGCAGGTGGGGGAGGTGGGCAAGCGCCTGTCGGGGCCCATGAGACCCGGCGGGGGCGTGAACGACTCCGGGCCGAGGGACAGGCTCACAGGCTTCGTCGAGGGGCCGACGCAGCCGAAGACCATCGCCGCCGAGGTCGGCACCGACGGCACGGTCACCCGGGCGGTCATCGCCCGGCGATCCTCCAGCGACAACGGTCCCTTCCAGCGCAACCATGCCGTCCCCCTCGACGACGAGCAGAAGGCCGCCCTGGACAAGGTGCCCACCACGGGCACGCACACCGTCGACGTCCCGGGGCTCGGTACCTACCTCGTGCGGTACGTCCCCGGGGCCGACGGCACCTACTACGTCGCCCTGCCGACCGAGACGGTCGACAACACGATCAACACCCTGATCCTCGTCGAGGTGAGCGTCACCGCAGCCGGTCTCGTCGCCGCCGGTATCGCCGGCTACGTACTCGTCGGCGTCGCCACCCGCCCCCTGCGCAGGGTGGCCGCCACCGCCACCCGTGTCTCCGAACTCCCCCTGCACACCGGCGAGGTGAACCTCAGCGAGCGGGTCCCGCAGTCCGAGTGCGACCCGCACACCGAGGTCGGCCAGGTCGGCGCCGCGCTCAACCGGATGCTCGACCATGTGCACGGTGCGCTGCACGCCCGGCAGCAGAGCGAGACGCGGGTACGGCGGTTCGTCGCGGACGCCAGCCATGAGCTGCGTACCCCCCTCGCCTCCATCCGGGGGTACGCCGAGCTGACCCGGCGCGGGCGCGAGCAGGTCGGGCCCGACACCCGGCACGCGCTCGGGCGGATCGAGTCCGAGGCCGGGCGGATGACGCTGCTGGTCGAGGACCTGCTGCTGCTCGCCCGGCTGGACGCCGGCCGGCCGCTGCAGTTCGAGCAGACCGACCTCATCCCGCTCGTCGTGGACACCGTCAGCGACTCCCGCGCGGCCGGCATGGACCACAACTGGCGGCTCGACCTGCCCGACGAGCCCGCCCTGGTCTCGGCGGACGCCGCGCGCGTCCAGCAGGTGCTGGTCAATCTGCTGGGCAACGCGCGCAAACACACCCCGCCCGGGACGACCGTCACCGCGCGCGTGCAGCGGCGCGGACCGTGGATGTGCGTGGACGTCGAGGACAGCGGGCAGGGCATCCCGCCGGAGCTGCTGCCGCACGTCTTCGAGCGGTTCGCCCGGGGCGACTCCGCGCGGTCCAGGGCGACGGGGTCCACGGGCCTCGGCCTCGCCATCGTGCAGGCCGTCGCGACCGCCCACGGCGGTGCCGTGACCGTCGACAGCGTCCCGGGGCGGACGGTGTTCACCGTCCATCTGCCCGCCCTCGCCCCGGCCGTCCCGCACCCGGCGCCCGAGGCCGGCTGGCAGTCGTACTCACAGGCACAGCACAGTGCCACCACATCGGTGCGACAGGGGGTCTGACGAGAGTCGGTCCCATGCGAACCGACTCTTCTCCCGGCACCCTGCCGGCGCGGGAGCACCTCCCGGCCGGAGACGCCGGTACGCCTGTCCTGGACGTAGTGATCCCCGTCTACAACGAGGAGAAGGACCTCCAGCCGTGCGTCCGCAGACTGCACGCACACCTCACGCGCACCTTCCCGTACGCCTTCCGCATCACGATCGCGGACAACGCGTCCACGGACACCACCCCGCTGGTGGCGGCGCGGCTGGAGGCGGAGATCCCCGAGGTCGTCAACTTCCGCCTGGAACAGAAGGGGCGGGGGCGGGCGCTGCGGACCGTGTGGTCCGCGTCCGAGGCGCCGATCCTCGCCTACATGGACGTCGACCTGTCCACCGACCTCAACGCCCTGCTGCCGCTGGTGGCACCGCTGATCTCCGGCCACTCGGACCTCGCGATCGGCTCCCGGCTCGCCCGCGCCTCCCGGGTCGTACGCGGCCCGAAGCGGGAGTTCATCAGCCGGGCCTACAACCTCATCCTGCGCGGCTCCCTGCAGGCCCGCTTCTCCGACGCGCAGTGCGGCTTCAAGGCCATTCGGCGGGACGTGGCGCAAGTGCTGCTGCCGCTGGTGGAGGACACCGGCTGGTTCTTCGACACCGAGATGCTGGTGCTCGCCGAACGGGCGGGCCTGAGGATCCACGAGGTGCCGGTCGACTGGGTCGACGACCCCGACTCCACCGTGCACATCGTGAAGACCGCGACCGACGACCTCAGGGGCGTCTGGCGGGTCGGCAGGGCCCTGGCCGGCGGCTCGCTGCCGCTGGACCGGCTCACCCGGCCCTTCGGTGACGACCCGCGTGACCGCGAACTGACCGACGTCCCCAAGGGGCTGGCCCGGCAGCTCGTCGGGTTCTGTGTCGTGGGCGGCCTGTCGACCCTGTTCTACCTCCTCCTCTACGGCGTCTTCCGGCAGTTCTCCGGCTCCCAGGTCGCCAACGCCCTCGCGCTGCTGGTCTCCGCGGTCGCCAACACGGCCGCCAACCGCCGGCTCACCTTCGGGGTGCGCGGACGGGGCGGGGCCGTACGGCACCAGGCACAGGGCCTGGTCGTGTTCGGCATCGGTCTCGCGCTGACCAGCGGCTCGCTGGCCGCCCTCGACGCGGCCAGCGACAGCCCGGCGCACTCCACCGAGCTGGCGGTGCTCATCGCCGCCAACCTGGCCGCGACCGTGCTGCGGTTCCTGCTCTTCCGCGCCTGGGTCTTCCCGGCCCGGGAGGAGACCGACGCCGCCCCGACGGTGTCCGCCACCCGCCTCCCGCCCTCCCCGGCCTACGGCACGACCCCGCCGCACGGCACGACCGCCGCGCACCCCACGACGGCTCCGTACGCACCGCTGCCGCAGCGGCCGGTGCCGTACCAGCAGCCGTACCAGCCGCACCCGACCACCCAGGTCCGCGCCGGTGAAGCCGCGGACGGCAGCTGGAGGGACGCCACCGTGCGACTGCAGCCGGTGCGCCCTCACGACACCGACCCGGGGGACCCCCGATGACCACCCACTACGACCGGCCGGCGCAGCAGGACGACTCCACCGTGCGGGGGCCGTCACCGACCGCTCCCCCGCCCTCCAGAGGGGCCGGCGAGCCCGGGCGGCCCTTCCCGCGCAGACTGTGGCGCGGCCGGCCCGAGGACCCGCGCTGGGCGCGCCCGGCCCTCCTCGGCCTGCTGGCCGCCACCCTCCTGCTCTACCTGTACGACCTCAGCGCCTCCGGTTACGCCAACTCCTTCTACTCGGCGGCCGTGCAGGCGGGCAGCAGGTCCTGGAAGGCGTTCTTCTTCGGCTCGCTGGACGCGGGCAACGCCATCACCGTCGACAAGCCCTCGGCCTTCCTGTGGCCGATGGAGCTGTCGGTGCGGGTCTTCGGCCTGAACTCCTGGGCGATCCTCACGCCCGAAGTCCTCATGGGCGCCGGCACGGTGGCGGTCGTGTACGCGGCCGTCCGGCGCCGGTTCAGCCCGGGGGCGGGTCTGGTCGCGGGTGCGGTGCTCGCGCTCACCCCGGTCGCCGCGCTGATGTTCCGGTTCAACAACCCGGACGCGATGCTGGCCCTGCTGATGGCGCTGGCCTGCTACTTCGTCGTGCGGGCCGTGGAGGACGGCCGGACCGGGTGGCTCGTGTGGGCCGGGGCCGCGATCGGTTTCGCGTTCCTCGCCAAGACCCTGCAGGCGTTCCTGATCCTGCCGCCGCTGGCGCTCGTCTACGCCGTCTGCGGTCCGGTGAGGCTGCGCAGGCGGCTGGCCCAGCTGGGGCTGGCGACCGTCGCGCTGGTCGTCTCCGGCGGCTGGTGGGTGGCGGTCGTCGAGCTGTGGCCGGCCTCCTCCCGCCCCTACGTCGGCGGTTCGCAGAACAACAGCTTCCTTGAGCTGACCTTCGGCTACAACGGCCTCGGCCGCATCAGCGGTGACGAGACCGGCAGCGTCGGCGGCGGCGGAGGCGGAGGCGGCTCGGGGCGCTGGGGCGCGACCGGCTGGGACAGGATGTTCAACTCCGAGATCGGCAGCCAGATCTCCTGGCTGCTGCCGGCCGCGCTGATCCTGCTGGCCGCGGGCCTGGTGGCCACCCGGAAGCTGAGGCGGACGTCGGTCACCCGGGCCTCGTTCCTGGTGTGGGGCGGCTCGCTGCTGATCACGATGGTGGTCTTCAGCTACATGGCGGGCATCTTCCACCAGTACTACACGGTGGCCCTCGCGCCCTACGTGGCGGCCGTCGTCGGCATGGGCTCCGGGCTGCTGTGGGAGAAGCGCAAGGAGACCTGGGCGTCGATCACCCTCGCCGCGTCCACCGTGGCCGCGGCGGCCTGGGGGTACGTACTGCTCGACCGCACCTCCGGCTATCTCCCCTGGCTGAGGTGGCTGGTGCTGGTCGGCGGTCTGGCGGCCGCGCTGGGCCTGGTCTTCGCCGGCCGGGTGTCCCGCCGGCTGGCCCTCGGGGCGGCGGCCGCGGGCCTGGTGGCCGCGCTCGCCGGACCGACGGCGTACACCCTCAGCACGGTCGGCTCCGCGCACACCGGCTCCATCCCGACGGCGGGTCCGGCGGGCGCGAGCATGATGGGCTTCGGCGGCGGGGGACCCGGCGGCGGTACCCGCGGCGGCTTCGGCGGCGGCATGCCGGGCCGGCAGGGCCAGCACGGTCAGGGCCGGCAGGGCCGGAACGGCGGGCAGGGGATGCCGGGCGGGCAGAACGGCAACGGCTTCCCGGGCGGGCAGAACGGCAACGGCTTCCCGGGCGGCGGCTTCGGCGGCGGCCTGCCGGGCCGGAACCAGCAGAACGGCACCGGGAACGCGCCGGGCCGGAGCCCGCAGAACGGCAACGGCTTCCCCGGCGGCGGCCGGATGGGCAAGGGCGGCATGGGCGGTGGCGCCGGCGGCCTGCTGAACGGCGCGAAGGTGTCGTCGGCCGCAGAGAAACTGCTGGCGAAGGACGCCTCGCGGTACACCTGGGCCGCCGCGTCCATCGGTTCCCAGAACGCGGCCGGCTACCAGCTCGCCACCGGTGACCCGGTGATGGCGATCGGCGGCTTCAACGGCACCGACCCGTCCCCGACCCTGGCGCAGTTCAAGAAGTACGTGGCCGAGGGCAGGATCCACTACTTCATCGCGGGCGGCGGCTTCGGCGGGGCGGGCGGAGGCGACAGCGGTACGGCCTCGCAGATCACCTCGTGGGTCCAGAGCACCTTCAAGAAGGTGACGGCCGGTTCGGCCACCTTCTACGACCTCACGCGGAAGAAGAGCTGACGGAAAACCGTGTTGTACACCGTATAGCTACGGCTATACGGTGTACAACATGTCTGCGTCCACGTCCTCAGGTCATCCCCAGCGCTGGCTGATCCTCGGCGTCATCTGCCTCGCCCAGCTCACCGTGCTGCTCGACAACACCGTCCTGAACGTGGCCATCCCCTCGCTCACCCGCGAGCTGCACGCGGCCACGTCCGACATCCAGTGGATGATCAACGCCTACTCCCTGGTGCAGTCCGGTCTGCTGCTCGCCGCGGGCAGCGCGGCCGACCGCTACGGCCGGAAGAAGATGCTGGTCGCGGGCCTCGCCCTGTTCGGCACCGGCTCCCTGGTGGCCGGACTCGCCGGATCCACCGGCCAGTTGATCGCCGCGCGGGCCGGCATGGGCATCGGCGGCGCCCTGCTGATGACCACCACGCTCGCCGTGGCGATGCAGATCTTCACACCCGAGGAGCAGCCGAAGTCGATCGCCATCTGGAGCGCGGTCAACGCCCTCGGTTTCGCGGGTGGCCCTCTCATCGGCGGATTCGTGCTCAACCACTTCTGGTGGGGCGCGATCTTCCTGATCAACATCCCGGTGGCGGTGCTGGGCACCGTCGCGGTGGTGGCCCTGGTCCCGGAGTCGAAGAACCCGCGCGGCGACCGGCCCGACCTGCTCGGCGCGCTGCTGTCCACCCTCGGCATGGCCTCGCTCGTGTACGCGATCATCTCCGGGCCCGTCCACGGCTGGACCTCGCCGCGCGTGCTCGGTCTGGCGGCCGTGGCGGTCCTGGTGCTGTCCCTGTTCGCCTGGTGGGAGAGCAGGGTCGCCGAGCCGATGCTCGACCTGCACTTCTTCCGGGACCGGCGGTTCACCGGGGCGGTCGCCGGGGTCGTGCTCCTCATGTTCGGCATGGGCGGGGCGCTGTTCCTGCTGACCCAGCACCTGCAGTTCGTGCTCGGGTACGGGCCGCTGGAGGCGGGCCTGCGGACCGCTCCGCTGGCCCTGACGGTGGTGCTGCTGAACTTCACCGGCCTGTCGGCGAAGTGCTCCGGCCGACTGGGTACACCGGCTTCCATCGCGCTCGGGATGGCGCTGATGTCGGCGGGGCTGGTGGCGATCGCCGAGGTGGACGCCGGGGGCTATGCGGGGACCCTGCTGGGGCTGCTGCTGATCGGCGCGGGGTGCGCCGTCGCCAACCCGGCGATGGCCCACGCCATCATGAGCGCGATCCCTCCCGAGAAGGCGGGCGTGGGGGCCGGGCTCAACGGAACGCTGGCCGAGTTCGGCAACGGTCTCGGTGTCGCCGTGCTGGGCGCCGTGCTCAGCTCTTCCGTGGCGTCGGGGCGGTCGCTGTCCGCCGGGTTGGGCGCCGGTCAGTTGGTGGGGGCCGTCGCCGTGCTGCTCGGGGGGCTCCTGGCGGCGGTGTTGCTGCGTCGGGCGGAGCGGGTGGCCGCCTGAGAGCCCGGGGGCATGGGCAGGGGTGCGGCTGGTCGCGCCCGGACGGCGGTGGCCGCGTAGGGATACCGCCCCGTGCCCCTTAAGTTGGACCAGTGGGCGGACATCAGAAAGGTGGGCCGGTGGTGAAGGAAGCAGGTCGGTCTCCGCGGACCAGCGTGTGGCTGGAGGAGAAGACCCGCCGGGGCGGCCGCAGCGGCGGTCAGCCCTCCGGGCTCGACCGTGAGCGGATCACCTCCGTGTCCGTACGGCTGCTGGACGCCGAAGGACTCGCCAAGTTCTCCATGCGGCGGCTGGCCGGCGAGCTGAACGTCACCGCGATGTCCCTGTACTGGTACGTCGACACCAAGGACGACCTGCTGGAACTCGCTCTGGACGTGGCGTTCGGCGAGCTGGGGCTGCCCGATCCGGATGCCGGCGGCGAGGACTGGCGCGAGCAACTGCGCGGGCTGGCCACCGAGTACCGGGCGCTGCTCGTGCGCCACCCCTGGCTGTCGCCGCTGGCCGGGCGCTATCTCAACATCGGTCCGAACTCGCTGGCCTTCTCCCGCGCGGTCCAGCAGGTCGTCCGCCGGGCCGGACTGCCCGTGCGCGGGGTGACGGGGGCGATCTCGGCCGTCTTCCAGTTCGTGTACGGCTTCGGCACGATCGAGGCCCACTTCACCGCCCGGATAGCGGACACCGGACTGAGCGCCGACGAGTACCACCGGCAGGCCATGGCCCTGGTGGCCGAGGCACCGGGGACCGCCGAGGTCATCGAGGAGTCGAAGGACCTGCTGGCGGCCCGTGGCGGGGACACGGTCGACGAGATGCTGGACCGGGACTTCACCTACGCCCTGGACCTGCTGATCGCCGGTATCGAGGCGATGGTCGAACGCGGCTGACCGCTTTCCGCCGGCCCCCGGTCAGTCCTGTGGGGCCAGCCGGGCCGGGAATCCCCCGGTGGCCACCGGCCCCCACCGCTGCGGGGTCACCCGGATGATCGACTTGCCCTGCCTGGCCATCGCCTGGCGGTACTCGTCCCAGTCGGGGTGTTCGCCGGCGATGTTGCGGTAGTACTCGACCAGCGGTTCCACCGCGTCGGGGGTGTCGACGACCTCGGCGGTGCCGTCGATCTGGACCCAGGGGCCGTTCCAGTCGTCGCTCAGGACGACCAGGCTGACCCGGGGGTCGCGCTTGGCGTTGCGGGTCTTGGCGCGCTCGGGGTAGGTCGACACGACGATCCGGCCCGAGTCGTCGACGCCGCAGGTCAGCGGTGAGGCCTGGGGGCCACCGTCGGCCCGGCGGGTGATCAGCAGGGCACGGTGGCGGGGGCGTACGAAGTCCAGCAACTCGTCCAGCGATACGCGTGTGTTGGTCGCGATGTTCGGTGCCATGGGGGCAGCCTAGGGGCAGCGCCTGCCCCGGTGGCTGACCCTGCTGTGCCTACGCCTGGGGCAGCGTGTCGCCCTGCACCGCCTGGATGTCCAGCTCGATCTTCAGCGTCGTACCGATCGCCGCGATACCCGCCTGCAGAACCTGGTTGTAGTTCATCGCGAAGTCCTCGCGGTGCAGTTCGGCCGTGGCCCGGAACGCGGCGCGCGTGCCGCCCCACGGGTCGGCGCCGGTGCCGAGGTAGGCCAGGTCCAGGTCCACCGGCCGTACGACCCCGTGCATGGACAGCTCCCCGTGGACCGTCCAGCGGTCGGAGCCCGCCTGGGTCAGGCCCGTCGAGCGGTAGGTGATCTCCGGATGCTGCTCGACATCGAGGAAGTCCGCGGACTTCAGATGCCCGTCGCGCATGCCGTTGCCCGTGTCGACGGACGCGGCCCTGATCACCGCCTCCACACGGGACTTGGTGACGTCGTCGGGCGCGATCTCGATCGTGCCGCCGAACTCCGCGAACCGGCCGTGCACGCTGGAGATCCCCAGGTGCTGGGCGACCGCGGCGACGGAGGAGTGCACCGGGTCGATGGTCCAGGGCCCGGGCGGCGGCAGTTCGGTGCCGCCCTGCCGGGCCAGCGTGACCGCGCCGACCTCGGCCCGGCCGCTCGCGGTGACGATGGCGCTGGACGCGGCGGGCGCGTAACCGACGGCCGTCACGATCACCGTGTAGGCGCCCGGCGCCAGCTCGGTGGCATCCCGTACGGCTCCCTCGGTGTCCGCCTCGGCCCGCAGCACCTGCGTACCGGTCATGTCGGTCACCGTGACGACCGCGTGCGACACGGCCCACCCGTCCCGCGTACGGATCTTCGCGGTCAGTCCCATCCCGTTTTCTCCCTGCAAAGCCTTACAAAATGGTCGTATGAGACCGGCCCGTGGCCAGGGCACCTCCGCTCGGAGCGTGCCCCGCCACGGGCCGGGTGGAACTACTCGCCGGGGTGGGCGAGCTGGATGTCGTGGCCGTCGGCTCCGGCGCCCACGACCGTCAGGGCCGTCGCCACCGGCGGGTAGCCGGTCGCGATGACGGTGTACTCGCCGCTGTCCAGGTCGGTGAAGGCGTATGCGCCGTCCGTGCCGGTGGTGGCGGTGCCGACCACGTTGCCCGCCTGGTCGACGAGCGTCACGCGGGCGTCGGCCAGCGGACCGTGCGGGGCCTTGACGACCCCCTGGAGACGGGCGCCGGCGTCCAGGTCGACCTCGATCCGGGTGACCCCGGTGGCACCGACCTCGACCGGCAGCGCGCGCGGCCGGAACCCGTTCGCGTTGACGGCGACGGTCACCGCGCCCGGCACCAGGTCGCCGAAGGCGAAGTCGCCCTGCTCGCCGGTGGCGGCGGTGGCCAGCAGGTCACCGCGGACGTCGGTGACGATCACCATGGCGTCCTTCACCGGCAGCGCGCTCCCGGCGGCCCGGACCACACCGGTCAGCCCGCTGGTGCCGCTGAGCAGGATGTCGTACGGCAGCGGCTCCTCGCCGACCACGATGGTGGAGGCCTGCGGCTGGTAGCCGTCGGCGGAGGCGATCAGGACGTAACTGCCGGTGCCCGGGGCGTCGACGGCGTAGGCGCCGTCGGCCTGGGCGACCGCGCGGCCCAGCTGGCGGCCGGACAGCGAGATCAGGGTGACCGCGGCCCGCGGGACCGGGGCGCTCTCGGCGCCGCGGACGAAGCCGTGCACCGGGGTGCCGCCACCGGTGCCGGGCTCGGCGAGCGTGGCGAGGGCGGTCAGCTGCCGGGCGGCGGCAGCGCCGGCCGGCGTCTCCTGGAAACGGTCCGCCGCGACGACGGGCTCGGCCCAGCTGGGCACGTTCTCCTGGACGGGCTCCTGCACGGCGGTCTCCAGCATGGTCTCGACAGGGGTGGCGGCTTCCGCGACGGCTCCGGCCTTCTCCTGCGCGGCCTGGGCCAGCGCGCCGGTCGTCCGCAGCGGGACCTCCTTGATGAACAGCACCGTGAAGAACGCGATCAGGGCGAAGGGGGCGGCGTAGAGGAAGACGTCCGCGATGCCGTGGCCATAGGCGCCCTCCAGCCAGATGCGGACCGGCTTGGGCAGCGCGTTCATGTCGGGCAGGTCGCCGCCGCCCACGGCCTTCGCCGCGGCCATCCGCGCCTTCGGGCTCAGGTCCGTGATGGAGTCCTTGGCGTAGTGCGTGATGCGCTCCGACATCACCGAGCCGAGCACACCGACGCCGACCGCACCGCCGAGGGAGCGGAAGAAGCTCACCACGGAGGAGGCGGCGCCCAGGTCCGCCGGGGCGACCTGGTTCTGCGTGGACAGCACCAGGTTCTGCATCATCATGCCGACCCCGATGCCCAGCAGCGCCATGTAGATGGACAGCTCCCAGTACGGGGTGTCGTAGCGCATCAGGCCGAGCAGAGCCAGGCCCGCCGTGAGGGAGACACCGCCGGCGACGAGCCAGCCCTTCCAGCGTCCGGTGCTGGTGATGAACCGGCCGGAGACCATGGACGCGACGAACAGGCCGCCGATCATCGGAATGGTCATGACGCCGGACATCGTCGGCGACTTGTCGCGGGCCAGCTGGAAGTACTGCGAGAAGAAGACGGTGCCCGAGTACATGCCCACACCGACGAACAGCGAGGCCAGCGAGGCCAGCGAGATGGTGCGGTTGCGGAACAGGCGCAGCGGGATGATCGGCTCGGAGGCCTTGGTCTCGGTGAACACGAACAGCAGCGTCAGCACGAGCGTGCCGCCCACCATCGTGTACGTCTGCCAGGACAGCCAGTCGTACTTGTCGTTGGCGAAGGTCACCCAGATCAGCAGCAGCGAGGCGGCGGCGGTGATGAAGAACGCGCCGAGCCAGTCCACCTTGACCTGGCGCTTGGCGACCGGCAGGTGCAGGGTCTTCTGCAGCACGACGAGCGCGATCAGCGCGAAGGGGATACCGACGAACAGGCAGTAGCGCCAGCCGAGCCAGTCGGTGTCGGTGATGACACCGCCGAGCAGCGGACCGCCGACGGTGGCCACGGCGAAGGTGGCACCGGTGTAGCCGGAGTAACGGCCGCGTTCGCGCGGGGAGATCATCGCGGCCATGATGACCTGCACCAGGGCGGACAGACCGCCGGCGCCGAGGCCCTGCACCACACGGGCGCTGATCAGCATCGCCGGGTTCTGCGCGAGGCCGGCGATGACCGAGCCCGCGACATAGATGACCAGGGATATCTGGACGAGCGCCTTCTTGCTGACCAGGTCGGCGAGCTTGCCCCACAGCGGCACGGAGGCCGTCATGGCGAGCAGGGCCGCGGTGACGACCCAGGTGTAGGCGGACTGGCCGCCGCCCAGGTCCTTGATGATCGTCGGCAGTGCGTTGGTGACGATCGTCGAGGAGAGGATGGCGGCGAACAGGCCCAGGAGCAGGCCGGACAGCGCCTCCATGATCTGCCGGTGCGTCATGGGGGCGTGCTCCGCGGAGCCTCCCCCGTGCTTGGCGTGAGCCCGCACACCGGCTGGTGTGGTCGTTGCCATGGGCTTCCTTTTCCTACGTGCTTGCGGGTGTACGGGTGGTCTCTTCGACTACGGGAGCGGTCACGGGGACCGGGAGCCGGAACGCGGTGGACCGGCAGTCGCCGAACGACTCGCGCAGGC
This sequence comes from Streptomyces durhamensis, assembly GCF_000725475.1. Lineage (NCBI taxonomy): Bacteria > Bacillati > Actinomycetota > Actinomycetes > Kitasatosporales > Streptomycetaceae > Streptomyces > Streptomyces durhamensis. Next base: position 199,805 of record NZ_JNXR01000008.1, read on the forward strand.
GGGTCATCAGCCGGATCAGCTGGGCCACCTCGTCGTCGGTCCAGTCGGCGAGCCGCTCGGCGAGCAGACGCGTGGTCCGCCGGGACAGCTCGTCCAGCTGCTCCAGGCCGGCGGGCGTCAGGCGCAGGATGCGCGAGCGCTTGTCCGCCGGGTCCGGGTGCCGCTCGATCCAGCCGCGCGCGGCGACGTGCGCGACATGCCGGCTGGTGACCGACATGTCCACGGCCAGCAGCTCGGCGAGCTTGCTCATGCGCATGTCCCCGTGGCGGCCGAGCAGGGTCAGCACGGCGGCCGAGCCGGCCGGGCAGTCGGGCGGCAGGATCCGCCCCATGTCCCGTTTCACGGCTCCGACGGCACTGAGCTGACGCGCCAGCTCTTCGAACTGCGTCTGCTCGGCCATCACACCTCCCGTATTCGTTGCTTGGGGCAACCATAACGACGTTTGGTTGCTGCAGGCAAACAAATCGGGGTGCCCGCGACGCAAAAACTTGGCAAAGGCAAGTATTGCTACTGTAAATACGCAGGTCGGTGCGTGTGAGCTGCCCCCGTCTGTCCCGGTGGCCCCGCACTTGGGTCGCTCACGTGGATTCGCTAGTGTCTCGGGCCATGGCTAACACCCAGGGCCCCCAGGGCAATTACGACCCCGCCGGCAGCACCCAGATGTTCCGCGCGTTCGTCGACGAGGCTCCGCAGGGACGCCAGCCGCAGGCGGCCGCTCCCTCCGGCCCCCGCATCGGCGTGATCATCGGCGTCATCGTGGCCCTGGCCGTGGTGGCCGGCGTCGCCTGGCTGGCGCTGAAGTAGCACGCGCCCTCGGCGGTCAGCTCCACCGGACGGACACGTCCCGCGTCTCGATGTGCATGCCGAGCGGCACGCGCCAGGCGTCGACGCACACCGTCCAGGCGGGGTGCTCGCGCGCGCCCGGAGCGATCGGCGACGGGAGGTCCACCGTCGAGGTGACCGTCCCCCAGTCGATACCGAGCGCGCCGATGATGTGCGTCCCGAAACTCACCGAGCCCGAACGCACCGCCGCACCGCCGGAGTTGTGGAAGGCCACGGTCACCTTCTGGCACCAGCGCCGATCCGTGGCCTCGGTCACCGGCTTGCCCCAGGAGAGGTCGGCGGGCGCGGGAGCCCTGCTGCGGCCGGGAGTTGGGGCGGGCGAGGGGCCGGGAGGGGTCGTACGGCCGCCGGTGCCGCCGCGCTCGCCGCCGGTGCGGCCGGACGGGTCCGGCGTGGACGGGCCCGTCATGGACGGATTCGGCGTGGACGGATTCGGCGCGTCCGGTGACGGTGTGGACCGCGCCGGGCCGTCGGGTGGGGGTGGCCCGCCGCTCGGCCCGGGTGCGGAACCGGGCGTGAGCGCCGGGGGGCTGCCCGCTCCGCCGGGACCCTTTCCGCTTGCGCCGTCGAGCGGCACCAGCGACACCGAGCCTGTCGGCGCGCTCGCCGCACCCTGCTTCTGGGGACCGCCCGCCGAGCCGACCGCGACATAACCGCCGCCCGGGCCGTGGCCCGCGCACGCGGCCAGTACCCCGCCCAGGACGACGACGGCCGCCGACGCTGCCGTCACGGCGCCTCGGCGGCCACGTGTCCATGTCGTGCCCGCCGCCCCGCCCGACCCTGTCGCTCGCAGCATCGGGCAAGTGTGGATGACGGGGCATCAGAAATGAAGGGTCAGTCGGAGATCAGGCCCTCCCGCAGCTGGGCCAGGGTCCGGGTCAGCAGCCGGGAGACGTGCATCTGGGAGATGCCGACCTCCTCGCCGATCTGCGACTGGGTCATGTTGGCGAAGAAGCGCAGCATGATGATCCGGCGCTCCCGGGGCGGGAGCTTGGCCAGCAGGGGCTTCAGGGACTCGCGGTACTCCACGCCCTCCAGGGCCGTGTCCTCGTAGCCGAGCCGGTCGGCCAGGGAGCCCTCGCCGCCGTCGTCCTCGGGGGCGGGGGAGTCCAGCGAGGAGGCGGTGTAGGCGTTGCCGACCGCGAGGCCGTCGACCACGTCCTCCTCGGAGACGCCGAGCACCGCGGCCAGCTCCGTCACCGTCGGGGAGCGGTCCAGCTTCTGGGACAGCTCGTCGCTGGCCTTGGTGAGGGCCAGGCGCAGCTCCTGCAGGCGGCGCGGGACGCGGACCGACCAGGAGGTGTCCCGGAAGAAGCGCTTGATCTCGCCCACGACCGTCGGCATCGCGAACGTGGGGAACTCCACGCCCCGTTCGCAGTCGAAGCGGTCGATCGCCTTGATCAGGCCGATGGTGCCGACCTGGACGATGTCCTCCATCGGTTCGTTGCGAGAGCGGAAGCGCGCGGCCGCGTAGCGGACCAGCGGCAGGTTCAGCTCGATCAGCGTGTCCCGGACGTAGGCCCGCTCGGGGCTGTCCTCGTCGAGTGCGGCGAGCCGCAGGAACAGGGAGCGGGACAGGGTACGGGTGTCGATGTCTCCCGAGGCCGGCGGGGCCGGAGCGTCGGCGGCCGCCTGGGCGGGCGGGGCCGGCACGGCGTCGAGGGCCGTGACGCCCTCGATGCCGTCGAGGACGTCGAAAGCGTCGAGCTCCTTGGGTGCAGCCTCGCTCTTCGCGGGCGTCAGCACCTTCGAGCTGCCCTGGTCTGCGGACATGCCACCCCCTTTGGGTCGCGGGACGGTCGGGGCGGCGTCATCTTTCGAGCAACGCAGCCTTCACCTGAATACCGGAGCCGAAGGCCCGGCAAACGCGTCTCCGGCAGAATGTCACATGTCGGCAACACGCTGTAGTGACATGTCGACATGCAAGATGCGAATCCGCCCTGGAAAGAAGGGGTCTGACGCTTTTTCGGGGCTCAACTGTCGGCATCTTCGCAGGTGAGCGATTCGCTCGTGGCGGTGATGGATCGAGCGGGTTTGCGATGCAGGGGGTGTTCCCGGCTGTGCTCCCGTGCGCCTGCTGTGCTTCCCCTGCGTCCTTCTATGCGTCGATGCGATTCGCGGAGCGCAACCGCTGGAAGCTTCGGGCGAGGAGCCGGGAGACATGCATCTGGGACACGCCGAGTTCGGCGCTGATCTGTGACTGGGTGAGATTGCTGTAGTAGCGCAGGAGAAGGATTCTCTGTTCGCGCTCGGGGAGTTGGACGAGCAGGTGCCGGACCAGGTCGCGGTGTTCCACGCCGTCCAGGGCCGGGTCCTCGTAGCCGATCCGGTCCAGCAGGCCGGGCAGCCCGTCGCCCTCCTGGGCGGCCTCCAGCGAGGTGGCGTGGTAGGAGCGTCCCGCCTCGATGCAGCCCAGGACCTCCTCCTCGCTGATCCGCAGCCGTTCGGCGATCTCGGCCGTGCTCGGCGAGCGGCCGAAGAGCGTGGTGAGGTCCTCGGTGGCGCTGTTGACCTGCACCCACAGCTCGTGCAGCCGGCGCGGCACGTGGACCGTGCGGACGTTGTCCCGGAAGTAGCGCTTGATCTCGCCGACCACGGTCGGCATCGCGAAGGTGGGGAACTGCACGCCCCGGTCCGGGTCGAAGCGGTCGATGGCGTTGATCAGGCCGATGGTGCCGACCTGGATGACGTCCTCCATCGGCTCGTTGCGGGAGCGGAAGCGGGCGGCCGCGTAGCGCACGAGCGGGAGGTTGGCCTCGATCAGCGTCCCCCGTACCCGGTTGTGCTCCGGCGTGCCCGGCGTGAGCTCCTTCAGCTCGGCGAAGAGCACCTGGGTGAGGGCTCGGGTGTCGGCGCCGCGCCGCTTCTCGGGGGCCGCGGGCGCGGGGGCGGCCCCCTCCTCCTGGGGCGGCGCAGTACTGGCCGACACGGTCAACGCCACCTCTTCATCGATCAAGCATCCGTCAAAAGTGGTCATAGCATCACAAGAGATGTGCACTGTGTGCAAGCACCGCATAACACCGTGTTGTGCTCAAACAATGACAAGTTGGGGCGTAAAACGCAGGAAAGCCCCCCGCCGTACCGGCGGAGGGCTGGGGGTGCGGGGGACTCAGAATTCGTAGTCGGCGATCACCCACGTGGCGAACTCGCGCCACAGCGCGACGCCCGCCTGATGGGCCGGGTGCTCCAGGTAGCGCTGGAGGGCGGTGGTGTCCTCGACCGCCGAATTGATCGCGAAGTCGTAGGCGATCGGCCGGTCGCTGGTGTTCCAGCCGCACTCCCAGAAGCGCAGCTCCTCGATCTGGCCGCCGAGCGCCCGGAAGGCCTCCACGCCCGCCACGACTCGCGGATCGTCGCGCTCGACGCCCTCGTTGAGCTTGAAGAGGACCAGGTGGCGGATCATGGGGTGTACCTCAGCTCTTTCCTCCGTTGGCGACCCACGTCATGAAGTCGCCGATGGCCTTGGCCGCGTCCGATATGCCCTCGAAGCCTATCTGGACGTAGTCGGCCGCCTTGGCCGGGTCCGTGATGATCACGTACAGCGCGAAGACCACGAGCACGTACACGGCGATCTTCTTGGCGTTCACCGCCACCGCGGCCTCCCCTGTACTTGTGCCCTGCGGGCCCCCTGCTGCCGGCGGCGAGTGTAACCTTCACGCCCCTTTTGGGAACCAACGGCCCGCCGCCGAAAGTCCTTTGCCGGGCCCCCACGGCCGCGGCGCCGGGCAGGGCGGAGCCGGCACCCGGCGGATCCGGCAGGAGTCCGGGGGCGGGCAGGCCCCCACCACGAGGGCGCGGGCCGCCGCATCCCCCCGAAGACGGCGCGCACTTGAGGACCTCGCTCCCTCTGCGTCGCCTCCTCAGGACGCACGAAGGGCCCCGTCTTTCGACGGGGCCCTTCTTCGAGCGGTAGCGGAGGGATTTGAACCCTCGGTGACTTGCGCCACACTCGCTTTCGAGGCGAGCTCCTTCGGCCGCTCGGACACGCTACCGAGGGAGACCTTACAGCAAGGTGGGGCGTGGTTTGAAATCGGAATTCAGCGGTCCCGGAAAAACCCGGTGAGAAGCCGTGCGCACTCCGTCGCGAGAACGCCCTCCACGACTTCCGGACGGTGATTGAGCCGCCGGTCGCGGATCACGTCCCAGAGCGAGCCCGCCGCGCCCGCCTTGTCGTCCCGGGCGCCGTAGACCACCCGGTCGATCCGGGACTGGACGATCGCGCCGGCGCACATCGTGCACGGCTCCAGGGTGACCACGAGGGTGCAGCCGGCCAGCCGCCACTCCCCGAGCCGGGCGGCGGCCCGCCGGATCGCGAGGACCTCCGCGTGGGCCGTGGGATCACCGGTGGCCTCGCGCTCGTTGTGCCCGGTGGCCAGCACCGTCGTACCGTCCGGGGACAGCATGACGGCGCCGACGGGGACGTCCCCGCCCTGGACGGCCCGTTCGGCCTCGTCCAGGGCGAGCCGCATCGCGGCCCGCCAGCGGTCGCGTACCGGGTCCACGGGGCCCTGCGTGTCCTGTGGTGCGGTCAGCGGACGGTCTCCAGCACCTCCGAGGCGCCCAGGGCCTCGGCGATCGAGCTGAGCGCGTCATCGGCGTCCAGGGCGCGCAGTTCCTTCTCGCCGATGCCCAGGTCGTCGAGGATCTGGCTGTCGCCCACGGGGCTGTGCGGGACCGCGTCGGCGCCGCCCTCCTCCTCCTCGTCGTCCTCGTCGGACTCGGACTCGCCGTCCTCCGTGCCGTCGAGGTCCAGGGAGTCCAGGTCGGGGCCGTCGTCGGCACCCGGCTCCCGGCCGAGCAGCTCGTCGGTGAGCAGCAGCTCGCCGTACGCGCTGCGCTGGGCGGCGGCGGCGTCCGAGACGTAGATGCGAGGGTCGTCCTCGCCGTCCACGCGGACGACGCCGAACCAGGCGTCCTCCTGCTCGATCAGGACGAGCACCGTGTCGTCGTCGGGAGAGGCTTCCCGGGCCAGGTCGGCCAGATCCGACAGGGTCTCCACATCGTCGAGCTCTGTGTCGCTCGCTTCCCACCCGTCTTCGGTGCGCGCGAGCAGTGCGGCGAAGTACACCGTGACTCTCCCACTGGTCATAGGCGTGCCGGTTGGGGGTCCCCCCGGCGGAGGTACTTGGGCGGAGAGAGCCTGGGCTCCGAGCCCCACCCACTCGGAATCGTGGCAGAAACATGGCTTTCAGGGGACGTCTTCGGCTCCCTGTGTGTTGAGCGTTCGTTGCCGCCACCTGCGGATCGTACGCGGCTTTTCCGCGCACCCACGCACCCCCACCTCGCAAACGACGGGGCGCGCGCGGAACTTCCTCACCGAGAACTTCCCTACAGTGTCGTGCTCACAAGGCTCACAGGGGTTCCTCCCTACCAGCGGAACGTCCGCATGCGCATCGCGTGGCGCAACCGTGCGGCCTTGGCGCGTCGCGGCTGGACCCGGGCGCGCAGCGCGCGGGCCTCGGCGAGGTCGCGCAGGAACCGGGCCCGGCGGCGCCGCCGCTCGGCGTCCGTCTCCGGTGCCGGTGGTTCGGTTATCTCGGGATCGCCGCCCGTGTCGTCGGGCAGCTCAGGCAGTTCAGGCACGTCGCACCACCCCAGTCCTCCCTCCCACTTTCCCCCGGACGGCGGGTCCGACGCCAGGGTCGGCGGGGTGTCGGGCGCGGGTACCGTTAGGGGCATGCGTCTCCACGTCGTCGACCACCCCCTGGTCGCCCACAAGCTCACCACGCTGCGCGACCAGCGCACCGACTCCGCGACCTTCCGCCGGCTGGCCGACGAGCTGGTCACCCTGCTCGCCTACGAGGCCACACGGGACGTGCGCACCGAGGCCGTCGACATCCGGACGCCGGTCGCGCAGACCACCGGCGTCAAGCTCGCCCGCCCGCGCCCGCTGGTCGTGCCGATCCTGCGCGCCGGCCTCGGCATGCTCGACGGCATGGTCCGGCTGCTGCCGACCGCGGAGGTGGGCTTCCTGGGCATGATCCGCAACGAGGAGACGCTGCAGGCCTCCACGTACGCCTCGCGCATGCCGGAGGACCTCTCGGGCCGCCAGGTGTACGTCCTGGACCCGATGCTGGCCACGGGGGGCACGCTGGTCGCGGCGATCCAGGAGCTGATCAAGCGGGGCGCCGACGACGTGACCGCGGTCGTCCTGCTTGCGGCTCCCGAGGGCGTCGAGGTCATGGAGCGGGAGCTGGCGGGGACGCCGGTGACGGTCGTGACGGCGGCGGTGGACGACCACCTCAACGAGCACGGGTACATCGTGCCGGGGCTGGGGGACGCGGGGGACCGCCTGTACGGCGCGGCTGAGTAGTCCGTCCGGCGGGGTGCCGCTGGATCGCCGTTCGCGGGTGCGGGTGCGTCGTGACGTGTCGCGCCCACGCGGCGGAGCCGTACGTCGACGCAGCCTTGTGCCCCTTCGGGGGCGCTCGTCAGCAGCTCTTTTCGGGAGATGCCGTCGGCTTCGGTGCGCTCAACGCGGTCAGTGCCTGCTGAGCGGCCGCAGGCGGGGTCAGGCCCTTGAAGGCGTCGCCGATGATCAGGTCCACGGCGGCGCCCTTGCGGCCGGCGGCGGTGCGCTGTTCGGCGCCGGAGACCTCCGTCGCGAGCACCGCCAGTGAGGTGTTCCGGGCGTCGGGCGGGCCGAGGAGTATCCCGGTGCCCTTGACCTTCTTGTCGAACTCCCCGCTCGCGTTGCCCACGTCGCCGATCTTGAAGCCGCGTTTCCCCAGCGCGTCCGCGGTCTCCTTGGCGAGCCCGGTGCGCTGGGTGGCGTTGTAGACGTTCACGGTGATGTCGCCGGGCCTGGGCAGGGTCCTGACCTGGGCCGCCGGTGCGGCCTTGGTCCGGCAGCCGGTCCTGGCGGAGGCCACCGCGCCCTTCTTGCCGCCGGTGAAGACGTCGATGAGCTGCAGGGTGCCCCAGCCGAGCAGGCCGAGGACGGCGACGGACGCCACCACCGCGGCCACGAGCCTGCCGCGTCGGCGCGGCGGACGCATCCGAGGGTATTTGTCCCCCGTGATCCGGTACTGGCCGCCCATGCCAGGGGGAGTCAGCATGCTCATGGGCGCAGCGTAGTGCGCCTGGGCGGCGATGCCTATTAGATGATCAGTCGATGCCGCTCAGCGGAACCCGAAAGGGTCAAGGACGACGGCCGTGGCGCGCCGGTCAGTCCAGTTCGAGCACGCGCGCGTGCAGCACCTGGCGCTGCTGGAGGGCGGCGCGGACGGCGCGGTGCAGCCCGTCCTCCAGGTAGAGGTCGCCCTGCCACTTCACGACGTGCGCGAAGAGGTCGCCGTAGAACGTCGAGTCCTCCGCCAGCAGGGTCTCCAGGTCGAGCTGCTGCTTGGTGGTCACGAGCTGATCGAGGCGGACCGGGCGCGGCGCGACGTCCGCCCACTGCCGGGTGCTTTCCCGGCCGTGGTCGGGGTACGGCCGGCCGTTTCCGATGCGCTTGAAGATCACACGGAAAGCCTACCGGTCAAGACGTTCCGGGCGCAGCCATGGCGGCGGAGTGCGGCGCTTGAAAAGATGCCGCAAACCGGGCGTAGGTGCAGCTATCGGGAGGAGGTGCCGGGCGTGAGCGACCGCGGGACCGCCCCGTCCCCCGCCGTTCAGGACGCCGGCGGCCTCGGATTCCTCCGTTCGGCCGAGGGCGAGTCGCTGCTCCCGGCCGAACCGGACGGGGCGGTCCGCGAATTCGGGCCGCACGGCCGTTGTGCACAGGCTGTGGACCGCGAGCGGGGCGGGAGCCGCCGGCGGAGGCGGTCGCCCGCCCCCGCCGGCAGCGGTTCAGCGGCCCTGTTGTCCGGGCGGCCGCGGCGGTTCCTCCTTCTGCTCCGGCCTGGGTGCCGCCGCACGTCTGGCCTCCGCGCGCAGCAGGGCGCGCAGGACGGCGTAGGGATCCATGGGCATGGCTGTGCTCCTTGCGTCGAGCCGACCGACCTGTCGCGGGGGAACGCGGGTCTGTCAGCAGCGCAGGACCACCGTGCGCAGCAGGGGAGGGGAGTACGGCACCCGTGGCGTGGCGTGGCACGTCCGGGCCGCCGGCCGGGCGGGTCCCGGGTCGGGAAGGGGCGCCGGACGCTCGGGCGCGTCGGCCCGGTGGACGACGCGGGCGGGCGGCCGTACGAGCGCGTCGAAGACGTCGTGCTCGAAGGCCTCGTCGGATACGCCCAGCGCGGGGGCCGCCTGGGCCTGCGCGTGGACGCCGGGCACCCACAGGGCGAGGAGCAGCACGAGCACCCGCAGCCAGGTGCGGCTGCGGGGACGGCTCGGGGTCCTGCTCACAGTGGGTGTCTCCCCGGGGCGGACGCGGAATGCCGCATGCCGGGCGCGAGATTCGCCCGCTCGGCGGAGGAGCGGGGCGCGCGGTTGACGCCCGGGATCACACGGTCTGCGGGACGGCCTTGGCCCGGCGGCGGATGCCGAACGAGGTGACGATCTCGGTGATCCCCACCACGACCAGCCAGATGCCGGCGACGACGGTCAGCACGGCGACGGACCGGAACGGCGAGTCGATCAGCACGATCCCGGCGACGAAGGTGACGATCCCGAGGAAGATCTGCCAGCCGCGGGCGGGCATCCGGGGATCGTGCAGGGCGGCCAGGGTCTGGGTGATGCCGCGGATCAGCCAGCCGATGCCGATCCACAGGGCGAGCAGCAGGATCGACTGCATGGGCCCGCGGAAGCAGAACAGGCCGAGCAGGACGGACACGGCGCCGCTGATGAAGGCCAGCACGCGCAGCGAGGTCGTCTTGTGCGTGCCGAACGCGGAGACCAGCTGGAAGATGCCGCTGACCAGGAGGTAGACGCCGAAGAGGACGCCGGCGGCGAGCAGGGAGGGGCCGGGCCACACCAGGACCAGGACGCCGAGGATCAGCGAGGCGATCCCGGTGCCCAGGACCACCTGCCAGGCGGCCCGGGACAGGGCGTGCAGGGGGCCTTCGAACGGTGGCTCGGGCTCGTGGTGCGCGTGCCCCGCGCCGGGCGACTGTGTCGCGTGGGCGCGCTGGTCGTCGTACTCACGGCCCCAGTCCGGACCGCTGTTCGGTGCCTCGGTCATGGTCCATGCTTGGACCGGCAAAGCGGGGGCGGCCAGCAGAGAAGGGCCGATCGGGTGACGCCCGGGGCGTCTGCGCGTCCGGAGCCTTTACCCGCGGGAGGCCTTCGCCGCCTTCGCCGCCGCCTTCAGCTCCTGCTTGTGGGCGCGGACCTTCGCCAGCGACTCGGGCCCGGTGATGTCGGCGACGGACCGGAAGGACGTCGCCTCGCCGTACGCGCCCGCCGCCTCCCGCCAGCCCGTGGGGGTGACCCCGAGCTGCTTGCCGAGCAGCGCGAGGAAGATCTGCGCCTTCTGCTTGCCGAAACCGGGCAGTTCCTGCAGCCGCTTCAGCAGCTCGGCGCCGCTGCCGACGCCCCGCCAGACCGCCTCCGCGTCCCCGTCGTAGTGCTCGACGAGGTACTGGCACAGCTGCTGGATGCGCTTGGCCATCGAGCCCGGGTAGCGGTGTACGGCCGGCTTCTCGGAGAGCAGCGCGGCGAAGGCCTCCGGGTCCAGCGCGGCGATGTCGTGGGCGTCGAGATCTCCGCCGGCCGCGACGCCGAGCCGGTCGGCGATGGTCCGGGGTCCCTTGAACGCCCACTCCATCGGGACCTGCTGATCCAGCAGCATCCCGGTCAGCGCGGCGAGCGGACTGCGCCCGAGCAGCGCGTCGGCCTCGGGGTCCTGGGCGAGGTGCAGGGTGACGTCCATGCGTCGATCATGCCTCGCCCGGGACCCGCCCGCCGCCCGGCCGGCCCCGGGTCCGCCCGCCGCGGTGCAGGTGCGTTACCGGGTCACCGAGGTGCTGGGCAGTGCGGCGCCGAAGCTGAGCGCGGCCGAGCCGGGGGTGATGCCGGCGCTCTGGCCGGAGATGGCGACCGAGCCGTTCGTCACCGGTCCGCCGGCCGAACCGCGGGCGGCCCACACCAGGCCGTCCGTGTTCTCGCCGGGAGCGCCGACGAGGGCGTCGGCCTTCCCGTCCTTGTCGACGTCGGCGAGGTGGACGGCCCAGCCGAAGTAGTCCTCCGACTCGGCGGTGCCGGGAACGCCCGCCGTGTTCTGGGTGTAGCCGGTGGCCTTGGCGCCGGTCAGCCCGGTGGCGGAACCGCGCAGCAGCACGGCCTCACCAGCCCACTTGGCCGAGCCGACGGTCTTGTACGGCACGCCGACGAACACGTCGGCGTACTTGTCGCCGTCGACGTCGCCGATGCTGAGCGACGAGCCGAACTGGCCGCCGTCCTTGCCGACCCCGGGTACGCCCGGCGTGTCCTGGTGGATGGCCACCGGCTGCTGGCCGGCGGCGATGCCGTGCGCGCTGCCGTACAGGACCTGGATCTCGCCGCCGGTGTGGCCGCCGCTCGGGACGCCCGTGACGAGGTCGCCGTAGCCGTCGCCGTTGACGTCGCCGACCTGCCCGTACCAGCCGTGGGCGAGCGGGAGCGAGGCCGGGGTGGCGGCCGGGTCGTCCTGGACGACGCTCAGGGGCCCGCTGTCGGCCAGGACGGGACCGGGCAGCGAGAACAGCTCGGCCTTGCCGTCGCCGTCCACGTCACCCATGACCACACTGCGCTTGAGGCGCTGGCCGAGGTACTGGGAGGCCGGCTTTCCGCTCCGGGTGAAGGGGCCGGTGTAGGTGGCGCTCTGGCAGGTGCTGCCGACGGCCAGCTCGGGGGCGCCGTCGCCGTTCATGTCGCCGGTGGCGAGCGACTGCCCGAAGAGGCAGTAAGAGCTGCCCTGACCGTATCCGGCGGGCGGGGCGATGTCGGCGCCGCCCTTGAGGCCGCCGGGGCCGCCCCAGATCACCGTGACGCTGCCGCGAAGGCCCTGTTGCAGACCGAAGTACTTGCGCGGCGTGCCGACGACCAGGTCCGCGTATCCGTCGCGGTCCAGGTCGGCGGTGGTGACGGTCTGGCCGAAGCGGTCGTTCTTCCCCGGGGTTCCCGGAATCCCGGTCGTGGCCTGGGTGATGACCTGGCGGTGGGCCGTGCTCACGCCCGAGGCCGAGCCGTACAGCACGACGACGGCGCCGGCCTTCGTCACGCTGCCGTACTTGGCGTCCGGGGCGCCGATCACGACGTCCCGGTACCCGTCCCCGTTGAAGTCGTCCTGGACGGTGGCGGTGTTGGCCCCCTTGTAGGGGGCGGCGGCGGATGCCGGCGGCGCCGGTGGAACGGCGGCGACGGCGGCGAGCACGGCGCCCGCGGTCAGAACTCTGCGCACTGAATCTCCCCCACTGGTGACGGACGCCCCACTCGACCCACGACGTACTCGAATGGTTGTACGTCTGCCGGTACGGCCCCCGGCCCGGTGTGCCGCACGGCTCGCGTACGATTCCCCCACCGCTGAATACTTAGGCAAGGCTTACCTAAAACAGAGGGGGTTCCCGGGTGACCACCGAGACCTACCGCGACACCTGGGGCATCCCCCACCTGCGCGCCTCCGGCGCCCGCGAACTGGCCCGGGCCCAGGGGCGGGTGACCGCGCTCGACCGCGCCTGGCAACTGGAGGTCGAACGCCACCGCTCCCAGGGCACCTCGGCCTCGTTCCTGGGCGCGGACGCCCTCTCGTGGGACGTCCTCGCCCGCCGGGCCCGCCTCGACGACACCGCCCGCCGCTGCTTCGCCGCGCTGGAACGCCGGGACGCCGAGACGGCCGAATGGGTGCGCGCGTACGTGGACGGCGTCAACGAGGGTCTGCCGGAAGGCGCCCGTCGCGCCCCGGAGTTCACCCGCACCGGCCTCGGCCCCGGCCGCTGGCGGCCCTGGACCCCGCTCGGCGTCTGGCTCGCCACCCACCTCCTCTTCGCCGGCTTCCCGGCCAAGCTCTGGCGCGAGCAGGCGATACGGCACCTCGGCCCCGACGCCGTGGGCCTGTTCGCCACCGACGGTCCCGGCACCGCCGGCAGCAACGGCTGGCTCGTGTCCGGCGCCCGCACCGAGTCCGGGCACGCCCTGATCGCCGGCGACCCGCACCGCTTCATCGAGGACCCCGGCGTCTACCAGCAGATCCACCTCTCCTGCCCCGAGTTCGACGTCATCGGCCTGGCGGTGCCCGGCGTCCCCGGCATCGCCCACTTCGGCCACACCGGCACGGTCGCCTGGGCCATCACCAACGCCATGGCCGACTACCAGGACCTGTACCGCGAACGCCTGCGCCGCGCGGGCGCGGGGGTCGAGGCCCTCGGCCCGGACGGCCGCTGGCACCGGGCCGCACGGCACACCGAAACGGTGGAGATCGCCGGTGAGCCCCCCATCGAGATCGAACTGATCGAGACCCCCAGGGGCCCGGTGATCGCCGGGGGGCCGGAGGGGCTGGCGTCGGGGGTTGTCGGCGGGTCCCGGGGCCCGGCAGTGGCCGGGGGGCCGGAGGCGGGGGGCGTCGGCGGGGAACGGGGCCCGGCGATCGACGGGGAGCCGGAAGGCTCAGGCGTGGGGGATACCTCGGCATGGCCGTACGACCCGCAGGCCGCCGACGGCGGGGACGGCCCGCGGAGGCCACTCGCAGCCGACGACGAAAGCGGTACGGGGGGTGCGGGTGGGAACGGAATCGCCGCCGACGGCGAAGCCGGGGCGCTCGCCCTGCGCTACCCGCCCCGCGTCACCGAAGACCTCGGCTTCAGCGCCCTCCTCCCCCTCCTGAGGGCCCGCACGGTCCAGGACGTCGACCGCGCCCTGGACGCCTGGGCCGAGCCCGTCAACGTCGTGCAGGCCGCCGACACCCAGGGCGGCACCCTCCACCGCGTCGCCGGCCGCGTCCCCGTACGCGCCCGGGCCAACCGCCTCCATCCGGTCCCCGCCTGGCAACCCGGCCACGACTGGCACGGCTGGCACCCGACGCCGTACGCCCCCGTGACCGACGGCATCGCGGTGATGGCCAACCAGCGCGGCCCCGCCGCCCCCCTCGGCGTCGAGTTCGCCCCACCGCACCGCGCCGACCGCATCCGCGCCCTCCTCGACACGCGCCGCACCTGGACCGCCGACGGCATGCCCGCCATCCACACCGACACCCACCTCGCCTCCGCCGCGCCCCTCCTCGACCACCTCGCCGCCCTCGACGGCCTCGGCCCCCAAGCGGCCCGCCTGCGAAGCCGCCTGCTCGCCTGGAACCGCCGCATGGACGCCGACAGCGCCGACGCGGCCGACTACGCGGCCGTACGCTCCGCGGTCGTACGGCGGCTCGCCGCCCACCCGGTGTTCGCCCCGCTCGCCGAACCCCCGGCCTACCCGGAGGTCCTGCTCCCCTGGCTGGCGCTCGTCCCGCGCGTCGGCCACGCCCTCGAACACCTGCTGCGCGCCGAGGAGTCGTACGGCGTCGACCGCCCGGCCGTCGTCCGCGCGGCCCTGGAGGAGGTGGCCGCCGGGCGGCCGGCCGGCACCTGGTCCGACACCCACCGCCTCGCCCCCTGGCGGGCGCTCCCGGACACATCCGGGGCCCCGGAACCCGGACTCGCCGGTGACCACGACTGCGTGCTGTGCACCTCCGCCGTCCCCGGCCTCACCGACCGCGCCGCCCGCGGCCCGGCCGCCCGGTACGTCTGGGACCTCGCCGACCGCGCGGACAGCCGCTGGGTGGTCCCCCTCGGCGCCGACGGCGTCCCCGGCACCGCCCACCACCGTGACCAACTCCCCTTGTGGCTCACGGGGCAACTCGTCCCCGTCGTCACCGACTGGACCCTGCTGACCCTGCAGGAGCGCACCCTGGAACCCACCGAGGAATCCCATGACTGACCGCCCCGAGGAAGCCTTCGCACAGCACGTCGACGGCTTCGGGACCGTCCGCATCCGCCCCCTCGACCCGGCGTCCGACGCGGACGTGGTGCACGGCTGGGTGAGCGAGGAACGCGCCGCCTTCTGGGGCATGAACGGCCTCACCCGGGACCAGGTCGCCGACGTCTACGCCCACATGGCCGGCCTCGACACCCACCACGCCCACCTGGTCACCAGGGACGGCACACCGGTGGCCCTGCTGCAGACGTACGAGCCGGCCGCGGACCGGGTCGGCGAGTGCTACGACGTCCTCCCGGGCGACCTCGGCGTCCACGTCCTCCTCGGCCCCGCGGGCCCCGACGGCCACCGTCCCGGCTGGACCTCCGCGCTGCTGGGAGCGATGACGGGCTACGCGCTGCGCGGCCTGGACCGGCGCCGGCTCGTGGTCGACCCGGACGTGCGCAACACCAAGGCGATCGCCCGTTTCGAACGCCAGGGCTTCGTGCGCGGCCCCGCCGTCGTCCTGCCCGAGGTGGACATCCCCGACGTGTACCTGCCCGAGAAGCACGCCCAACTCGCCTTCCTGGAAAGGGCGGTGGCCTTCCCGGAGGACCAGCCTTCCCGGCGGGCCGGCCTTCCGGAGGACTAGCCTTGCCCGGGCGACGACGACGCCCGAAGAGCCCTGGAGTACGGGCCCGACGGCATCCGCGTCCACACCGTCTCGCCCGGCCTGATCGACCGGGAGGGCCTGGCGCAGGCCTGGCCGGAGGGCGTGCGCCGCTGGCTGGCAGTCGCCCCCACCGGCCGGCTGGGCCGGCCCGAGGACGTGGCCGACGCGTGCGTGTTCCTGGCCTCGCCGCTCGCCCGCTGGATCACCGGCCACGACCTGACCGTGGACGGCGGCGTCTCGGCCCGCCCGACGTGGTGAGCACTCCGGGCGATCTCTGCGTACTCCTACGCGGGGCAGGCGGCGAGGGAGGGGCGAGGTGCGCGAGGAACACCGGTGGTGGCAGAGGCTGACCCTGCTCTGCGCGGGCCTCCTGGCCCTGCTGCTCGGCGCGGCGGCCCCCGCGTCGGCGCACGCGGCCCTGCGCACGACCGACCCCGGCGACGGCAGCGTCGTGCGCACGGCTCCCCGGCACGTCACCCTGACCTTCACCGAGTCGGTCGGCCTGCTCACCGACTCCTTCCGGGTCTACGACCCCCGCAACCACCAGCTGCGCACCGGCCCCGCCGACCACGCCCCGGGCCGCTCGGACACGGCCCGCGTCTCCCTGCCCGCCAAGCTCGCCACCGGCACCTACACGGTCGCCTGGCGCGTGGTGTCGGCGGACAGCCACCCGGTGTCCGGCGCGCTCACCTTCTCGGTCGGCAAGCGCACGGCGACGACCGTGCGCCCGGTGTCCGACGCCACGGAGAACCCCGCCACGGCGGCCCTGTACAACATCGCCCGCTGGCTCGCCTACCTCTGCCTGGCCCTGCTCCTCGGCACGGCCGCGTTCGTGGCGTACTGCCGCCCGCCGGCCGCGGCCCCGCTGCGCGCCCCGGCCCTGGCCGCCGCCTGGACGCTGCTCGCCACGACGACCGCCCTGTTCGTCCTGCGCACCCCCTACGAGGAGGGCACCTCCCCCGTGCGGGCGCTCTCCCCGCGCGCCCTCGCCCACGCCGCGGAGAGCCGCCCCGGCGCCCTTCTGCTCGCCCGGCTGGCGCTGCTGCTCCTCGCGGCAGCCGCGGTGGCGCTGCTGAGAGCCCGCCGCAGAAGGCTCCCGCGCCGGGCCACCCTCGCCGTGGCCGCGGCCGTCGCCCTGCCCCTCGCCCTGACCTGGGCGGCGGCCGAACACGCCTCCGCGGGCCTCCAGGTCCCGCTGGCGATCACCTCCGCCACCCTCCATCTGCTGGCCATGGCGGCCTGGCTCGGCGGACTGGCCGCGCTGCTGAGGGTCCTGCACCGCACGCCCGACCTGCCGGCCTCGGTCCCGGCCCGCTTCTCCCGGCTGGCCTCCGTCTCGGTGACGGTGCTCGTCCTGACCGGTGTCCACCAGTCCTGGCGGGGCCTCGGTTCCTGGCAGGCGCTCACGGACACGACGTACGGCCGCACCCTGCTGGCCAAGCTGGCGGCTGTCATCGCGCTCCTGCTGGCGGCGGCCTGCTCCCGCACCTGGACGACCCGCCTGACGCGGGCCCCGGCGACGCGGACGACGCCCAGCGCCCGCGTCCCCGAACCGGCCGTGGGACCCCCGCTGCCGCCGGAACCCCCCGCACCGCCCCCGCAGCTGTCCTTCCACCTCCTGCGCCGTTCGGTGCTGGCGGAGGCGGCCGTCGGCGTGGTGGTCCTGGCCCTGACGACCCTCCTGACGAGCACGGTGCCCGGCCGGACGGCCACCGAGGCGGCCCGGACCGCGGCACCGGCGAGCGGCATCCCGACGGCCTCCGTCACCACGGTGCCCTTCGACCTCGGCACCCCCGGCGGCCACGGCAAGGTCCAGATCACCCTGGACCCGGGCCGGGTGGGCCGCAGCTCCGTCCAGGCAGTGGTCTACGGCCCCGACGGAGGCCTGTCCACGGTGCCCGAACTGCGGGTCACCTTCACCCTGTCCGCCCGGCGGATCGGCCCCCTGGACACCCGGGTCACCGACCGGGGCGGCTACTGGGCGGCCGACACCTTCGACCTCCCCCTGCCGGGGACCTGGACGATGAAGGTGACCGTACGGGCGTCGGACGTGGACCAGGTGACGGTGTCGGCACCGGTGCGGGTGACGCGGTAGGCGCCGTGTCCCCGCCCGCGTGTGAGGACGGCTCGGGGTCTCGCCTGAACGGCCGTCTTCTACCGGGGCAGCGCAGGGGGTCTTTCTCCTCGCTCACGCGACGAGTCCGCGCGTGCTGCTGAAGGGAAAGCGAACAGGTCCAGCGTCCGCGAACAGGAAATGCCGTCGCACGATCCGGGTCGCCCTCGGTGAGGCCGTTCGGCGCGGGCGCGTCGCCCTGGGTCATCGCCCTGGCGCTCGGGCTCCGGCAAGGGGAGGCGCTGCTGCACCGGGAGGACTTCGCCTCGCCGATCGGCGGGCCGCTGAGCCCGAGCACCGGCTTTCACGTCTGGAAGCGGCTTCTCCGGGATGCGGGCGTACGAGACGGCCGCCTCCGTGACGCTCGCCACACCGCCGCGACCGTCCTCCAACGTCGAAGGGCCCCACTGCGGACAGTGGGGCCCTTCGACATCGTGCCCGGTGAGGCACTGGCGGAGGATACGAGATTCGAACTCGTGAGGGGTTGCCCCCAACACGCTTTCCAAGCGTGCGCCCTAGGCCTCTAGGCGAATCCTCCGCCGGAAACATTACATGACCGAGGGCAGTGCTCGCGAACCCGTTCTCGCAGGCCCGCATCCGTTACGGCCCGCGGGCCGCGATCGGGTACTGTGGGCGCAGCCCCTCACGCGGCGCTATCTGACTGAACTCCCCCAGGGCCGGAAGGCAGCAAGGGTAGGTCGGCTCTGGCGGGTGCGTGGGGGGCCCTTGCGTTCCCGCTCCGCGGCCGGGGCCGGTTGTCAGTGGGCGCCTATAACCTCGTATACGTGTCGTCTCTCGCGCTGTACCGCCGCTATCGCCCGGAGACCTTTGCCGAGGTCATCGGGCAGGAGCATGTCACCGACCCGCTGCAGCAGGCGCTGCGGAACAACCGGGTCAATCACGCGTACCTGTTCAGCGGTCCGCGCGGCTGCGGCAAGACGACCAGCGCGCGGATCCTCGCCCGCTGCCTGAACTGCGAGCAGGGCCCCACGCCGACCCCCTGCGGGGAGTGCCAGTCGTGCCGGGACCTGGCGCGCAACGGCCCGGGCTCGATCGACGTCATCGAGATCGACGCGGCCTCGCACGGTGGTGTGGACGACGCCCGTGAGCTGCGCGAGAAGGCTTTCTTCGGTCCCGCCGGCAGCCGGTACAAGATCTACATCATCGACGAGGCCCACATGGTCACGTCGGCCGGCTTCAACGCGCTGCTGAAGGTCGTCGAGGAGCCGCCGGAGCATCTGAAGTTCATCTTCGCCACCACCGAGCCCGAGAAGGTCATCGGCACCATCCGGTCCCGGACCCATCACTACCCCTTCCGGCTCGTGCCGCCCGGCACCCTGCGGGACTACCTCGCCGAGGTGTGCCAGAAGGAGACCATCCCGGTCGAGGACGGCGTGCTGCCCCTGGTCGTGCGCGCCGGTGCGGGCTCGGTGCGTGACTCGATGTCCGTCATGGACCAGCTCCTCGCCGGCGCCCGAGCGGAGGGTGTGACGTATGCCATGGCCACCTCCCTCCTCGGCTACACCGACGGCTCCCTCCTCGACTCGGTCGTCGAGGCCTTCGCCACCGGTGACGGCGCCGCCGCCTTCGAGGTCGTAGACCGTGTCATCGAGGGCGGCAACGACCCGCGGCGGTTCGTCGCCGACCTGCTGGAGCGGCTGCGGGACCTGGTGATCCTGGCGGCCGTGCCGGACGCCGTGGACAAGGGGCTCCTCGACGCCCCGGCCGACGTCCTGGAGCGCATGCAGGCCCAGGCCGCCACGTTCGGCGCCGCCGAGCTGAGCCGCGCCGCCGACCTAGTCAACGACGGCCTGACGGAGATGCGCGGCGCCACCTCGCCCCGCCTGCAGCTGGAACTGATCTGCGCGCGCGTGCTGCTCCCCGCCGCCTACGGCGACGAGCGGTCGGTCATGGCCCGTCTCGACCGGCTGGAGCGCGGCGTCAGCTTCTCGGGCGGGGCCGGCGCGCCCGCCATGGGGTACGTCCCCGGACCCGAGGCCCACACAGGTGGCGCCCCCGTGCCGGCCGGCGGCCCGGCCGCGGCCCGCGCGGCCGTGCGAGCGTCCAGCGGCCCGGGCCCGGGTGCTCCGGGCGCCGGTGGTGCCGGTGGTCCGGGCGTGGGCGGGCCGGGAGCCGGCGGCCCCGGTGCGGGCGATCCGGGTGTCGGGGGTCCCGGTGCCGGAGGCCCGGGCGTCAGCGGTCCGGCTCCGGCCGTCCCGGCGCCCGCCCCGCCGACGGCACCCGCACCGGCTCCGGCAGCGGCCACCCCGGCCGCGTCCACGGCCCCCGCCCCCGAGGCCCCGGCCCCGCCGCCACCTTCCACGGCCCCCGGCACTCCCTCCGTCGCCTCCGCCGCTCCCGGCGCCTGGCCCACCGCCGCCGCTGCCGGAAGCGGCCGGCGGCCCGGTGGCTGGCCCACGGCCGCGGCACCGGCGGGCGGCCAGCAGGGCCAGGCACCCGGCCGGGCCCCCGCCCCGCCGCAGCACCAGGCGGGCGGCCCCGCGCCGACGGCCCCCGCGGCTGCGGCGCCGGCCCCGCTCGCGGCCGCCCCCGCCGGCGGTGTCGATCCGCGGGCCCTGTGGGACAACATCCTGGAGGCGGTCAAGAACCGCCGCCGCTTCACCTGGATCCTGCTCAGCCAGAACGCCCAGGTGACCGGCTTCGACGGCACGACCCTGCAGGTCGGCTTCGTCAACGCCGGTGCCCGGGACAACTTCGCGAGCAGCGGCAGCGAGGACGTCCTGCGGGCGGCGCTGGCGGAGCAGTTCAACGTGCAGTGGAAGATCGACGCGGTCGTCGACCCGTCCGGCGGGGGATCCGTACCCACGCCCGCCGGGGGCTTCGGCGGCGGAGGCGGTTACGGCGGCGCTCCCACCGGTGGCGGCGCGGGCGGTGGGTACGGCGCGCCCGCCGCGCCCCGTCCCGCGGCTTCCCCGGCGGCCCCGCAGCCGTCCGCGCCCACGCCGTCCGGCCGGGCGGCGGCGTCTGCCGCCCCCGCCCCGCAGCCCATGGCCGCTCCCGAACCGCCGGCCGTCTCCATCGAGGACGACATCCCCGAGGACGACGACCCGGACCTGGACGAGTCGGCCCTCTCCGGCCACGAGCTGATCGTCCGGGAACTGGGGGCGACGGTGGTGGAGGAGTTCTCCAACGAATAGGCGCCCGGGTCGCGGCGGTCACCTGCGGCCGGCCGCGGACGGGCGGGCCGGGGCCCGGCGGCGGGCGGCTTGTAGGAAAGCCCAACAAACCCGCCCCCCGGTCTTCGGCGACCTTGCCAGTAGGCTGGCCCCGTGAAGGTCCTCGTCATCGGCAGCGGCGCCCGCGAACACGCCCTGTGCCGCTCCCTGTCCCTCGACCCCGACGTCACCGCGCTGCACTGCGCCCCCGGCAACGCCGGCATCGCCGAGGTGGCCGAGCTGCACCGGGTCGACGCGCTCGACGGCCGTGCGGTCGCCGAGCTGGCGGCCCGCCTCGGTGCCGACCTGGTCGTCGTCGGCCCGGAGGCCCCGCTGGTCGCCGGTGTGGCCGACGCCGTCCGCGCCGCGGGCACCCCGGTGTTCGGCCCGTCCGCGCAGGCCGCGCGGCTGGAGGGCTCCAAGGCCTTCGCCAAGGACGTCATGGCGGCGGCCGGGGTGCCGACCGCCCGCTCCTACGTGTGCACGACGGCCGAGGAGGCCGCCGAGGCACTCGACGCCTTCGGCGCCCCGTACGTCGTCAAGGACGACGGCCTCGCCGCGGGCAAGGGCGTGGTCGTCACCGATGACCTGGACGCCGCCAAGGCCCACGCCGCCGCCTGCGAGCGCGTGGTCGTCGAGGAGTTCCTCGACGGCCCCGAGGTGTCCCTCTTCGCCGTCACCGACGGCGAGACGGTCGTACCGCTCCAGCCCGCCCAGGACTTCAAGCGCGCCCTGGACGGCGACGAGGGCCCGAACACCGGCGGCATGGGCGCGTACTCGCCGCTGCCCTGGGCCGAGCCGAAGCTGGTCGAGGAGGTGCTGGAGACGGTCCTGCAGCCGACCGTGGACGAGCTGCGCCGCCGCGGCACCCCGTTCTCCGGCCTGCTCTACGCGGGCCTGGCGATCACCAGCCGCGGCGTGCGGGTGATCGAGTTCAACGCCCGCTTCGGCGACCCCGAGACGCAGGTGGTGCTGGCCCGCCTGCGGACCCCGCTGGCCGGGCTCCTGATGGCCTCCGCCACCGGCAACCTCGCCGATCTGCCGCCGCTGCGCTGGAGCGAGGACGCGGCCGTGACCGTCGTCGTCGCCTCGCACAACTACCCGGACACCCCCCGTACCGGCGACCCGATCACCGGTCTGGACGAGGTGGCCGCGCAGGACGCCCCGCACGCGTACGTCCTGCACGCCGGGACGAAGCGGGACGGTGACGCGGTCGTCAGCGCGGGCGGGCGCGTGCTGTCCGTCACCGCCACCGGCACGGACCTGACCGAGGCGCGCGAGCGGGCGTACCGGGCGGTGGGCCGGATCCGTCTGGACGGCTCCCAGCACCGCACCGACATCGCCGAGAAGGCGGCGCGGGCGGGCGCCTGACCTGTTCTCCCGCCGCCAGGACGGCACCCAGGCCCCGGACTCCCGATCCGGGGCCTGATCTTTGCTGTCTGTCACCCAGCTCTGACCAAAGCCATTCCATCGAGTGAGCAATCGCCTATACGGCTGACGAGGGCCGGGGCCCCAACTAGGGTGCCGCGCAAGCGTTCCGGCACTTGGCCCACCGGCATTGCGATGTCAGTGGCGGATGCCACAGTGGGGGAGTGAGCACCACCAGGTCGGCACGGCAACGGCAGCGAGGGGGTGAGGTCGGCACGTGACCGGAATCGGTGCGGAGGCGGGCGCACAGGCCGCGCGTTCCCGGGCCCTCGCCGTACTGCGGGTCCGGGGCCGGGCGCTGGCCGTGGCCCTGCTGCCCGCGGCTGTCGCGGTGATCCTGCTGACCGGCGCGTCCGCCGGCCACTTCGTCGGCCGGGGCTGGGACGCCGCGCGCTGGGTCTTCGGCGCGCTCGCCGTGCTGGTACTGCTGGCCGCCGCCGGCATCGCCCTGGTCGTGGCCCGGGCCCGGCCCGCCGTCAGCCCGACGGTCCCGGTCCCGGAGAAGTCCGCCCCGGATCTGTACCGCATGGTGCGCGACCTCGCCGAGCGCCTGGACGTGCCGGCCCCCTCGGCCATAGCGCTCACCCCGGACTGCGACAGCTGGCTGGAGGACCGCACGCACACCGCCCACGGCCCGCCCCCGCGCCCCGGACCCGACGAGATAGCGGGCCCGGGCCGCCGCCGGCTCCCCGTCGCACCGGTGCTCGTCATCGGCTCCCCGTTCCTGTGGTGGATGCGGGTCGGCGAGCTGCGCGCGGTCCTCGCCCCGGTGATCGCCGGTACGGGCCCTTCGGCGCACCCGGACATAGCGGCCGCCCGGCGCTTCGTGCGCGGCCTGGACGCGGCGGTCGCGGTCGCCTCGACACCGGGCCGCTGTCCCCTCACCCGCGGTATGTGCGCGGCCCTCGGCTGGGTGGCCCGGCTGCTGCTGCGCGGCTGCCGGGAGCATGCGACGCAGATGGAGCGCGGGGTCGCCGCGGCGGCGTCCGAGCGGGCCCAGGCCGTCGACTACGGCCTGAGGATCGTCGCCCAGGAGCAGGTCGGCCTCGCCTACGCCGGCTGGGACCGGCTGCTGACCCGGGTCGCGCTGCCCGCCTGGCGGATGGGCCGCTGGCCCTCCGGGCTGGACGCGGGCGTGGTGGCGGCGCTCACCGAGCTGTCCCGGCGCGACCGCCTGGCCGAGGGCTTCACCTCCCGGCTCGGCGAGCGCCCGGCCTGCGACCTGCTGGAGGAGCCCGGCGCGATGGACGAGGCCGCCTCGCTGCTCGCCGCGCGTCTCTTCCACGGCGGCCCCGCGGAGTCCGGCCCGGACTGGGCGCCGGTGGACTGGCAGGCGTATCCGGAGGAGGTCGTGGACCGCACCTGGCGCGCCGACGCGGCCCGCCTGCACCGGGTCCTGGACGCCCTGGGCGTCCGCGCCTGCCTCGACCCCGCGGCCCCCGACCCGGGCGGCCCCACCCTGGCCCGGGTCCTGGACCACCTGACCGAGGCGGGCGCGGGACAGGCGGCACCGCAACCGCCGCGGAACCACCCGCGGGCCGTCGACGGCGCGGACGCCCCCCAGGAGCCACCCGCACCCGACGACGCGAGCCGCGCGGATGCTGCGGGCGGGAGCGGGATCCCCGCCGGAGGCGAGGCCGAGGCGGACCACGCGGCCGAACACCCCGGCACGGAGCGCAGCGCCACCCTCGCCGCCGGCCTGAGCGCCCAGCTGGCCCGCGAGGAGTCGGCCGTGCCCAGGGGAGCGAGCGCTTCCGGCCAGAGCCCCGAGAACGCCCTGTGGGACGGCGGCGGACTGCCCCTGTTCCCGCTGCAGCCCCCGCGCACCGCCCGTGACCTGCTCACCGACCACGTCACGGCGATGGTGTGCTGCGCGGCCGTCGACACCGCCGGCGCGGTCCCCGCCCTGGACTGGCTGGACGGCCCCGCGCTGCTGCTGGGCGGCGAGCGTGCCGCCGACCTCGCGCCCAGGGTGCTCAGCCTGATCGAGGAGGGAGACCCGGGCCCGCTGCGCGACTGGCTGGCCGCGTCCGGGATACGCCCCGAGAAGCCCGTACGGCTGGTGTGAAGGAAAGCGCGTTCAACGGGAGCCCCGTCTTCCACTTCAGGTCAATTCGCAACGACTAGTGACCGAGCCCGTGCGTTATGTGATGTGCTGGGAGCGACCACGCACCTGGCAAAGGCGTGCGACATACGACAGCACGGCCGAGCCGGGCGCGTGGCACCGAGCACAGCGAGCACCACCGAGACAGGACGACACGGGGGCATGAGGGAGGGGACGACCATGGCCTCGGATCACATTCGCCGCTGGGAGTCCGGAGCGCTCGCGCACGCCGTCACGGACCCCTTCGGCCAGGGCCCGGTGCCCTGGCTGCGCGGCAGCGAGACGTACTTCGACGACACCGGTCATGTCGTGCCCTGGTACGTCGACCCGGCCCCGCAGCAGCTCACCGACGGCAGGCGCCGGGTGCCCGCGCCCCGCGCGGCCGGAACCGGCCCCCGCTCGGCCGACGACGTGCACCGCCAGATCAAGGGCTTCACCTCCACCGGAGCGGTCACGCCCGGGCAGGCGATCGACTTCCACATCACGGTCGATCCGCCCCAGGAGTTCAGCGTCGACGTCTACCGGATCGGCCACTACGGCGGTGACGGAGCCTCCAAGATCACCACCAGCCCGCGGCTGTCCGGCATCGTCCAGCCCCCGCCGCTGGCCGCCGACCGCACGGTCTCCTGCCACCACTGGTGGCTGTCCTGGCGCCTCCAGGTGCCCTCCCACTGGCGGATCGGCGCCTATGTGGCCGTCCTGACCACCGCCGACGGCTACCGCTCCCACGTGCCGTTCACGGTCCGCGACGACCATCCCGCCGATCTGCTCCTGCTGCTGCCGGACATCACCTGGCAGGCGTACAACCTGTATCCCGAGGACGGCCGCACCGGCGCCAGCCTCTACCACGCCTGGGACGAGAAGGGCCGGCTGCTCGGCGAGGCCGACGCGGCGACCACCGTCTCCTTCGACCGCCCCTACGCGGGCGCGGGCCTGCCCCTGCACGTCGGGCACGCCTACGACTTCATCCGCTGGGCCGAGCGCTACGGCTACGACCTCGCCTACGCCGACGCCCGCGATCTGCACGCCGGCCGCGTCGACCCCACCCGCTACCGGGGTCTGGTCTTCCCCGGCCACGACGAGTACTGGTCGGTGCCGATGCGCCGGGCCGTCGAGGACGCCCGGGACCGGGGCACATCGCTGGTGTTCCTCTCCGCCAACACCATGTACTGGCAGATCGAGCTGGGCCCGTCCCCGTCCGGCGTCCCGGACCGGCTGCTGACCTGCCGCAAGCGCAAGGGCCCCGGAAAGCCCGTGCTGTGGCGCGAGATCGACCGGCCCGAGCAGCAGCTGGTCGGCATCCAGTACGCGGGCCGGGTCCCCGAGCCGCATCCGCTGATCGTCCGCAACGCCGGTCACTGGCTGTGGGAGGCGACCGGCGCGCAGGAGGGCGACGAGATCCAGGGCCTGGTCGCCGGCGAGGCCGACCGGTACTTCCCCCGCACCCCGCTGCCCGAGCACGACGAGCGCATCCTGCTCGCCCACTCCCCGTACAGCGACAGCGAGGGCGCCCTGCGCCACCAGGAGACCTCCCTCTACCGCGCCCCCTCCGGCGCCTGGGTCTTCGCCTCCGGCACCTTCGCCTGGTCCCCGGCCCTGGACCGCCCCGGCCATGTCGAGCCCCGCATCCAGCGCGCCACGGCGAACCTGTTGGACCGCATCTGCAAACGCGACTGACGACCCCCCGGCGCAGTGGACCAGCGGATACGGGAGAATCGAGGCACTTGGACAGAACCACGGGGAGGAACCGTGTCCGGATTCGTAGAAAAGCCCGAGCCGATCCAGGTTCCGGGCCTGGTGCATCTCCACACCGGAAAGGTGCGCGAGCTGTACCAGAACGAGGCGGGCGACCTCGTGATGGTCGCCAGCGACCGCATGTCCGCCTATGACTGGGTGCTGCCCACGGAGATCCCCGACAAGGGCCGCGTCCTCACCCAGCTCTCCCTGTGGTGGTTCGACCAGCTGCGCGACCTGGCACCCCACCACGTGATCAGCACCGAGCTGCCCGAGGGCGCGCCGGCCGACTGGGCGGGCCGCACCCTGGTCTGCAAGTCCCTGAAGATGGTCCCGGTCGAGTGCGTGGCCCGCGGCTATCTCACCGGCTCGGGCCTGCTGGAGTACAACGAGTCCCGTACGGTCTGCGGCCTCGCCCTCCCCGAAGGCCTCGTCGACGGCTCCGAACTGCCCGCCCCGATCTTCACCCCGGCCACCAAGGCCGAGGTCGGCGAGCACGACGAGAACGTCTCCTACGAGGAGGTGGCCCGCCAGGTCGGCGCCGGGACCGCCGCCCAGCTGCGCCAGGCCACGCTCGCCGTGTACTCCCGCGCCCGGGACATCGCCCGCGAGCGGGGGATCATCCTGGCCGACACCAAGTTCGAGTTCGGCTTCGACGGGGACACCCTCGTGCTCGCCGACGAGGTCCTCACCCCGGACTCGTCCCGGTTCTGGCCGGCCGACCAGTGGCGGCCGGGCCGTGCGCAGCCGTCGTACGACAAGCAGTTCGTGCGGAACTGGCTGACCTCGGCGGAGTCCGGCTGGGACCGCAGGAGCGAGCAGCCCCCGCCGCCGCTGCCGCAGCAGGTCGTGGCCGCCACCCGGCAGAAGTACGTGGAGGCGTACGAGCGCCTCACGGGCATGAGCTGGTCATGACCCCCGAGCGGTGACGCAAAAGGCCCCCGGGGGACCGGGGGCCTTACTGGAGCGGACGACGAGGCTCGAACTCGCGACCTCAACCTTGGCAAGGTTGCGCTCTACCAACTGAGCTACGTCCGCAGTGCGCCGTGGCGCGAGAGCAACTATACCCAACCTCGCTCCCGTGCGAGACGCACTGCCGCATGTCGGTTCTCGGCGCCGAGCTTCGTGACGGCCGAGGAGAGGTAGTTCCGCACGGTCCCCGGGGACAGCGCGGCCCGCTCGGCGATCTCCGCGACCGGCGCTCCCTCGGCCGCCAGCTCCAGCACCTCGGCCTCCCGCGTGGTCAGCGGCGAGTCCCCGGCGGAGATCGCGTCGGCGGCCAACTCCGGGTCGACGTAACGGCTTCCGGCGTGCACGGTCCGGATGATCTCGGCGAGCCGCTGGGCGCTGACCGTCTTCGGGACGAACCCGCGCACACCGGCCGCGAGCGCCCGTTTCAGATGCCCGGGCCGCCCGTGTCCGGTGACGATCAGCACCTGGCAGGCGGGCAGTTCGGTGCGCAGGGATGTGGCGACCTTCACACCGTCGGCGCCCGGCATCTGGAGATCGAGCACGGCGACATCGGGTTCATGGGCCCGAGCCATGGCCAGCGCCTCGGGTCCGCTGGCGGCCTCCGCGACGACGAGCAGGTCCTCCTCCAGCGACAGCAGCGCGGCCAGCGCGCCCCGGATCAGATGCTCGTCGTCGGCGAGCAACAGGCGTACCGGAGTGCTCATGACGTGACTTCGCTCACTTTCTCTCCCAATGGCACCTCGGCCACCACCCGGAACCGGCCCCCGGTGGCCGCGCCGGCCTCCAGGGTTCCGCCGACGGCCGCGAGCCGCTCCCGCAGCCCGGCGAGCCCGGAACCCCCACCCCCGTCGGGGGTTCCGGGCAGTCCGTCGTTCTCCACCGCCAGCACCACGCGCCCCTCCTGTATCCGCAGGCGCAGCGTGCAGCGGCCCGCGTCCCCGTGCCGCAGCACGTTGGTGGTCGCCTCGCGCACCACCCAGCCGAGCGCGGACTGCACGTCGGCGGGCAGCCCCGCCGTCTCCGCGCTGACCTCGCAGTCGATCCCGGCGGCCGTCAACACGCCCTGGGCGCCCGCGAGTTCCACACCGAGGTCGGCCTCCCGGTAGCCGCGTACGACGTCCCGTACCTCCCGCTGCGACTCCTGCGCGATGCGCTGCACCTCGATCATCTGCTCCACGGCCTCCGGCCGCCCGCGCCGGGCGAGTTGGACGGCCAGCTCGCTCTTGAGCGAGATCACGGAGAGGTTGCGCCCCAGCACGTCGTGCAGGTCCCGCCCGAACCGCAGCCGCTCCTCGGCCACGGCGAGCCGGCTCTCCACCTCGCGGGCCCGTTCCGCCTCCCACAGCACGGCCAGCGTCCAGGCGCCGCAGCGGCCGGCGAGCAGCGCGAAGACCGTCTGGAAGGCGGTCATCATCGCGGTCGCCACCAGGCCGGCTCCGTCGTGATCGGCGAGCCCGACGGCTGTCGTGAGCAGGACCGCGCACACCGCCGACCGGCGCAGGAACACCGGGACCGGGACCGTGAGTCCGTAGAGCAGCGCGAACGGCAGCACATAGCCGGCGATCAGGAACGGGACCGTCATGGGGGTCGCCGCGTCCAGCCCGGTGAGCGCCACGATCAGCGCCAGCGCCAGTCCCAGCACGACGGCAGGGGCGCGGTGCGCGCCGGCCGGCAGTTCCGTGCGCCCCAGATAGTGGTCGAGCGCGGGCCGGGTGAGCCGGTTGGCGAGCACGCACTGCACGATCGCCACGAGGGCGAGGAGGGCGCCGAGGACGATCGCCACGGGCCGGTGGGCGAGCCCGGTGGGCAGGGGCAGCAGCACCCAGCAGGCCATGATGAACCAGACCGTGCCGTACCAGGTGAGGACGCTGAACAGTTCGACCCGCTCGGCCTTGCTCAGCTCCCCCCAGTGCCGTTGCCGCCATCGTCGTACCCGCCCCAGCATCCGCGCGTCCCCCCGTTCCTCAGCGCCGCGGCTCCCATCGGAACCACCGTCGTACAGCAAACACCGCGAGGATCGACCAGGCCAGCGCGGTCGCCAGGGCGGTCAGGGTCTCGCCCGTGCTCAACTGGCCCGTCCAGCCGCCGCGGAAGAGCCGGACCGCCGGGGACAGCGGCAGCAGTTCGCACGCGGTGGCCAGCTTGTCCGGCAGGAACTCGGTCGGGACGGTGATCCCGGAGCCGAGCATCGACAGGATCATCAGCGGCATCGCGGTGACCTGGCTGCTCTCCACGGTGCGGGTGAAGGACGCGGTGAACGCGGCGAGCGCGGCACTGACCAGGTATCCGGCCAGCAGCCCGGGCAGGATCAGGTACGGCGCCCTGGGCGTGCCGGTGTGCAGCAGGGCCGCGCACCCGGCGCACAGCACCAGCGCCTGGGCGAGGCCGATGCCGAGGGCGGGCAGGGCGGTGCCGGTGAGGATCTCGGCGTCGGAGAGTTCGCCGGTGCGCAGCCGCTTGAGGACGAGTTCCTCGCGGCGGGCGACGTAGGCGTTGACCAGGGAGGTGTAGACGGCGAAGAGGAAGGAGAAGCCGATCGCGGCCGTCAGCAGGGTGGTGCCGATGGTCAGCCCCTGCTTCTTCAGGTCCAGCTGGTCGATGGCGGGCCGCACGCTGAACGGCAGCAGCAGCGGCACGGCCAGCGCGGTGAACACGACCCCGCGGTTGCGTCCGAGCAGGGTGAGTTCGGCGCGGGCCAGCGCCCGCAGCCGGCGGCCCGCCGCCGCCCGGTCGCCGCTCCGCACGCCGCCGTCCCGTACGCCGCCGTTCCGGCCCGTCACCTCGACGCCGCTCACGCCACATCCCTCCATTGCGATCCCGCCCGCGTCACCGTCCCCGGCACGCACTCCGCC
This sequence comes from Streptomyces durhamensis, assembly GCF_000725475.1. NCBI lineage: Bacteria > Bacillati > Actinomycetota > Actinomycetes > Kitasatosporales > Streptomycetaceae > Streptomyces > Streptomyces durhamensis. The sequence goes on from NZ_JNXR01000008.1 coordinate 229,446, forward strand.
TCCGCCGCGCGCCGCGGTGCCGCTGCCGTCTCCGGCACCCGGTCCGACTTCGCTCGCACCGCGTCCCCTCGCGCCCGCTCCGGCCCCGCTCATGCCGCCACCCCCCGTGCCTGTTCGCGGGCGATCCCCAGGAACGCCTCCTCCAGCGACGCCGACCGCACGTCCAGCCCGCGCAGCTCGACGCCGGTCCGCGCGGCCCAGGTCAGGACGCCGGTCGCGGTCCGCTGCAGCTGGGTGGTCTGCAGCCGTACGACCCTTCCGTCGCTCTCGTGGGCGCAGACGCCGAGGTCGGCCAGCGGGGGCAGATCGCCCAGGAAGTAGCCGTCGGGCAGTTCGAAGGCCATCCGGGAGGGGCGGCCGGCGGTGACCTCGGCCGGGGTCCCGGCGGCGGCGATCCGGCCCTCGTGCAGGATGGCGAGCCGGTCGGCGAGGCCCTCGGCCTCCTCCAGGTAGTGCGTGGTGAGCAGCACGGTCGTGCCCGCGTCGCGCAGGCTGCGCACCAACTCCCAGGTGTCCCGGCGGCCTTCCGCGTCGAGCCCGGTCGTCGGCTCGTCCAGGAACAGCACTTCGGGATCGCCGAGCAGGGCGAGCGCCAGGTCGAGCCGCCGCCGTTCGCCGCCGGACAACTGCTTGACCCGCACCCCGTGCCGCTGCGCGAGCCCGACCAACTCCAGCACTTCGGCCTCCGGCCGTGCCCCGCTCATGCAGCCCGCCCACATCCGGGCGGTCTCGGCGACGGTCAGCTCGGCCGGGAATCCGCCCTCCTGGAGCATCACACCGGTGCGGGGGCGTACGGCCGCGCGCTCCCGGCAGGGATCGTGGCCGAGGACCCGGACCCGGCCCCCGGCGGGCGCGGCGAGCCCCTCCAGCAGTTCGACCGTCGACGTCTTGCCCGCGCCGTTGGTCCCGAGCAGGGCGAAGATCTCCCCGCGGGCCACGGAGAAGCTGATTCCGCGTACGGCCTCGAACCCGCCCCCGTAGACGCGCCTGAGATCGGTGACCTCAATCACGTGTTCGTGTTCGTCGTAGTGCATGGGACCCAGCGTCCCGGCGCCCGGGCCTGGTCGGCAGTGCGCGCTGTCATCGCCCGGCATGACAAATGTCAGAGGCGCGGGGGCGTGAGGGCACGAAAAAACCCCGGTCGTGATGACCGGGGCTTTCCCTGGAGCGGACGACGAGGCTCGAACTCGCGACCTCAACCTTGGCAAGGTTGCGCTCTACCAACTGAGCTACGTCCGCACTGCTCCCGACCGGCTCCCACCGATCGGTGCGAACACCAGCCTACCTGATCCACAAGGTGGTCATGACCGGTGTCGGAGCGGGTGACAGGAATCGCACACTGTGCCTTCCCCCTGGAAGGGGGATGTTCTGCTACTGAACTACACCCGCACGGTCCTCGGGGTTGTCGGCTCTTCGGCCTCGCCCCTCGGCGTGCTCCAGACATTAGCTGATCAGCAGGGGGGTCGCGCAAGTCGGCTCCCCCCTGCTGCCCGTTATGCCCAAGTGCACGGCCCTCAGGGTCCGCTGACGGACCCTGAGGGCCGCCCCTTCGCGGGCTTCACTGCGCGGCGCTGAAGGCCTCGTAGACCTTCTTGGGGATGCGGCCGCGGGCCGGGACGTCCATCTTGTTGGCCTGGGCCCAGGCGCGGACGGCCGCCGGGTCGGGGGCGACCTCCGTCTGCTTGTACGCCTTGCCGGACCGCGAGCGCTTGCGGCCGGCCTCCACGTAGGGCGCGAGCGCCTTGCGCAGTTTCTTGGCGTTGGTTTCGTTCAGGTCGATCTCGTACGACTTGCCGTCGAGTCCGAAGGCGATCGTTTCCGCCGCTTCCGAGCCGTCGATGTCGTCAAAGAGAGTGACCACGACTTTTTGCGCCACGAATATCGGTCCCTTCGTGCGGCACGTCGATACAGCTCAACGGCGATGACGTGCCGAGTATCGGCTATTGCCAATTCATTTGTACAGTGCCCGGCAATAAAAAGTGAAGCCCGACTAAATCCGTCCGCGTGTCCGCTGACAATAGGCGGGCCGGACGGACCGTCGAACTTTCCCAGAACTTTTCACGGTGGTACGGCTTCGACACCCGATCGTGATGCGCCTCACGTAGTTTCCTACAACTCTACCCGCGTAGAAATTTTGTGCGGGTAGTCTGAAGGAACCTGCTCAGCACCACACACCGGGAGTGCCAGTGGCACGCGTCGTAGTCGACGTCATGCTCAAGCCGGAGATCCTCGACCCCCAGGGCCAGGCGGTCCAGCGTGCGCTGCCGCGCCTGGGTTTCGAAGGGATCTCGGACGTACGTCAGGGAAAGCGTTTCGAACTGGAAGTTGACGGGCCCGTTGACGCCGCCGCGCTCGCCCGCATCCACGATCTCGCGGAATCCTTCCTCGCCAACACCGTGATCGAGGACTTCACCGTCAAGGTGGAAGAGCCCGCGGAAGTCGCGGAGGCGGCGAAGTGACCGCTCGTATTGGCGTCGTCACTTTCCCGGGCAGCCTCGACGACCGGGACACGCAGCGCGCGATCCGCCTCGCGGGCGCCGAACCGGTCGCCCTGTGGCACAAGGAGAAGGACCTCAGGCAGGTCGACGCCGTGGTCCTCCCCGGCGGTTTCTCCTACGGCGACTATCTGCGGGCCGGGGCGATCTCCCGGTTCTCGCCGGTGATGGAGACGGTCATCGAGCAGGCGAAGGCCGGGCTTCCGGTCCTCGGCATCTGCAACGGCTTCCAGGTCCTCACCGAGGCCCACCTCCTCCCGGGCGGGATGCTCGGCAACGACCACCTCCACTTCATCTGCCGCGACCAGAAGCTGCGGGTGGAGAACGCGGAGACGGCCTGGACCGGCGACTACCGCCAGGGCCAGGAGATCCACATCCCGCTGAAGAACATGGACGGCCGGTACGTCGCCGACGAGTACACGCTCGACAAGCTGGAGGCGGAGGGCCGGGTGGTCTTCCGCTACGTGGACTTCAACCCGAACGGCTCGCTGCGGGACATCGCCGGCATCACCAACGAGGCCGGGAACGTCGTCGGCCTCATGCCGCACCCCGAGCACGCCGTCGAGCCGCTGATCGGTACGGGCCGTACCGACGGGCTCCCGTTCTTCACCTCGATCCTCAAGAAGCTGGTCAACGCATGAGCCGGACGCCTCTGGACACGGTCGAGCACGCGGCCGCGACCCCCGACGTCGAGCTGCCCTGGGCCGAACTCGGTCTGAAGAAGGACGAGTACGAGCGGGTGGTGGAGATCCTCGGCCGCCGCCCGACCGGCGCCGAGCTCGCCATGTACTCGGTCATGTGGTCCGAGCACTGCTCGTACAAGTCCTCCAAGGTCCACCTGCGCCAGTTCGGCGAGAAGGCGCCGCAGAGCGACGCGCTGCTGGTGGGCATCGGTGAGAACGCCGGTGTGGTGGACGTCGGCCAGGGTTACGCCGTGACCTTCAAGGTCGAGTCGCACAACCACCCCTCCTACGTCGAGCCCTACCAGGGCGCGGCCACGGGCGTGGGCGGCATCGTCCGCGACATCATCGCGATGGGCGCCCGCCCGGTCGCCGTCGTGGACCCGCTGCGCTTCGGCGCCGCCGACCACCCCGACACCAAGCGTGTGCTGCCCGGCGTGGTCGCGGGCATCGGCGGCTACGGCAACTGCCTGGGCCTGCCGAACATCGGCGGCGAGGTCGTCTTCGACTCCTGCTACCAGGGGAACCCGCTGGTCAACGCCGGTGCCATCGGCGTGATGCGGCACGAGGACATCCACCTCGCGAAGGCCTCGGGCGCCGGCAACAAGGTCATCCTGTACGGGGCCCGGACGGGCGGCGACGGCATCGGCGGCGCGTCGATCCTCGCATCGGAGACCTTCGACGACGCCAAGCCGTCGAAGCGCCCGGCCGTCCAGGTCGGCGACCCCTTCCAGGAGAAGCTCCTCATCGAGTGCACCCTGGAGGCGTTCAAGGAGAAGCTGGTCGTCGGCATCCAGGACCTCGGCGCGGCGGGCCTGTCCTGCGCCACGTCCGAGCTGGCGTCCAACGGCTCCGGCGGCATGCGCGTCACCCTGGACGACGTCCCGCTGCGCGACTCCACGCTCTCGCCGGAGGAGATCCTCATGAGCGAGTCGCAGGAACGCATGTGCGCGGTCGTGGAGCCCGAGAAGGTCGACCGCTTCCTGGAGATCTGCGAGAAGTGGGACGTCATCGCCACCGTGATCGGTGAGGTGACCGACGGCGACCGCCTGGAGATCTTCTGGCACGGCGGGAAGATCGTGGACGTCGACCCGCGTACGGTCGCCCACGAGGGCCCCACGTACGAGCGCCCGTACGCCCGCCCCGAGTGGCAGGACGCCCTGCAGGCCGACGACGCGAACAAGCTCCCCCGCCCGGAGACGGGCGAGGAGCTGAAGGGCCAGGTCCTGAGGCTGGTCGGCTCGCCGAACCAGGCCTCCAAGAAGTGGATCACCCAGCAGTACGACCACTTCGTGCAGGGCAACACCGTCCTCGCCCAGCCGGAGGACTCCGGCATGATCCGCGTGGACGAGGAGAGCGGCCTCGGTGTCGCGATCGCCACGGACGGCAACGGCCGCTACGCCAAGCTCGACCCGTACACAGGCGCCCAGCTGGCCCTGGCGGAGGCGTACCGGAACGTGGCGACCACCGGCGCCAAGCCCCTCGCCGTCTCCGACTGCCTGAACTTCGGCTCGCCCGAGGACCCGGCGGTGATGTGGCAGTTCGCGGAGGCGGTGCGCGGTCTCGCGGACGCCTGCCAGCAGCTCGGCACCCCGGTGACCGGCGGCAACGTCTCGCTCTACAACCAGACGGGCGAGGCCGCGATCCACCCGACCCCGGTCGTGGCGGTCCTCGGTGTCATCGACGACGTGGCCCGCCGCACGCCGGTCGCCTTCCAGGAGGAGGGCCAGCTGATCTACCTCCTGGGCGACACCCGTGAGGAGTTCGGCGGCTCGGCGTGGTCTCAGGTGGTCCACGACCACCTCGGCGGGCTGCCGCCGGCCGTCGACCTGGAGCGCGAGCGCCTGCTGGCCGAGATCCTGATCTCCGCCTCCCGCGACGGCATGATCGACTCCGCGCACGACCTGTCCGACGGCGGTCTGGTCCAGGCCGTGGTCGAGTCCGCGCTGCTCGGCCGCAAGGGCGCCCGGCTGGTCGTCCCGGACGGTCTGGACGCCTTCACCTTCCTGTTCTCCGAGTCGGCCGGCCGTGCGATCGTCGCCGTGCCGCGCTCGGAGGAGGTCCGCTTCAACGACATGTGCGGTGCGCGGGGTCTGCCGGCCACCCGTATCGGTGTCGTGGACGGTGCCGCCGTGGAGGTCCAGGGCGAGTTCACGCTCACACTGGAGGAGCTGCGCACGGTGCACGAGGAGACCATCCCGGCGCTGCTGGCGTAGTCGCCGTACGCCGTTGAGGGCCCCGTCCGGGACACCGGGCGGGGCCCTTCTCACGCGGCCACGGTCTCCCGGCTTCCCTCGGCCGGCACCGGCCGGGTCCGCGGCAGCCGCAGGGCGAGCAGCAGGGACAGCGTCATGACCCCGGCCAGGCACAGGAACACCGTGTCCAGGGCGGAGACGTAGGCCGTCAGGCCCTCGGTGCGGGCCGGGCCGCGCAGCGCGGCGAGGGCGCCGACGTCGCCGGGGCCGTCGTAGAGCCGGTTCAGCAGGGTGCCGAAGAGGCTGGCGCCGAGGGCTCCGCCGAGGGTCTGGAAGAAGCGGATCGCGGTCGTCGCGACGCCGAGCTGGGGCCTGGGGGCCGTCTGCTGCACCAGCTGGATCAACTGGCCGAGGAGCTGGCCGAAGCCGAGGCCGACGAGGAGCAGGGCCGCCCGCAGCTGCCACAGGGAGGTGTGGGTTCCGGTGGCGGCGAGCAGCAGGAAGGCGGCGGCGGTCACGGCGGAACCGCTGATCGTGAAGGTCCGCTCGGACCAGCCGCGGTCGCTCAGCCGGCCGGCCGCGACACCCACCACCGTCATGCCGACGGCCATGGGGATGAGGAACAGGCCGGCGGAGGAGCTGGCGATGCCGCGGACCAGCTGGAGATAGACCAGCACGTAGTACATGGCGCCGGTCATGGCGATGCCCACGAGGGCCTGGATCGCGAAGCCGAGGCGCAGCTCGGGGACGCGGAACAGGGCCGGGGGAAGAATCGGTTCGGCGGTGGTGAACTGGCGGCGCAGGCACAGGGCGAGCGAGGCCGCGGAGACCAGTGCCAGGCCGAGGACCTGCGGGGAGGCCCAGGCGTACTGCCTGCCGCCCCACTCGGTGACCAGCAGCAGGGTGGTGGAGAAGGCCGCGGCGAGGGCGGCGCCGGGGAAGTCGATCGCGCGGCTCGTGGTGTGCCGGGGCAGCCGCAGGGCGTAGGCGGCGGCGACCAGGGCGGCGATGCCGAGTGGCAGGTTGATGTAGAAGGCCCAGCGCCAGCTCGCGTGGTCGGCGAGGAAGCCGCCGAGCCAGGGGCCGACCGCCATGCCGCCGCCCGCGACGATCCCGCCGGTGCCGGCGCCCTTGTTCTTCTTCTCGCCGGGCCCGCCGAGGTGCGCGATCACCACCATGGTCACGCTCATCAGCCCGCCCGCACCGATGCCCTGCAGGGCCCGGGAGGCGATCAGCCAGCCGATCGACGGTGCCGCTCCGCACAGTGCCGAGCCGGCCAGGAAGGTGCCGAGGGCGCCGAGGAAGACGTGCCGGGGACCGAGGACGTCGCAGAGCCTGCCGTACAGCGGGAGCATCGCGGCCGACGCCAGCGAGAAGGCGCTGATCAGCCAGGGGATCCTGGCGATGCCGTGCTCGGGGTCGAGGTCCCTGACGATCGGCACGGTGGCCGCGGACACGATCTGCATGTCCAGGACGGCCAGCACGATCGTGACGAGGCAGGCCAGGAAGCCGATCTTGCGCTGGGTTTCGGTCATGGGCACCACCATGCCCGCATTCTGTGTACCGAGTCAATGTTTCATCCGGGATTAGATTTGAGCCCGGTATAAATGTCGCCTTGGTAAGGTGACCGCATGGCCGAAGAGCTGGGACTACGGGAGCGCAAGAAGCGCGACACCATGTGGCGGATCTACCGGACCGCCCTGGACCTCTTCGCCGAGCGGGGCTTCGACAAGGTGTCGGTGCAGGAGATCGCCGACGCGTCCGACGTGTCGAAGATGACCGTCTTCAACTACTTCGGCTCCAAGGAGGACCTGGTCTTCCATCCCATGGAGGAGCACTTCCGGGACGCCGCCCGGGCCGTCCGCGACCGGCTGCCGGGCGAGTCCGCCGCGGACGCCGTACGCCGGCAGTTCCTGGAGATGGTCGAGGCCCGTGACGCCTCCATCGGGCTGCACAGCGAGCCGATCTTCCTCAAGGTGCGCAAGGTCGTCTCGGAGACGGGCGCGCTGATGGAGCGCGCCTTCCTGGCCTCCCGGCGCGGCACCCGGGAGATGGCCGACCTCCTCGCGGAGGAGACCGGTGACCCGATGCTCGCCATGGTCGCCGCCGTCGCCCTGACCGCGGCCCGCAACGCCCTGGTCGAGGAGCACTACCGCCGACTCGCCGTCGGCGAGAGCCCGGAGGCGATCGCGGCCGACGCCGTCGAGCGCGCGCGCCACGCGTTCGGCCTGGTCGAAAACGGCCTGAAGGGCTACGCCGTCAAGGCATAGGCTCACCGCCATGCCACCGGCCAGGAAGCGCGCCCGCGCCTACGACCCCGCCAGGACGCGAGCAGCCGTCTTCGCCCAGTTCGCACACGTGCGAGAGGCCGTACGCGGTCTCGACCCCGGGCAGCTCGCCCGGCCCACCCGGCTCGGCGAGTGGACCGTACGCGATCTGATCGCGCACATCGGCATGGCCCTCACCGCCGTGCACCGTGCCCTCGACCGGCCGGCCCCGCCGAAGCAGGACACGACGGTCGTGCAGTGGCCCTTCGCCACCGCCGCCGGTTCCGGTGCCATCGCCGAGTTCACCCGTGGCCTCGCCGCGGACCACCCCGACCTCGACGCCCACCTCACGGACGTCGACGCCGCCCTGCGCGCCCTGCTCGCCGAGCACCCCGGTTCCCGGCTGCTGCAGACCAGCGCCGGCGCGCTGCCCCTGGACGACTACCTCGTCACCCGCACCGTGGAGCTCGTCGTCCACACCGACGACCTCAACGCCGCCCTGCCCGGCCTGGACGTGCCCTACGACCGCCAGGCCCTGGCCGCCGCCACCCGGCTGCTCGCCGACGCCCTCGCCGTGAAGGCGCCCGGCGGCTCCACCGAGGTGCGCATCCCGCCGTACGCCGTGGTGCAGTGCGTCGAGGGGCCCCGGCACACCCGCGGCACCCCGCCCAACGTCGTGGAGACCGACCCGCTGACCTGGATCCGGCTCGCCACCGGACGCCTGGCCTGGCCGGACGCCCTCGCGGAGGCCAAGGTCAGGGCAAGCGGGGAGCGGGCGGACATCGGGGGCCTGCTGCCGCTCATGTCCTAGGCGCCGAGGACGGAACCGGTCGTACCGCTCGCCCGTCGAACCCGTATGAACCGGTACAAGCAGCGCATGACCCTGACGGCGGCCGCCGTACTCGTCCCGCTCACGGTGGCCTGTGGCATCGGAAAGGCGCACAGTGGTCCGGTGACCGACCGGCAGCCGGTGACCGGCATCGACTGGCGGGTCGACCGCCTCACCGTCGGCGACACGACCCGCGACGCGCCCTCCGTCGCCCGCCTCCGCATCGACGCGGACGGCACGGCGGCCGGCAACCTGGGCTGCAACCACTTCAGCGCCCGGGTCACCGTGCACGGCGACCGGATCACCTTCGGCGACCTGCGCACCACCCGGATGGCCTGCGCCCCGGACCGCATGGACTTCGAGCGCGCCCTCGCCCGGGCCCTCACCACCGGCACCCTCGTCGCCAGGACCGGCGACGGCAGGCTGACGCTCACCGACGGCGACGGCGACCGCATCCATCTCAGCCACACCGCGCCCGATTGATGTGCGACGCCTCACTCGCGCACCGGGCGAAAGGCACCCACGAGTGCCGCCCGGCAGCTCCCCCACCGCCGCACCCATCTCGATGAAATCGCGCTGACCTGCGTAAACGAGGAAACCGACAAGGTGATCCCGACCGGTGTGCCGGTTACGGCCGCGCATCCCCAATTCGGACCAGTGGTCGATCTCGCCTACACTCGGTGGCGTGCCACGTGGTGACGGTCGACTCAATCACGATCTGCTTCCCGGCGAGAAGGGCCCCCAGGACGCTTGCGGCGTCTTCGGCGTCTGGGCTCCGGGTGAAGAGGTCGCAAAGCTCACGTACTTCGGGCTCTACGCCCTCCAGCACCGGGGTCAGGAATCCGCGGGAATCGCGGTCAGCAACGGCTCCCAGATCCTCGTCTTCAAGGACATGGGCCTGGTCTCCCAGGTCTTCGACGAGACCTCGCTCGGTTCGCTCCAGGGTCATATCGCGGTCGGACACGCCCGCTACTCGACCACCGGCGCCTCCGTGTGGGAGAACGCCCAGCCGACGTTCCGCGCCACCGCGCACGGCTCGATCGCGCTCGGCCACAACGGCAACCTGGTCAACACGGCGCAGCTCGCCGAGATGGTCGCCGAACTGCCGAAAGACAACAACAGCCGCTCCACCCGGGTCGCGGCCACCAACGACACCGACCTGCTGACGGCGCTGCTCGCCGCCCAGGTCGACGAGGACGGCAAGCCGCTGACCATCGAGGAGGCCGCCCACCAGGTCCTCCCGAAGGTGCGGGGCGCCTTCTCGCTCGTCTTCATGGACGAGCAGACCCTCTACGCCGCCCGCGACCCGCAGGGCATCCGCCCGCTGGTCCTCGGCCGCCTGGAGCGCGGCTGGGTGGTCGCCTCCGAGTCCGCCGCCCTCGACATCTGCGGCGCCAGCTTCGTCCGCGAGATCGAGCCGGGCGAGTTCGTCGCCATCGACGAGAACGGCCTGCGCAGCTCCCGATTCGCAGAAGCGAAGCCCAAGGGCTGTGTCTTCGAGTACGTGTACCTGGCCCGCCCGGACACCGACATCGCCGGCCGGAACGTGTACCTCTCGCGCGTCGAGATGGGCCGCCGGCTCGCCAAGGAAGCCCCCGTCGACGCCGACCTGGTCATAGCGACCCCGGAGTCCGGCACCCCGGCCGCGATCGGCTACGCGGAGGCCTCCGGTATCCCCTTCGGCAGCGGCCTGGTGAAGAACGCCTACGTCGGCCGGACCTTCATCCAGCCCTCGCAGACCATCCGCCAGCTCGGCATCCGGCTGAAGCTGAACCCGCTGAAGGAAGTCATCAAGGGCAAGCGCCTGGTCGTCGTCGACGACTCGATCGTGCGCGGCAACACCCAGCGGGCCCTGGTCCGCATGCTCCGCGAGGCCGGCGCCGCCGAGGTCCACATCCGGATCTCCTCGCCGCCCGTGAAGTGGCCCTGCTTCTTCGGCATCGACTTCGCCACGCGCGCGGAGCTGATCGCCAACGGCATGACCATCGAGGAGATCGGCACCAGCCTCGGCGCCGACTCGCTCGCCTACATCTCCATCGACGGCATGATCGAGGCGACCACCATCGCCAAGCCGAACCTGTGCCGCGCCTGCTTCGACGGCGAGTACCCGATGGAGCTTCCGGACCCGGAGCTGCTCGGCAAGCAGCTGCTGGAGACCGAGCTGGCGGCCGGTCCCGCCGCCACGGCCGCGGCCGACGCGATCCGCCGCCCGTAACACCCCTGCAGTACGACACGAAAGCTCTCACAGTCATGTCTGAGACAACTGGTGCCAGCTACGCAGCGGCGGGCGTCGACATCGAGGCGGGCGACCGCGCGGTCGAGCTGATGAAGGAGTGGGTGAAGAAGACCCAGCGCCCCGAGGTCCTGGGCGGCCTCGGCGGCTTCGCCGGGCTCTTCGACGCCTCCGCCCTCAAGCGCTACGAGCGCCCGCTGCTCGCCTCCGCCACGGACGGCGTCGGCACGAAGGTCGACATCGCGCGCCGCATGGGCGTCTACGACACCATCGGCCACGACCTGGTCGCCATGGTCATGGACGACATCGTGGTGTGCGGTGCCGAGCCGCTGTTCATGACCGACTACATCTGCGTCGGCAAGGTCCACCCCGAGCGTGTCGCGGCCATCGTGAAGGGCATCGCGGAGGGCTGTGTGCTCGCCGGGTGCGCCCTGGTGGGCGGCGAGACGGCCGAACACCCCGGCCTGCTGGGCGCGGACGACTTCGACGTCGCCGGCGCCGGTACGGGCGTCGTGGAGGCCGACCGGCTGCTCGGCGCGGATCGCATCCGTAAGGGTGACGCGGTGATCGCCATGGCGGCCTCCGGGCTTCACTCGAACGGGTACTCCCTGGTCCGTCACGTCCTGCTGGACCGCGCGGGCCTGGCCCTGGAGACGGAGATCGCGGAGCTGGGCCGCACCCTCGGCGAGGAGCTGCTGGAGCCCACGAAGATCTACTCGCTGGACTGCCTGGCGCTGACCCGCACGGCCGAGGTGCACGCCTTCAGCCACATCACCGGCGGCGGGCTCGCGGCCAACCTGGCCCGGGTGATCCCGGACGGCCTGCACGCCGTGGTCGACCGCGCCACCTGGACCCCGGGCGCGATCTTCGACCTGGTCGGCAAGACCGGGAACGTCGAACGCCTGGAGCTGGAGAAGACCCTCAACATGGGCGTCGGCATGATGGCGATCGTCCCCGAGGAGTCCACCGAGGTGGCGCTCGCGACCCTGGCCGACCGTGGCGTCGACGCATGGGTGGCCGGCGAGATCACCGACCGGGGCGAGAAGGAGACCGGTGCCGAGATGGTCGGGACGTACTCGGTCTAGAGGCGCCGCCGGCTGACCTGCGGGTAGCACAGAAGCCGGTCGGTGGCAGTGCCACCGACCGGGCGAGTGCTCAGTGCAAGGTCAAGCGCCGCGACGATGTTGTGAGGGACCGTCGTCTTCATCCTCGTCGTCGTCCTCATAGAGGTCGGCATAACGAGAGTAAAGATCGTCCTCTTCATTCTCATCGTCCTCGAACGGCTCGCTGTTCGGCGGCTGGCTCGAAGTCGATGCGCCCAGTTCACTGGCCAGCCGTGACAGGTCAGTCCCACCGCTGTTGTACTTCAGCTGGCGGGCGACCTTCGTCTGCTTGGCCTTGGCCCGGCCGCGCCCCATGGCTCGACCCCCTCGGTGACGGGGCTTGATGGCCCCAGAGTCTGACACGCGTTCATGATCTGGAACGGACCCTCCGCGGAGAGGCCGGTCCGTAGGGCTTCCACGGTACCTGAGCCCGCGCCCATACGGTACGTCGCCCGCAGCACGCGCGTGTGCCCAGGACCTTCGAGGCGCCCTGTCCTCGCTGGTCAGTGGCGATTTTAACCACTTATCGGGGAACGACCCGCCGGTGGAAGTGAGAGTTCTCTCTAAGTTCCCGCCGGCGGGTACCGCTCACGTGTGCGACCGGGTCAGTGTGCGGTGTGCCCGGCGCGGGCCTCGGCCATCCGCTGCTCGGCGATCCGGTCGGCCGCCGCGGCCGGCGGAATACCGTCTTCCTTCGCACGTGCGAATATGGCCAGCGTGGTGTCGAAGATCTTCGCGGCCTTCGCCCTGCACCGGTCGAAGTCGAACCCGTGCAGCTCGTCGGCCACCTGGATGACCCCGCCGGCGTTCACCACGTAGTCCGGCGCGTAGAGGATCCCGCGGTCGGCGAGGTCCTTCTCCACGCCCGGGTGGGCGAGCTGGTTGTTGGCCGCGCCGCACACCACCCTGGCGGTGAGCACCGGGACGGAGCCGTCGTTCAGGGCGCCGCCGAGCGCGCAGGGGGCGTAGATGTCCAGCCCCTCGACCCGGATCAGCTGCTCGGTGTCGGCGACCGCCGTCACGCCCACCGGGTACTGGTCGAGGATCCGCTGGACGGCGTCCGCGCGCACGTCCGTGACGACGACCTCGGCGCCCTCGTCCCGCAGGTGCTTCACCAGGTGGTGGCCGACCTTGCCGACGCCGGCGACGCCGACCTTGCGGCCGCGCAGCGTGGGGTCGCCCCACAGGTGCTGGGCGGAGGCGCGCATGCCCTGGTAGACGCCGAAGGCGGTGAGCACCGAGGAGTCGCCGGCGCCGCCGTTCTCGGGCGAGCGGCCGGTGGTCCAGCGGCACTCACGGGCCACGACGTCCATGTCGGCGACGTAGGTGCCGACGTCGCACGCGGTGACGTAGCGCCCGCCGAGCGAGGCGACCATGCGGCCGTAGGCGAGGAGGAGCTCCTCGGTCTTGTCGCGCTCGGGGTCGCCGATGATCACGGCCTTGCCACCGCCGTGGTCGAGGCCGGCCATGGCGTTCTTGTACGACATCCCGCGCGCGAGGTTGAGGGCGTCGGCGACGGCCTCGGCCTCGGTCGCGTAGGGGTAGAAGCGCGTGCCGCCGAGGGCCGGGCCCAGGGCGGTGGAGTGGAGGGCGATCACGGCCTTCAGGCCGGACGCGCGGTCCTGGCAGAGCACGACCTGCTCATGGCCCCCCTGGTCCGACTGGAACAGGGTGTGCAGGACATCAGCAGGTGCGCCAATTACGTCGGTCACTGTGGTGACTCCTGTGTAAAGAGCGGCGAGTGGGGTCGGACCCCGTACGGGTGGCGGGGTGCCGTGGCATGAGCGTAGAGCCTTGGCGCGACCACCATCCGTGCAGTGTTCAGGATCACTCTCCCGAGCCTCTTGTGCACGCATGACCGTGGCACGATTTGCAGTGGTTTCGAGCGGGGCCCGATGGGGAGGGAGCAGGCGTGCCGAAGGTGTCCTCCGTGGTCGTCCCCTATGCCGCGTACCTGCGCGTGTACGAGCCGCTGGGCGCCTTCCCGGAGCCGGAGCGCGGCCACTGGGAGCGTTACGCCCGCCGTTCCGAGCACCCTTCCTGCCAGGACGAACTGCGGCGCTCCCTGGCGGACTTGCTGCCCACCCCGCCGGTCGCGGTGCCGGTGCACGAGAGCGGCGACGCCTTCGTGACGGAGGTCGACGGCGTGCTCTGCGTGTGCCCGTGGCGGACCCGGCTGCGCGGCTGGCAGGCGCTCGGCGAGCTGGCGGAGGAGCTGCCGGCACCGGTGCTGGACGCGGTGCTGCCCCCGGTCGTACGCCGCCAGGCGGCCCAGGACTACGAGCGCTGGCTCGCCCGCAACCCCGACGCCCGCCCGTGGATCCGCACGGCGACCTGGCAGGTGCCGCTGAACTGGTTCGTGCTGGTCTCCGACGAGGAGCGGCGGTACGAGAAGGGCACCGCGGAGGTGCCGCCGCTGCTGCGCTACCGCACGCCCATGGTGCAGGCCCGGCGCCGGGTGGCGCGGGCGCTGCGCGCGCTGAGGGACGCGGTCGAGGAGAGCCCGCTGATCGACGGCCTGGTGGACGTCGGCCGCTGGCTGGAGGAGTTCCACCCGCGCTCGCTGGTCGAGCTGGACTACGGCGGCCTGGTGCATGTGCTGCCGGCCGGTGAGCTGGAGGGCGACCACTCGGCGGCGGACGTGGCCGGCGGCATCGAGGCGCTGCGCCGGGGTGACGGGGCGGCGGCCGGAGAGGCCTATGTGCGGCTCGTGGAGCGGTGGCGGGCGGTACGGGACCGGCGTTCCGCGAACTGAGTGACGTAGGTCACGGCTCAAACGGCGTCGAACGACGTACGGTCTACGGCACTTGCCCATCTGACGGGATGTTGGTCCCGATCTGGACTTTTGCCTCAAGGGTGATGGACAGCACTTACAAGAGTCTTGCCCTAAGTGCCGCCCCTCATGCCAAAATAGGACAAGGAGTCCGGGGAGGGCTCCGTCCGCCCAACTATGCTCCACTGTGGGCGGATTCTCAGCATTGCCTGCTTTGGGGGGTCTGGTGCCTCCTGATCGCCCTGTGACTGATCGTCACAGTGGCGTGACTGTCCGCTATGGCATGGTCCATCGGCTTCCGTCGCTGATGAACACCTGGGAGGGCAATTCCATCGGTTTGGCCGACGCGGCTGGACAGATGGTGTAGTTGTAGTGCCGAGGACAAGCCGTTCGTCCTATAACCGACTCGACTCGCGTCCGCCATTTCGGGCAACGCGGGTCAAGGTGCAGAATTTAGAGGAAAGAACCGAGAAGGTTCGGTTCTCCCGAGGAGGCCGCTCATGACCGCTCGCACCCCTGATGCCGAGCCGCTGCTGACCCCGGCTGAGGTCGCCACCATGTTCCGTGTCGACCCCAAGACGGTCACGCGGTGGGCGAAGGCCGGCAAGCTCACGTCCATCCGTACGCTCGGCGGGCACCGCCGCTACCGCGAGGCCGAGGTCCGCGCTCTTCTCGCGGGCATCCCGCAGCAGCGCAGCGAGGCCTGAACAACCGCATAACCGGGCAAGACGGCAGGTCCCCCAACCGGCCGAGGCGCTCGGAACCCTAGCTACAAGCGACGCGGGACCTGCCCCAACAGGCCCCTCGCCCAAGCCGAAGAGAACGTTGTAGGCAGCGCCACAGGGTGCGTCGTGGATCGCGCTGGACTCCGCCGAGTCCAGCGCGATCTTTTTTGTGCGCTGGTCGGAGCGGGGGGCGGGCCCCTGTGAGCGGCCTTGTCGGAGTCTGGGCAGGGCTGTCGGAACCGCTGTGCGGGATCTCTGGGGCCGGTGCAATTGCACATATTAAATTGACCAGTTGTAGGGCGGGGGTAAGTACCGACCTTTCAAAAACTCATGCGGTGACTCCTGTCACATGCCCCGGCAGTTGTTGCCGGCGGCATGCGTGCGCTAGTGGAAGCGCCCGTTCCAGCGCCCCGCGCGCGGTGGGCTGTTGGGGCCGGCGCCGGTCACGCGCTGCGGGGACTTTCGTCCTCGGCTTCCTCGTCGGCGGGTTCCGGGACCCGCGGGCCGGCGTCCATCGCCAGCCGCAGCAGGTGGTGGCAGATGGGGCAGTGGCGGGTGAGATGCCGGTAGGACGAGGCGGCCGACAGGTGCGCCCTCAGCAGCGCCCGTGTCTCGTGCCTGACCGATGCCGCCATACGCCACCTCCGCGGACCGCACAGGGGAACGGGCCCTGGTCCCTGGGTACCGGCGCGATGTGCCGCCGTCAAGGGCGCCGGACGGCTCCGCCGGTGCGGCCGGGCCGCCCCTACCGCCACCGGAGTGACTCCTGGGACCGCCGCCCCGGCCCCCGCCCCGGCCCTGAACGTGCCGACGTGCGACTCCACCGCGGACACGGCTTCCAGGGCGGCGAGGCGGCCGGTGGAGAGGGCGCGCATGGGGAAGGGCCCGCTTCCGTTGCCGGATGCGGGCCCTTCGATGACGCGGCATGCGGAAGGCCCCCATCCGATTGGATGAGGGCCTCTCCTGAGCGCGGTCCTGACGGGATTTGAACCCGCGGCCTCCACCTTGACAGGGTGGCGAGCACTCCAAACTGCTCCACAGGACCAGGTTTCGCGGCGCTTTGTTCTGCGTTGCGCTGCGAGAAGAGACTGTACAGGAGGTGAGCCCGCCTGGTCGAACTCACCCTCTGTGTGCGAGTGATTACGGCGCGGCCGCGTCGATCGCCTTCACGATCCGCTTGTCGGATACGGGGTACGCGGTGCCGAGGGCGTGGGCGAAGTAGCTGACCCGGAGCTCCTCGATCATCCAGCGGATGTCCAGGACCTGCTGCGGGACCGGGCGGCCCTGGGGGAGCTGTTCCAGCAGCCAGGCGTACTCGTCCTGCATCTCGTGGACCTTCTCCATGCGGGTGGTGTCCCGCTGGACGCCTGTGGGCATCTGCTGCAGGCGCCGGTCGGCGGCCACCAGGTAGCGCATCAGATCGGGCAGGCGTCGTATGCCCGCCCACGTGACGAAACCGGGCTTCACAAGGGCGTCCAGCTGCTTGCGGACGTCCGTCAGGTTCGCCAGCAGCACGGGGCTGCCGGAGGCCTTCAGGCGGCGCTCACAGGCCTGCCAGGCCGCGAGGACCTGCTGCACCTGGGCGACCGTACGGACCGTCGTGTCGACGATCTCCGCGCGCACCTTGTCGTACAGCTTCCGGTACGACTCCTCGTCCCACACCGGCCCGCCGAAGTCCGCGATCAGCTTGTCGGCCGCCGCCATCGCGCAGTCGTCGAACAGGGCCTGGATCGACCCGTGCGGGTTGGCGGACAGCGCCAGCTTCTGCTGGTTGGTCAGCTTCTCGGACGCGAACTTCGCCGGGTTCACCGGGATGTTCCGCAGGATCAGCCGCCGGGTACCCTTCCACATCGCCTCGGCCTGCTCGGCCTCGGTGTCGAAGAGCCGCACGGAGACCGTGTCGCCGTCGTCCACCAGCGCCGGGTAGGCCTTGACCGGCTGGCCGGCGCGGCGGGTCTCGAAGACCCGGGTCAGCGGGCCGATCGTCCAGTCGGTCAGACCCTTGCGCTCCAGGGACTCGCCGCCCTCGCGGGAGGCCGTGGCCGCGGCCGCCTGGGAGAGGGCCTTCCGCGCCTTCGGCTTCAGCCTGAGCTTCAGCGTCTCCAGGTCCTTGTCCTCGGCCAGCTTCCGGCGCCGTTCGTCGACGATCCGGAAGGTGATCTTGAGGTGGTCGGGGACCTTGGCCCAGTCGAAGTCGTCCGCCTCGAAGGGCACGCCGACCATCCGCTTGAGCTCGCGCGCCATCGTCACCGTCAGCGGCTCCTGCAGGGGGGCCGCCTTCTCCAGGAACGCCCTCGCGTAGTTCGGCGCGGGCACGTAGTGGCGGCGGATCGGCTTCGGCAGGGTGCGGATCAGTTCCGTCACGACCTCCTCGCGCAGGCCCGGGATCTGCCAGTCGAAGCCCTCGTCCGTGACCTGGTTGAGGACCTGCAGCGGGATGTGGACCGTCACACCGTCCGCGTCCGCGCCCGGCTCGAACTGGTACGTCACCCGGAACGTCAGCTGACCCTGCCGCCAGCTGTCCGGGTAGTCGGCCTTCGTGACCGCCTCCGCCGACTCCCGGATGAGCATCTCCCGCTCGAAGTCCAGGAAGTCCGGCTGCTCGTGCCGCTTCCGCTTCCACCAGGAGTCGAAGTGCGCGCCGGAGACGACGTGTTCGGGCACCCGCTGGTCGTAGAAGTCGAAGAGGGTCTCGTCGTCGACCACGATGTCCCGGCGCCGCGCCCGGTGCTCCAGCTCCTCGACCTCGCTGAGGAGCCTGCGGTTGTCGGCGAAGAACTTGTGGTGGGTACGCCAGTCGCCCTCGACCAGCGCGTTGCGGATGAACAGCTCGCGGCTCGTCTGCGGGTCGATGCGGCCGTAGTTCACCTTCCGCTGGGCCACGATCGGGACGCCGTACAGCGTGACCTTCTCGTACGCCATCACGGCCGCCTGGTCCTTCTCCCAGTGCGGTTCGCTGTACGTCCGCTTGAGGAGGTGCCCGGCCAGCGGCTCGACCCACTCGGGCTCGATCTTCGCGTTGACCCGCGCCCAGAGCCGGCTCGTCTCCACCAGCTCGGCCGACATCAGGAACCTGGGCTGCTTCTTGAACAGCGCCGAGCCCGGGAAGACCGCGAACTTGGCGTTGCGGGCGCCCAGGTACTCGTTCTTGTTGCCGTCCTTCACGTCCTTCATCCCGATGTGGGAGAGCAGGCCGGCGAGGAGCGAGACATGGATGCGGTCGGCGGGGGCGTCCTCCTCGACGAGGTGGATGCCCATCTGCTTGGCGACCGTACGCAGCTGGGTGTAGATGTCCTGCCATTCGCGGATGCGCAGGAAGTTCAGGTACTCCTGCTTGCACATGCGGCGGAAGGACGACGAGCCGCGTTCCTTCTGCTGCTCGCGGACGTACCGCCACAGGTTCAGATAGGCGAGGAAGTCGCTGGTCTCGTCTTTGAAGCGGGCGTGCTGCTGATCCGCCTGCGTCTGCTTCTCGGCCGGGCGCTCGCGCGGGTCCTGGATGGACAGGGCCGCCGCGATGACCATGACCTCACGGACACAGCCGTTCCGGTCGGCCTCCAGGACCATACGGGCCAGGCGCGGGTCGACGGGCAGCTGGGCGAGCTTGCGGCCGGTGTCGGTGAGCCGCTTGCGGACGTCCTTCTGGGACGGGTCCAGCGCGCCCAGCTCCTGGAGCAGCTGGACACCGTCGCGGATGTTGCGGTGGTCCGGCGGGTCGATGAACGGGAACTTCTCGATGTCGCCGAGGCCGGCCGCGGTCATCTGCAGGATGACGGAGGCGAGGTTCGTGCGCAGGATCTCCGCGTCCGTGAACTCCGGCCGGGCGAGGAAGTCGTCCTCGCTGTACAGCCGGATGCAGATGCCGTCGCTCGTACGGCCGCAGCGGCCCTTGCGCTGGTTGGCGCTGGCCTGCGAGATCGGCTCGATCGGCAGACGCTGGACCTTGGTGCGGTGGCTGTAGCGGCTGATCCGGGCGAAGCCGGGGTCGATGACGTACTTGATGCCGGGGACGGTCAGGGAGGTCTCGGCGACGTTGGTGGCCAGAACGATCCTGCGCCCGGTGTGTGCCTGGAAGACCCGGTGCTGCTCGGCGTGCGAGAGCCGGGCGTAGAGCGGAAGCACCTCGGTGAATCGGTACTTCTTCTTCTCCAGCGCGTCGGCCGTGTCCCGGATCTCCCGCTCACCGGACAGGAAGACGAGGATGTCGCCCTGCCCCTCGCCCATCAGCTCCTCGACGGCGTCGGTGATCGCGGTGATCTGGTCCCGGTCGGTGTCCTCGGACTCCTCTTCCAGCAGCGGGCGGTAGCGCACCTCCACCGGGTACGTCCGGCCGCTGACCTCGATGATCGGCGCGTCGCCGAAGTGCCGGGAGAAGCGCTCGGGATCGATGGTCGCCGAGGTGATGACGACCTTGAGGTCCGGCCGCTTCGGCAGCAGCTGGGCGAGGTAGCCCAGCAGGAAGTCGATGTTCAGGGACCGCTCGTGGGCCTCGTCGATGATGATCGTGTCGTAGGCGCGCAGCTCGCGGTCCGTCTGGATCTCGGCGAGAAGGATGCCGTCCGTCATCAGCTTGATGAACGTGGCGTCCGGGTTCACCTGGTCGGTGAACCGCACCTTCCAGCCGACGGTCTCACCGAGGGGCGTCCGCAGCTCCTCCGCGACCCGCTCGGCGACGGTCCGGGCGGCGATACGACGGGGCTGCGTGTGCCCGATCATGCCGCGCACGCCACGCCCCAGCTCCACACAGATCTTCGGGATCTGCGTGGTCTTGCCGGAGCCGGTCTCACCGGCGACGATGACGACCTGGTGATCGCGGATGGCCGCCGCGATGTCGTCCTTCTTCTGGCTGACCGGCAGCTGTTCGGGGTACGTGACGGCGGGCACGCGGGCACGCCGTGCACCGATCCGTTCCTCGGCCCTGCCGATCTCGCCCTCGATCTCGGCGAGGACGGCGGCACGGGCCTCCGGCTTACGGATCTTGCGCGCGCCTTCGAGCCGTCGGCCGAGCCGCTGTGCGTCGCGCAGCGACAGCTCGGTCAGACGGGGGGCGAGGGCGCCGAGGGCGGGGGCGGGATGCGTAGACATACGCGGTCCAGGATCTCACCCCGCCCAAAAAACACGCGAACGATTTGACCGGCGGCCTAGGGGGTGCGCTGGGCGGGCGCCGGCGTGGGCGGGGCCGGTGCGGTGTCGTGCTGCCGGGCCCGGGGGCCGTTGCCGAGGGCGATCGACCGGGCGGTGTTGGAGACGGCCTTGATGCCCAGGTAGGCGGTCGTCATGCCGCTGACCGCGGTGAACGCGGCGGTGAGGATGCCGACGATCACCGCTTTGTCGCCGTTGAGCCGCCAGATGCCGAAGATCGCGACACTGGTGATCGCGATGTTGCTGATGACGACCGCGAGCAGCCCGTACCGGGCCCAGTCCTTCTCGAGCCCGGTGTCGTGCGTCACTCCGCCCTCCTGCTGACTCATCGTCCCCCACTTCGCAGCTCGGCGATCCGCGCGTCCACCTGCGCACGGTCGTAGCCGCGCCGGACGATGTCGAAGACGGGCGGCGGCGGGCCCGCTGCCGCAGGTGCGGCCAGGCCGGCCAGATAGGCGTCCACCTGGGCGCGGTCATAGCCACGCCGAGCGATGTCGAAACCCCGGAAGTCGTCTGCCACGGATGCCCCCTACAGGCCGGCGCGGACCGGTCCGGTACGACGATACGTGTGCGGTGGTCTCCGCCGGCCGGGGAGTCGGCCGACACGCAGGGCACTGAATGTAAAACCTTGGCCATTGGTTCATGTCATGATCACGGAGGGCACATCCGTCTCTGGCAGGACCCCTTGTATGCCGACCATCAGCGTCATCACCGCCGTCCACAACGGCGGCCACCACTTCCTCCGTGACACCTACGAGTCCCTGCGCGAACAAAAGCTCCCAGACGACTGGCAATGGGAATGGTGCGTGCAGGAGGACGGCACCTCGGGCATCCCCGCGAACAGCCTGCCCAGCGACCCCAGGGTCACCTTCGGGACCGGACTGCGAGCGCGCATAGCGGTGACGCGTACACACGCTCTCGCGCGCGCGACAGGAGACCTGATCCGGACCCTGGACGCGGATGACGTCCTGCTGCCGGGCGCGCTGGAGAGGGACATCGAGACCCTGGAACGCGTGGCGTGGTGCGTGTCCGCCTGCGTCGACCTCCACCAGGACGGGAGCACCGCACCGGGTCCTTACGACCCTCCGGGCGGCCCCTTGGAGCCGGCCCGCTTCTACCGCGAGGTGCAGGAGCACCGTCTGTCCGTTCAGGCGACCACATTCGCCGCGCACCGTCGCCTGGTGCTCGCGTTGGGCGGCTGGCAGGCCCTGTCCGGAGCCGAGACGGTTGCCCTGCTCCTCGCCGCGGAAGCCGTGGCACCGGGAGAGTTCATAGCGGAGCCGAGCGTCCTCTATCGCAAGCACCCCGGCCAGACGACGGCATCGCACCACTACTGGGAACCGGCTGAAGCGGCCACCCGGATCGACGCGCTCATACAACGCGCCGGCGCCCTGCGCGAGTCTGGCTGGAAGTGGCAGTAGGCCGACACGAGAACAGCCCCTCCGAAGATCTCCGGAAGGGCCTCCGAACCTCGGACGGGCTGTCGAAGTCAGCCTGTGCAGCCGGGGACAGTGTGGGGCGGAGCGCAGTTGTCTCCGGGGCGTTGTCGCGTACTCGGGAATTCGTCAGCGTCAGCGTGCCGCCGCCGTTGAAGATGCCACCGCCGGATCTGTCGGCAGTGTTGCCGCTCACCGTGGAGTGGTCCATGGGCTTCTGCTCGACCTGGGTGTTCCGCCTCACATCGTCCCTCTCGCCCAAGCGAGTGATCTTGGTGCGACAGTCCTGAAACCGGCGGTTGGGCGCGCCAGCGTGGGGGATGGACTGTCCCGGATCTCTACGAGAAGAGGAGAGGGAAATGCACGCCAGCAAGGGTGACCGGCTCGTCGTCCATGGACGTGTCGTCGGGCAACAGGATCACGTGGTGGAGATCGTGGAAGTCCTCGGGCCGAACGGGACTCCGCCCTACAGGGTGAGGGCTGAGAACGGTCACGAGACGATCATGTCTCCGGGGCCGGACAGCGTCATCGATCACCGCAAGGCTAGTGAGCAGTTCTAGCTGCGGTAGCTCGCTCCGCGAAGGTGGGTCCGCCGCTCTGTAGGAGCCGTTGGCGTACCGGTTGGCGTAGCCGACACGAAAACACCCCCTCCGGAAGAATCCGGAGGGGGTGTATGCCCTGGTAGGGCGGCTGTGGCTGGGGCCGGGGTCGAACCGGCGACCTTCCGCTTTTCAGGCGGACGCTCGTACCAACTGAGCTACCCAGCCACGGTGTTTCACGTGAAACACCAGCGGTCCTGACGGGATTTGAACCCGCGGCCTCCACCTTGACAGGGTGGCGAGCACTCCAAACTGCTCCACAGGACCAAGCGTGCGTGCAACAGTGTCGCACACGGTGTTGCGTGCCCCCAACGGGATTCGAACCCGTGCTACCGCCTTGAAAGGGCGGCGTCCTAGGCCGCTAGACGATGAGGGCTATCGGCCCGCCTGGGCGCTTCTCAGCGCGTCGGGGACGTGAGAAGCATATGGGATGGCGGGGAGGATCGCCAAAACGGTTTACGGCGAGGGCGTGAAAGAGGTCCGCGAAGGGGCCGTCGGGGTGGGGGTGGCGGCCGGTTGCCGGCGGTGCGGCCGCCGGCCCAGGGCCTCGTCGGCCAGGTGGCGGCTGACCTCGGCCGTCGTCTCGCCCAGCCCGCCCAGTTTGATCGCGTCCCAGGCCTGCAGCCGGTGGCCGGCACGGTCGAAGTAGAGGATCGAGGCCTCGATGGGGGCCGGATAGGTGCGCTCCACCGCGCGCAGCCCGCTGCCGCCCGTGGAGCCCTCCATGCGCAGCCGGGTGCCGTAGGGCAGCTTCTCGTCCCCCTCGTGGTGCAGATGGCCGCACAGCACCAGCGGGACCTCGCCGTCCGTCTCGCGGGCCGCGACCGGCTCATGGGCGACCGCGACATCGACCGGTGTCCCGGCCGCCCGC
Source organism: Streptomyces durhamensis (assembly GCF_000725475.1). Lineage (NCBI taxonomy): Bacteria > Bacillati > Actinomycetota > Actinomycetes > Kitasatosporales > Streptomycetaceae > Streptomyces > Streptomyces durhamensis. Next base: position 252,794 of record NZ_JNXR01000008.1, read on the forward strand.
CGGTCGCGCAGGGCGCTGGCCAGCCGGTCGCCGGCCAGTTGCTCGGCCGCGTCTCCGCCGGGCACCACCGAGCGGTCGGGGGTGAACTGCGGATCGCCGATGCCCGCGAAGCGCAGGCCCCCGACGGTCTGTGCGCGTCCGTCGTCCAGGACGTGCACGTTCTTCATCCGCTCCAGATAGCGCTGGGTGGTCCGGGAGTCGTGGTTGCCGCGCACCCAGACGTAGGGCACCCCCAGGTCCCGGATCGGGTCCAGGAAGCCGTTCTCCGCCGCCGTGCCGTGGTCCATCGTGTCGCCGGAGTCGACGATCACGTTCACCTTGTACTGCTCCACCAGCGAGGAGATGATCTTCCAGCTCGCCGGGTTGAGATGGATGTCCGACACGTGCAGGACCCGGATGGTGGAGGGGTCCGGCTGGTAGGCCGGAAGCGTGGAGGTGACGTCGTAGAGCTTCGTCACGTTCGTCACCAGGCGGGCCAGCTCCTTCTGGTAGACGTCGAAATCGGTGACGATGCTGCGCGCGTTGCCGACGACCTGCGGCGCCGAGCTGAGCAGCCCGGAGAACCGCGGTTCGAGGATCGACTTCGGGTTCCAGGTGGCGTACGCGCTCGCCCCGGAGGCCGCCAGCAGCGCCAGGGCGAGGCCGCCGGCGGCGAGGGCCCGGCGGGGACTGCGGTAGACGGCGAGACCGAGGGCCGAGGCGCCGACGACCACGGCGACGCAGGAGCGCACGGCCAGGTCCAGCGTGCCGCGCTCGACGTCCTCGGCGACCTCGTCCTGGAGGCCGGAGATCCGCTCGGGGTGATCGACCAGGGCCTGGGAGCGGAGCGGGTCGAGCTGGTCCACGTTCACGTCCAGGCGGACCGGTGCCACATGGCTGTCCAGGGAGAGCGCGCCCAGCGGCGAGATGTTGATCCTCGTGCCGCCGCTGAGGGACGGGCGCAACGCCATCGTCGTGTTCATGGGGCCGACCGGGGTCCGTACGTTCCCCACGATCAGCAGGCCCAGCCAGGCGCCGGCCAGGACGACGGCCGCGAGGCCGAGGGCCTGGAGCCAGGGGCGGGAGCGGGGGGCGAGTTCCGGGGTGTGCGGCGGGCGGTTGCCGCGGCGGGTGGACAGCATGCGGTTCGTCATCGTGCGGAGAGCGGCGATGGGGACGCGGACCATTGGTGCCGTATGCCCAGGGCCCGGTGTGGATATGCGGCTCCCGCCGGCCTCATCCGGGCCTCGTTCGGGCCTCGGCGCGGGCCCGTCGGCGGAGGCCTCGTCCAGGTCTCGTCCGGGCCCGTCGGCGCCCCCGCCGCGCGTTCCTCGCGCGGTGTGCGGGGCACCGGGAGGTCAGCCCCAGCCCAGCTCGTGGAGCCGCGCGTCCTCGATGCCGAAGTGGTGCGCCACCTCGTGGACGACCGTCACGGCCACTTCCTGGACCACGTCCTGCGCCGTCTCGCAGTAGCGCAGGGTCGGGCCCATGTAGATCGTGATGCGGTCCGGGAGGACCCCGGCGTACCACTCGCCGCGTTCCGTGAGCGGGGTGCCCTCGTACAGCCCCAGCAGCTCCGGGTCGTCGGCGGGCGGCTCGTCCTCCACGAAGACGGCCACGTTGTCCATGACCCGCGTCAGCTCCGGCGGGATCCGGTCCAGGGCCTCACTCACCAGTTCTTCGAACCTGTCGCGTGTCATTTCCAGCACAGGGCCATTGTCGGGGAGGGCCTCCCGAGTCGGGAGGATGCGGGGCCCCCGGCCGGTCCGGCTGCCCACTCCGGTGCCGGCGACGCCCGCCCGCACGCCCGCGGGGGTCCGGTGTGGACGCGGGTGCGGCCGGCCGGGGATGCGTGCGGGGCGCGTGTCCTCTTGTGGGTAGCGGGAGTTGGGGAGGTTGACTCCTTTCCTCGCCTCCGGAGGTGGCCGCCGTGCGCCCCTTGCCCGTACCCGTCCGGCTCACCGTCACGGTGCTGGCCCTCGCCGCTGCCGCCGGCTGTGTGAACGTGGGCGACGACGCGAGCCCGGCCAGGCCCTCGCACTCGGCGGGGCAGCACGGCGGCAAGGCGCCCGACGGCGGCCCGGTGGCCGGCGCCCGCGGCCTGGGCCGGGAAAGGGCGGCGGGCGACAGCAAGCACGGCCGCGGCGGCAAGGCCAAGCCGAAGGAGCGGGCCTCCGCGTCGGCCACCCCGTCCGCCGAGGACAGCGCCTCCCCGGCCCCGGCGAAGCCCGGCAAGACCGCGGGGCCCGTGGACCCGGCGCCGACCAAGGCCCCGCCGGCTCCGCCGGTCACCTCCGCCCCGCCCGAGCCGCCTCCGGCCTCCACCCCGCCCCCGGCGACCTCCGAGCCGCCGTCGGCCGAGCCGTCCTCCTCGGCGCACGAGGAGACCGGACCGCAGCTCGTCCAGCGTGAGCCCGCGCCCACGGCCGGGGTGCCCGCGTGAGGGGCCGAGCGGGCGCCGAGCCGAGCCGCGAGTGCCGAGCTGACCTGCGACTATGAGGCTCGGTTTGCCTTCAGGGGTGTTGGGTGCGTATGGTGGTAGATCGTTTGATCCCATTTGCCCGGCGCCACCACAGAGCGCGCCGTGTGGCGCGTACTCTCCTTTGCCGTGGCGGACCGCATTGAGGCGGTCGTGAGCGAATCACGGAGTTGACGGGCGCGTGCCGAAGAGACTCCGGAAGGTTTCGCATACGCATGTCCGTGTCCAGTGCTGATCAGTTCGTCGTGTCCGAGAACGAGCTCGAAAACGAACTCGTCGACGTGACGACCGAGGTCACCGAGGCCCCCGAGGCCGCCGACACCACCCCCCAGACCACCTTCGCCGACCTCGGCCTCCCCGAGGGCGTTGTGCGCAAGCTCGCACAGAACGGCGTGACGACCCCCTTCCCGATCCAGGCGGCGACCATCCCGGACGCCCTGGTCGGCAAGGACATCCTCGGCCGTGGCCGCACCGGCTCCGGCAAGACCCTCTCCTTCGGTCTGCCGACCCTGGCCCAGCTGGCCGGCGGCCGCACCGAGAAGAAGCGGCCCCGCGCCGTCATCCTCACCCCGACCCGTGAGCTGGCCATGCAGGTCGCGGACGCCCTCCAGCCGTACGGCGACGTCGTCGGCCTGAAGATGAAGGTCGTCTGCGGCGGCACCTCCATGGGCAACCAGATCTACGCCCTGGAGCGCGGTGTCGACATCCTCGTCGCCACCCCGGGCCGCCTGCGCGACATCATCAACCGCGGCGCCTGCTCCCTGGAGGACGTGCAGATCACCGTCCTGGACGAGGCCGACCAGATGTCCGACCTGGGCTTCCTGCCCGAGGTCACCGAGCTGCTCGACCAGGTCCCGGCGGGCGGCCAGCGCATGCTCTTCTCCGCCACGATGGAGAACGAGATCCAGACCCTCGTCGACCGCTACCTGAACAGCCCCGTCTCCCACGAGGTGGACGCGGCCCAGGGCGCCGTCACGACGATGTCGCACCACATCCTCATCGTGAAGCCCAAGGACAAGGCGCCGGTCACCGCCGCGATCGCCTCCCGCAAGGGCCGCACGATCATCTTCGTCCGCACCCAGCTGGGCGCCGACCGCGTCGCCGAGCAGCTGCGCGAGGCCGGCGTGAAGGCCGACGCGCTGCACGGCGGCATGACCCAGGGCGCCCGCACCCGCACCCTGGCCGACTTCAAGGACGGGTACGTCAACGTCCTGGTCGCGACGGACGTCGCCGCGCGCGGCATCCACGTCGACGGCATCGACCTGGTCCTGAACGTGGACCCGGCCGGCGACCACAAGGACTACCTGCACCGCGCCGGCCGTACCGCCCGTGCGGGCCGTACCGGCACGGTCGTCTCGCTGTCCCTGCCGCACCAGCGGCGCCAGATCTTCCGTCTGATGGAGGACGCCGGCGTCGACGCCGCGCGCCACATCATCCAGGGTGGCGCCGCCTTCGACCCGGAGGTCGCCGAGATCACCGGCGCCCGCTCCATGACCGAGGTCCAGGCGGAGTCCGCGGGCAACGCGGCCCAGCAGGCCGAGCGTGAGGTCGCCCAGCTCACCAAGCAGCTGGAGCGCGCCCAGCGTCGTGCGACCGAGCTGCGCGAGGAGGCCGACCGGCTGGTGGCCCGGGTCGCCCGCGAGCGCGGCGAGGACCCCGAGGCCGCGGTGGCCGAGGCGCAGGCGACGGCGGCCGAGGAGCTCGCGGTGGCCGAGCAGCCGGCGGAGCGCGAGACCGAGCGCGAGGAGCGCCCGGCGGCCTCGGCGCCGTACGAGCGCCGGGAGCGCCGGACCTTCGACCGTGACCGTGGCGAGCGGGGCTTCGAGCGCCGCGACGAGCGGGGCGACCGGGGTGAGCGCGGTGGCCGTGGCTTCGAGCGGCGTGACGAGCGTCGCCCGTTCGACCGCGACCGTGGTTCCGAGCGTCGTGACGACCGTGGTGGCCGTTCCTTCGAGCGTCGCGACGAGCGCCGTCCGTTCGACCGTGACCGTCGTGACGACCGTGGTGGCCGTTCCTTCGAGCGCCGTGACGACCGGGGCGGCTTCACGAGCGTGGCGGGCACCGGGGCAGCGACCGTCCGTTCAACCGCGACCGCCGCGACGACCGCCCGGGCTTTCGCACCGGCGGCCACGAGCGCCCCTACGGCCGCCGTGACGACCACCGCGGCAACGGCTCCTTCGGCCGCCGTGAGGACAAGCCGCGCTGGAAGCGCAACGGCTGACGCCGAGTGACCCGACGAGGGCCCGTACGACTCCGGTCGTGCGGGCCCTTTTCCGTCACCGCGTGACGCATGTCACGCCCTCGTCGAGGGAATTGCTGGGGGCATGACAGAAGACGCGAGAGTGGGTGGGCTGTCGGACGAGGAGCGGCTGGCCCAGCTCGGCTACACACAGGTCCTCGCCCGGCGGATGTCGGCGTTCTCGAACTACGCCGTCTCCTTCACGATCATCTCGGTGCTGTCCGGCTGCCTGACCCTCTATCTCTTCGGCATGACCACCGGCGGGCCCGCGGTGATCACCTGGGGCTGGGTGGCGGTGGGCCTGATGACGCTGTTCGTCGGCCTCTCGATGGCCGAGATCTGTTCGGCGTACCCGACCTCGGCCGGCCTGTACTTCTGGGCCCACCGCCTCGCACCACCGCGCTCGGCGGCGGCCTGGGCCTGGTTCACCGGCTGGTTCAACGTGCTGGGCCAGGTCGCGGTGACCGCCGGCATCGACTTCGGTGCGGCCTCCTTCCTCGGCGCCTGGCTGAACCTGCAGTTCGGCTTCGAGGTGACCCCCGGCCGCACGGTCCTCCTGTTCGCCGCGATCCTCGTGCTGCACGGCCTGCTGAACACCTTCGGGGTGCGCATCGTCGCGTTCCTGAACAGCGTGAGCGTCTGGTGGCACGTACTGGGCGTGGCGGTGATCGTCGGCGCGCTGGCGCTCGTCCCCGATCACCACCGGTCGGCGTCCTTCGTGTTCACGCACTTCGTCAACGAGACGGGCTGGGGCAGCGGCCCGTACGTCGTCCTCCTGGGCCTCCTCATGGCCCAGTACACCTTCACCGGCTACGACGCCTCCGCCCACATGACCGAGGAGACCCACGACGCGTCCACGGCCGGTCCGAAGGGCATCGTCCGCTCCATCTGGACGTCCTGGATCGCCGGCTTCGTACTGCTGCTGGGCTTCACCTTCGCCATCCAGTCCTACGACGGGGAGCTCGCGTCCCCGACGGGTGCGCCCCCGGCCCAGATCCTCCTGGACGCACTCGGCGCCACCACCGGCAAGCTCCTCCTCCTGGTCGTCATCGGCGCCCAGTTGTTCTGCGGGATGGCGTCCGTCACCGCCAACAGCCGCATGATCTACGCCTTTTCGCGCGACGGGGCGCTGCCGTTCTCCCGCGTCTGGCACACGGTCAGCCCGCGCACCCGCACCCCCGTGGCGGCGGTCTGGCTGGCCGCGCTGGGCGCCCTGGCCCTGGGCCTGCCGTATCTGATCAACTCGACGGCCTACGCGGCGGTGACGTCGATCGCGGTCATCGGCCTCTACATCGCGTACGTCATCCCGACCTTCCTGCGGGTCCGCAGGGGCGCCGCCTTCGAACGCGGCCCCTGGCACCTGGGCCGCTGGTCGGGGGCGGTCGGCGTCGTCTCGGTGACCTGGGTCGTGGTCATCACGGTTCTCTTCATGCTGCCGCAGGTCTCCCCGGTCACCTGGAAGACCTTCAACTACGCGCCCTTCGCCGTCCTCGCCGTCCTCGGCTTCGCGGCGGCCTGGTGGCTGGCCTCGGCCCGCCACTGGTTCCTCGCCGGGGAGCGGAGCGCCACGCCGAGTCTGGTCGAAAAGTAACCATCCGGCCCGCTCTTCCCGTTCCGAACCCCACCCGACGCGGCCGGGTCACCGATACCCGATCGGAGACGCGGCCTCGTCCGGCTATGCTCGGACAGGCAACATCGCCTGGGCCCTTAGCTCAATTGGCAGAGCAGTGGACTTTTAATCCATTGGTTGTGGGTTCGAGTCCCACAGGGCCTACGGCTGCGGGGGAGGGTTCACCCCCTCTGACCTGCTAAGCAGCGTCCGGGTCGGCTTCGGCTGACCCGGACGCTGCTTCGTTTTTCGGCTACCGGACGCGACCCGGGGGCCGGATCCGGGGACGGGGACAGGCCGCGACCTCCACGGTCGTGGCCTGTCCCGGTTCAAGAAGAGGTCACCAGCAGAGCGAGCTAATCGTGTGGGTGTCGCACACATGGGAGGGGGCGGCCGAAGCGGCACCCGCCGGGATCGCAAAGGCTGCAAGGAGCGCGGCGATGAAGAGTGCACTGATGTGTCGCATGGTGAGCGGTCCTTTCTGGGTCCTCCCGCCAGACGTGCGTCGTGGGGGAATGTGAGACCCAGGCTTGCGTAGACCCGCACACTCCGCATGTCGAACGCATACGGTCGGTGACCGCGGGCGCCACTGTCCGGGCCGGTTCCGGCCGGCCCGGACGACGCTTCAGCGGCCTCGTGCGCGCCTCATGGGGTTTCGTACGGCGGCGTCTGCGGCTTGGAGTTCCGCCGGCTGTGCGCGGCATGCCGGGGCTTGGACACCTTGGACGAGACCTGGCCGACGATCTCCCAGAAACACACCAGTGCGGTGATCGGTGGAATTCCGAAGATGATCAGTGAAAGCGGTGAATGTGATGAATGGCTGACGCACAGGGCGACCGCCATGGCGGAGGCGCCCAGCACCACTCCCCAGGATCTCCGCGCACTCCGGCACTGCACGGTGGCCCGCAGAATGGAAAGGGCCGCCACGAGCCACGGCCCGTACACCGTCAGCGGCCACCACTGGGCGAGTCTCATCGGGAGTACGGAGGAGGCGGTGGCGCGGAGCTGGGTGTAGGAATAGGAGAACGACCAGCCCAGCATGCAGATCGCGCACACCGAGATCGTCGCGATCAGAATCGTCACATGAGCGCTTCGGTTGTTCTCGGGCGAGCGGGGCTCCGCGCGGATCCGCCGGCGGGCCCGCCTGTGGCTGGACCGTTCGTGCGCCTGGTTCGGTTCGGGGTTCGCGCCGGACGCGGCGGACAGCATCTGGGCCAGCTCTTCGACCGGGTCCCACTCTATCTCGATCGTGCTGAACTCGGAGTCGCTGAAGATGTCTTCGTCCTGGATCCTGTCCATCACGTAAGTCCTATAGCCCCACCATCGCCTGCAGGTACTCAGTTTCCAGCTGGGTGATTCTCCTCAGGAACTCGTCGAGGAGATCTGAGCACCCGTCAAAGCGTGCGTCGCTGTCGTCGGGGTCCATCTGAAATGTGAGCGCCGAGCGAAGATACCCGGCCGCGAGCCTCTCAGTCCGTGTCACGACCGCCTAACGAGCCCCTCGGGCGGCGCGGGTGTCCGGCATTCGGGTGTTTCCGTGGCCCGAAAGCAGTATTCGGCGGGTCCGATGACAGCACATAGGGAAAATGCGAGTAGCCGGGAAATTTCATCCCGTGAATATAGTGAGGGTGGATTCGGCTGAGGACCCGATGCTCAACGGGTGGGGCCGGTACGCCCGTAGGCCCGCAGGAACGCCGCCACCCCACCGCCGATCAGGCGTTCCGTCTCCGCCTGCGGCAGCGGGCGGACGCCGTAGTTGGTGGACTGGACGATCGTGTGGGTGGTCAGGGCCAGGAAGTGGGCGGCGGTCATCGCCGCGTCGCCGTGCAGGTCGAGCAGGCCGGTGTCGGCGAGTCGGCGCATCGCCTCGGCGAGGGCGCGGCCGACCGGTCCCGGGCCCGCCTCGTACCAGGCCTTGAGGACCTCCGCCGGCACATGGTCGGCCTCCGCGTGGATGTGGCGGACGAGGGCGAAGTGGTTCGGGTAGTCGGCCATGAGGCCGACGAAGGCGCGGGCCAGGGCGACCAGGTCGCGTTCCAGGTCCCCGGCGCGCGGCGGCCTCTCGGGGTCCAGCACCGCGCGCAGGCGGGCCAGTTGGGCGTCGCGGACCTCGTTGGACGTCCAGGTCACCACGGTCTCGAAGAGCTGCGCCTTGCCGCCGGGGAAGTGGTTGTAGAGCGTGCGCGTGGAGATGCCCGCCTCGGCGGCCAGTGCGTCGACGGAGGCACGCGCGTAGCCCTCGCGGCCGAAGAGCGTGCACGACGCGCTCGCGATCGCCATCTGCTTCTCCAGCCTGCGCGGCGAGACCTCGCGTCGCGCCTTCGCCAGCCGGGACTCGTTCGTTTCGTCCACACCCGCCTCGCCCACGCCTGCCTCCTCGTGACCTGACCCGCCACCTGACTCCCCTGACCAGCCACTCTACCCGAGTTACAACGAGCGTTGTAATTTCCACAACGCACGTTGTACTTTGTTGTCCGGGGGCCGCACCGGCGGCCGTACCGCCGCAGAAGGGGGACACCTGTGTCTGTCACCAGCAAGGAAGCCGTCACCGTCGCCGTGCCCGTCGGCGACGAGGCGCCGCTGCGCGTCGCCGTCCTCGTCGGCAGTGTCCGGGAGGGCCGGCAGGGCCGCGCCGTCGCCGACTGGTTCCTCGGCACCGCCGCCGGGGACGAGGGCCTACACTTCGACGTCATCGACCTCGCCGAGACCCCCCTGCCGCTGGTGCTGCCCGGCTGGGGCGGCACGCCGGGCCCCGAGGCCGCCGCCGTGCTGCGGGAGGTCTCGCCACGGCTGGCCGCCGCCGACGCGTTCGTCGTCGTCACGCCCGAGTACAACCACAGCTTCCCGGCGTCCCTGAAGAACTTCATCGACTGGCACCACACCCAGTGGCACGCCAAGCCGGTGGGTTTCGTCTCGTACGGCGGCCTCGGTGGCGGGCTGCGCGCGGTCGAGCAGCTCCGGCTGGTCTTCGCCGAACTGCACGCGACGACCGTGCGTGACTCGGTCAGCCTGCACGGGCCCTGGTCCGGCCTCGGTGAGGACGGCGCACCGCGGGACGCGGCCGTGTGCGCCGGTGCCGCCAAGGGCATGCTCGGTCAACTCACCTGGTGGGGGCGGGCGTTGCGGACCGCGCGGGCCGAGCGCCCGTACGCGGGCTGAGGCCGGGGACGGCAGGAGAGGTGGGGGAGATGCCTGCGACCGCGCCCGCCGTGACCCCGGCCCGCCCGGCCCCGGTCCCGTCCACGGCCCTGAACCGCACCCTGGCCGTGACCGTCGTCGGCAGCGTGATGGCGGTGCTCGACATGACGATCGTCAACGTCGCGCTGCGCCGGCTCTCGCAGTCCTTCGGCGCCTCGCTGGAGACGATCCAGTGGACCGCCACCGCGTACACGCTCGCACTGGCGGCCGTCGTCCCGACCGCCGCCTGGGCCATGGCCCGCATCGGCGCCAAGCGCACCTACATGACCGCCCTCACCCTGTTCACGCTGGGTTCGCTGCTCGCCGCGTGCGCCTGGGACGCGGGCAGCCTCATCGCCTTCCGGGCGGTGCAGGGACTCGGCGGCGGGCTGCTGCAGCCGGTCGGCATGGCGATGGTGATGGGCGCCGCCGACCGCAGCCGGCTCGGCCGCGCGATGGCCGTGGGCGGGCTGCCCGTCCTGGTCGGGCCGGTCGCCGGGCCGGTACTCGGCGGCTGGCTGGTCGACGCCGCCTCCTGGCACTGGATCTTCCTGGTCAACCTGCCCGTGGGCGCCCTGGCTCTGACCCTCGCCCTACGGCTGCTGCCACCGGACACGCCGGCGAACGGAGCCGGGAAGAGCGCCGCCCGCCTCGATCTCCCCGGCCTGCTGATGCTCTCGCCCGGGCTGGCCCTGCTGTTGTACGGCCTGGCCCGCGGCGGTGAGCGCGGCGACTTCGGCGCGCCCGGCGCCCTCGTGCCGACGCTCGCCGGTGCCGCCCTCGCGGTGGCCTTCGTGCGGCGGGCGCTCACCGTCTCCGCACCGCTGCTGGACCTGCGGCTGCTGCGCGACCGCACCTTCGCCGCCGGCGCCGGCACTCTCGCGCTGTTCACGTGCGGCTACTTCGGCTCGATGCTGCTCGGCCCGCTGTACTGGCAGCAGGTGCGGGGCCTGAGCGCCACCGCGACCGGGCTGCTGGGCACTCCGGTCGGCCTCGTCGTCGGTGTGACGATGCAGATCGCGGCCCGCCGGATCGACCGGGTGGCCCCGCGCCGGCTGATCCCGGCCGGCATCGCGGTCGCCGCCCTCGGGATGGCCCTGCTGGCCTGGCAGTCCGGGGTGCCCGGGGTCGCGCCCTGGCGGATGGTCGCCTCGGCCATGGTGATGGGCGTCGGCACCGGCATGGTGCTGATGCCGACGATGACCACCGCGAGCCGGGAGCTGCCCGGCGAGCGGCTGCCCGCGGCGAGCACCGCGCTGAGCATCGACTCCCAGATGGGTGCCTCCGTCGGCACGGCCGTCCTGTCGGTGGTGCTGGGCTCGGCGGGCATGCACCCGTCCGGTTTCCGCACCGCGTACGCGGTCGCGGCGACGCTCCTGGCCCTTGCGGCCCTGCCCGCCCTGCGCCTCCCGGGCCGTGGCCATGCGCGGTGAGGGACGGAACCCCGAGACCCCCTGCCCATGACCCTGCCCATGACCCGGGCCAGGGCCAGGTCCAGGTCCAGGGCCGACGGGCTGCGCGGGGATCAGCCCGCGGTCAGCTCCGTCAGCTCCGTCAGCTCCGTCAGTTCCGTCAGGGGCAGGGTGTGGCTGGTCTGGAGGACCTTCGCGCGCAGGTAGCGGACGTTGTGGGCCGTGGTGAAGACGCCGGTCGGCACCCGGTCCCGCACGACGACGCCCCGTGCGCGCAACTGCTCGGCCTTGTCGGGGTTGTTGGACAGCAGGTCCAGCTCGGTGATGCCGAGGGCGCTGAGCATCTGCGCGGCGGCGGTGTAGTCGCGGGCGTCCTCCGGCAGGCCGAGCGCGGCGTTCGCCTCGTAGGTGTCGAGGCCCTGGTCCTGGAGGGCGTAGGCGTCGAGCTTGTTGTAGAGGCCGATGCCGCGGCCCTCCTGGCGGAGGTAGAGCAGGACGCCTCCGGTGCCGGCGATGCGCTCGACCGCCTCGCGCAGCTGGGGTCCGCAGTCGCAGCGGGCCGAGCCGAAGACGTCGCCGGTCAGGCACTCGGAGTGCAGGCGCACCAGGGGGACCGGGCCGGGGTCGCCGAGGACGACGGCGACATGCTCCTCGCCGTCGGCCAGGCCGTGGAAGGTGACGAGTTCGGCGTCCACGCTGTAGCCGTCGTGGAAGCGCAGCGGTACCCGGACGCGGGCACGCGGCGTGGCGGCAGGGGTGTCGGGCATGCGGATCCCTCCGGGCGTTTGCTTCAGATTTGAAGCAGTGATACGAAGGACCCTACCCCCTGCTTAAAAGTTAAAGCAATTGCTTTTCTGGCGCCTGCAGTGACTGGGGTGACCCGGGTGGCTGGATTGCCTGGGGTCTGGGCGCGCCTGGAGTGACTACGGTGACCGGGGTGGCTGGAGCGGTGGGGGAGGCTCGGTCGACGGACAGGACGACCGGCGCCGCCAGGGCACGTCCTCCGCCCCGGGCTCGGTGCCGCCGCCCTGCAGCCCGCGCGCGATCCCGGTGAAGATCTCCTCCAGCTGCCCCACCTGCTCCGGAGTGAGCCGGTCGAACAGGGTGGCCCGGACGGTCTCCACGTGCCCGGGCGCCGCACGCTCCAGCACGGCCGTCCCCTCGTCCGTCAGCACGGCGATGCTGCTGCGCTTGTCCCAGCGGCAGTCCTCCCGGCGCACCAGCCCGTCCCGCTCCAGCCGGTTCACCGCGTACGTCAGCCGACTGCGCGTGATCTTCAGCGTCTCGGCGAGATCGGTCATGCGCAGCCGCCGGTCGGGCGCGTCGGAGAGGTTGGCCAGCACGGAGTAGAACAGGTGTGGCATGCCGGCGTCCTGCTGGAGCTGCCGGTCGATCGCGTCCTCCAGGAGGTGCGTCGCGGCGAGGTACGCGCGCCAGGCGCGCTGCTCTTCGGGAGTGAGCCAGCGGGTCGTCATGCTGCCAGTGTAGGTTTGTTTCAAACTTGAACCAAGAGCCGGGAGAGCGCGCCGATGTCGTACCCCTATGTGCTGCTGTCCGCCGCCGTCTCCCTCGACGGCTATCTGGACGACACCGGCCCCGAACGACTGCTGCTGTCCAGCCCGGCCGACTTCGACCGGGTCGACGCGGTACGGGCCTCGGTCGACGCGATCCTGATCGGCGCCGGCACCATCCGTGCCGACAACCCCCGGCTGCTGGTCAACTCCGCCGAGCGCCGCGCCGCCCGCCTGGCCGAGGGCAGGCCGGAGTACCCGCTGAAGGTGACCGTCACCGCCACCGGCGACCTCGATCCCGACGCCAACTTCTGGCACACCGGCGGCGACAAGCTCGTCTACACGACCGACCGGGGCGCCGAACGGGCCGCCCACCGCCTCGGCGACGCCGCCGGCATCGTCCCGCTCGGTCCCGGCCTCGACTGGCGCGCCCTGCTGACCCACCTGCACGACGTGCGCGGCGTACGGCGCCTGATGGTCGAGGGCGGCGGCACGGTCCACACCCAGCTGCTCCAGCTGGGCCTCGCCGACGAGCTCCAGCTGGTCCTCGCCCCGCTGTTCGTGGGCGACCCGGCCGCCCCTCGCCTGTTCGGTCCGGGCACCTTCCAGGCCGGCCGGCTGCGTCTGACGGAGACCCGCCGTATCGAGGACGTGGTCCTCATGCGCTACGAGCCCACCGCCCCCGGCACCGGCCCGGTCCCCACCGCCGCCGACCGGCACTGGCTGCGGACCGCCTGCCGGCTGGCGGAGCGGTGTCCGGTCTCGAAGACGGCGTTCAGCGTCGGCGCGGTGGTGGTCGCCGCCGACGGCACGGAGCTCGCCCGGGGCCACTCGCGGGAGGGGGGCGACTCGGTCGTCCACGCCGAGGAGGCGGCGCTCGCGAAGATCGATCCGGCGGATCCCCGGCTGGCCGGCGCCACGGTCTACAGCAGTCTGGAGCCGTGCGCCCGGCGTGCCTCGCGGCCGGCGCCGTGTGCCGCGCTGATTCTGCGGGCGGGGGTGCGCAGGGTGGTCACGGCCTGGCGGGAGCCGGACACGTTCGTTTCCTCGGCCGACGGCACGGGTGTCCTGGTCAAGGGGGGCGCCGAGGTGGTCGTACTGCCGGAACTGGAGGCGCTTGCCAAGGCGCCGAACGCCCACCTGCTCGGGTGAGGCGTCGGAGCCGCACAGCCGGCACGGCCTCGCGCCCCTTCGGGGGCGGGGTGGCCCCGCTGACCGGGGAAAACACTCTGGGCCGGAAACCATCACTGGCTTCCGGCCCTGAGTCTTCAGTAGCGGGGACAGGATTTGAACCTGCGACCTCTGGGTTATGAGCCCAGCGAGCTACCGAGCTGCTCCACCCCGCGTCGTTGTGACTCCAGAGTACCTCATGTTCAGGGCGCTACGCACACCGCTTGTCCCGGGGCGCCGGCCGCCCGCTCACCCGAGGCGGTTCACCGCCGCCCCGACCCCGTGATCACCTTCACCGAGGGTGACCGGACGGCAGCCCTCCGCATAACATCTGAGTCACCATCAAAAACGCCGAGACTCCTGAACGCTGGCCAACTCGCCCGGTTTGCCGCACTCCTGGCCGGTAAGTCCGGCCCGGAAAACGTTAATGATCAAGCCGAACGGCTTGGAAAGTAACCAGCAGGTCTATTAACGTTCGATAACGCAGCGCGGTCGTCCCAGCCGTCACAAGAGGCGGCTCCGCGCGCACGCGCCGAATCCCGCAAGGGAACCGGGGAACCACCAACCCTGGGGTGAATCTCGCGGCTGCCGCAGTGAACTCGGTGAACTCACGGAGTCCACGCCCGGTATACGCGCGTAGGAGACCTTCCTGCTCCGAACCCGTCAGCTAACCCGGTAGGCGGAGGAAGGAAAGGAGTACGCCCGCGTGGCGTCCAACCGGCCTGCCCCAGAAGCCCCGTTCATGCCCGCGGAGGCCGAGCCCGAGACCTTCGGCTACGGCGCCTACCGCACCGAAGAGGGCCCCTGGGAGGAGTGGAACCCCACCGAGGAATCCCTCGCCCCCGTCCGTGGCCGGCACCGTGTCGCCAAGCAGCGCGGCGGCTTCGCGCGCAGCTCCACCGTCCTCGGCGTCGGCGTCGTGGCCGCCGTCGGTGCGGGCGGCATGGCCAGCGCCAACACCGGCAAGCCGCCGGTCTCCATATCCCTGCCGGACCTGGACTCCGTCAGCCACCTCTTCGGCGACGACTCCTCCGACACGCACCAGGCGCATGCCACCGCGCTCAGCAGCGCCGGCGTGACCTCGGCCGACAGCAAGGACTCCGACGCCGGCGAGACCCTGCGCAACCGGATCATGGCCCAGGCCGAGCAGCAGCGGAGCAAGGCCGACAGCAAGGCCACCGCCGTCGCGCTCGCCGCCGCCGAGAAGCAGACCGCCGACACCGCGGCCAAGGCCGAGCAGGACGCCGCCGCCAAGGCCGCCGCCGCCAAGCAGAAGGCCGAGGCCGACGCCAAGAAGGCGGCCGAGGCCAAGCGCCTGGCCGAGCTGGCCAAGCAGTACCAGCTGCCCGTCGTCTCGTACACGATCACCGGCACCTTCGGCCAGCCCGGCGCCATGTGGTCCTCCGGCTACCACACCGGACTCGACTTCGCCGCCCCCACCGGCACCCTCATCAAGGCCATCCACAGCGGCACGATCACCCAGGCGGGGTGGGCCGGCGCCTACGGCTACCGCACCGTCCTCACCCTGGACGACGGCACCGAGCTGTGGTTCTGCCACCAGTCCTCGATCAACGTCTCCGTCGGCCAGAAGGTCTCCACCGGCGAGGTCATCGGCCGCATCGGCGCCACCGGCAACGTCACCGGCCCGCACCTGCACCTGGAGGTCCACCCCGGCGGCCAGGCCACCGGCATCGACCCGGCGCCGTGGCTGCGGGACAAGGGGCTCACCCCCTGACCGTGCCACCCCTGCCGGCTGTGGCATCCGTGGCATCGGTGTCATCCGCGCCGGCGGTGGCATCCGTGTCATCCGTGTGAAACGTGTGAAATCGACGCCGGCGGCGGAATGCGATCATCCGTCGCCGGTGTTGACGTGAAGCATGACTTCTCTGCGCACACTCGGTTCCTCCGACCTCAAGGTCTTCCCGCTCTCCCTGGGCGGCAACGTCTTCGGCTGGACCGCCGACGAGGAGACCTCCTTCGCCGTCCTCGACGCCTACACGGCCGCGGGCGGCAACTTCATCGACACCGCCGACGCCTACTCCGCCTGGATCGAGGGCAACAAGGGCGGCGAGTCCGAGACGATCATCGGCAAGTGGGTCAAGGCCCGCGGCAACCGCGACAGCGTCGTCATCGCCACCAAGGTGAGCCAGCACCCCGAGTACCAGGGCCTGTCCGCGGCCAACATCAAGGCGGCCGCCGACGCCTCCCTGCGCCGCCTGGGCACCGACCACATCGACCTCTACTACACCCACTTCGACAAGCCCGAGGTGCCGGTCGAGGAGATCATCGGCGCGCTGGACGAGCTGGTGAAGGCGGGCAAGGTCCGGCACATCGCGGCCTCCAACATCACCCCCGAGCGCCTGCAGGCCTCCCTGGACTTCTCCGCCCGCGAGGGCCTGGCCCGCTATGTCGCCCTCCAGCCCCACTACAACCTGGTCTCCCGCGACACCTACGAGGGCCCGCTGCAGGACCTGGCCGCCAGGGAAGGCCTGTCCGCGGTGCCCTACTTCTCCCTGGCCTCGGGCTTCCTCACGGGCAAGTACCGCCCCGGTACCCAGGTCGACAGCGCTCGTGCCGGCTCCGCGGCGAAGCACGCCGACTCCGAGCGCGGCCGGAAGGTGCTGGCGGCCCTGGACGAGATCGCCGCCGCCCACGAGGCGCCCGTCGCCACGGTCGCCCTCGCCTGGCTGGCCGCCCAGCCGACGATCACGGCCCCGATCGCCTCGGCCCGCACGGTGGACCAGCTCCCGGCCCTGCTGGGAGTGGCGCAGCTGAGGCTGACGCAGGCGGAGCTGGCGAAGCTGACGGAAGCGTCCGCATAACCTTCCCGGCCGGCGGCGGACTCCCCGCGACCCGGCCGGCTACGACCGGTACGGGTTGTCCGCGGGATACGGCCCCGCCGGATACCCGTACGCCGGCCCGTACGCCGTGGGCATCGGCGCCGCCGGATACCCGTACGCCGGCCCGTACGCCACCGGCAGCTGCGGCGCCCAGTACACCGGTGCCGGAACAGAGGCCCTGGCCGCGTACTCCAGGGCCGGCCGGGCCGCTTCCCTCCGGTTCCACAGCTCGTCCAGCAGTTCCCGCTCGCGTACGACGAAGTCCGCCCCGGCCTTCCCCCTGCGGCCCCGCTGCCGCAGGGACGCCAGCGACGTCGCGTACGCCTCGTACTGCGCCACGGCTCGCGCCGCGGGGCGGCCGGCGTGGTGGCGGGCGTAGTCACGGGCCATCCGGCGCGCCCGCATCGACCCGAGCGCGAACGGCTCGGCAGGCCCGAGCCACCCGGCCGGCACATACGCCGGCAGCTCCGCGCGCACGGTCCGCAGCTCCCGCTGCCGCGTCCAGATCGCGAGCCAGGTCAGCAGCCCGAACACGGGCACCATGAAGCCGCCGTAGACGGCGAAGAACCCGAACTCACCGAACGTGGAGGAGCCGTTCCAGAAGGCGTGCATGCTCATCGCGAGCAGCAGACCGCAGACCGGCAGCAGCGCCCGCCGGACCCGCTGCCGCTCGGCGGAGAGCGCGGCGATGCCGAAGCCGAGGCCGGTCAGGGTGGTGAACAGGGGGTGCGCGAACGGGGACATCACGATGCGCACGAAGAAGGTGGCGGCGGTGACGGAGGCGATGCCGCTGCCGCCGGTCAGCTGGTCGGTCCCGAAGGCCGTGCCCAGGTAGAGGATGTTCTCGGTGAACGCGAACCCGGTGGCGGTGATCCCGGCTATCACCATCCCGTCCACGATCCCGGTGAAGTCACGTCTGCGGAAGAGGAAGACCAGCAGCACGGCGGCGGCCTTGGCTGACTCCTCCACGATGGGCGCTATCACGGTGGCGCCGAGAGTGTTGGCACTGGCCGGGTCGGCGGTGGCGGTGGCTATCCACTTGGTCGCGAAGCTGTTGGCGACGATGGCTATCAGCGCCGCCGCGCACGCTCCCCAGGCGAAGGCGAAGACCAGGTTCCGCCAGGGGCCCGGCTCCACCCGGTCCAGCCAGCGGAACGCGGCTATGAGCCAGGGCACGGGCAGCATGGCCAGCCCGAGCCCGACGAGGAACCCCTCCGTGCCGGTCTGCCTGCGCACCAGCGCGAGGATGACCAGCCCGGACAGCGCCAGCAGGGTGATCAGCGCCCCGTACCGCACCCACCTGCGCTGCCACCAGTGCGGATGGCGGAGCACAAGGCCCTCGGGGCCCGGCGGGTACGGCGGAAACGGAGGACTGGTGGCCACGGCATCGACCCTAACGGTGACGGGACGAGGGGCTGGAGCGGATTATCGGTCCCGGTGCGGTACGCGGCGGAAGAGCAGATCGTTCACGACGTGTCCCTTGTCCAGTCCCTGTCCCTCGAAACGTGTCAGCGGACGGAACGCGGGACGCGCCGCGAAACCGCCGTCCGCCTGCGTGTTCTCGAAGTCGGGGTGCGCGCTGAGCACCTCCAGCATCTGCTCGGCGTACGGCTCCCAGTCGGTCGCGCAGTGCACGACGGCGCCGGGCTTGAGCCGGGTCGCGGCGAGCGTCAGGAACTCGGGCTGGATGAGCCGCCGCTTGTGATGCCGCTTCTTGGGCCAGGGGTCGGGGAAGTACACCCGCAGCCCGTCGAGCGAGTCGGGGGCGAGCATCTCCCTGAGCAGGATGATCGCGTCGCCGTTGGCCACCCGGACGTTGGTGAGGCCCATCCGGTCGGCGAGGCTCAGCAGATTGCCCTGGCCCGGGGTGTGCACGTCCACGGCGAGGATGTCGGTGTCCGGGTCGGCGGCGGCCATCCGCGCGGTGGCCTCGCCCATCCCGAACCCGATCTCCAGCACCACCGGGTTGTCGTTCCCGAACAGCTCACCCAGGTCGATGACCCGCTGCCCGTCGATGTCGAGCCCCCACGCGGGCCACAGCCGCTGCAGCGCGTCGGCCTGCCCGGCGGTCACCCGGCTGCGCCGCGGCTGGAAACTCCGGATCCGCCGCTCGAAGTGCGACCCGGCGGGATCCGCCCTGGGGCCGTCGGGAAACCGCGGCTCCCCCTTGGCCCGGGTATGCCGGACGGAGACGCCGGGGGTGTGGGGGGTCGGCGAGGGGGCTTCGGGGGCGTTGAGGAAGTCAGACACAGTAGGACAGATTTTACGGCGCGGCGCCGGCGAACGGACCGGTGTGCGCTACAACGACCCGAGCATGGACAGCACCCGGCGTCCGACCTCCCGCCCGATCGGCAGCGAGGCGGTGGCCGCGGGCGAGGGCGCGTTCAGCACGTGCACGGCCCGAGCGCCCTCGCGGATGAGGAAGTCGTCCACCAGCGTCCCGTCCCGCAACACCGCCTGCGCCCGCACTCCGGCAGGGGCCCGCACCAGGTCGTCCGCCTCCACCGCGGGCAGCAGTCTGCGCACCGCCTCCAGGAACGCCCCCTTCGACACCGAGCGGCGCAGCTCCCCCGCGCCGTATCTCCAGTGCCGCCGGGCGATGGCCCATGATCCCGGCCACGCCACCGTCCCGGCCAGTTCCCGGGGGCGTACGACTCCCCAGCCGTACCCCTCCCGGGCCAGCGCCGGCACCGCGTTGGGCCCGATGTGCACACCTCCGTCGATGCCCCGGGTCAGATGGACGCCGAGGAACGGGAACGCCGGGTCCGGCACCGGATACACCAGCCCGCGCACCAGCTCGGGCCGCGCCAGCTCGTAGTACTCCCCGCGGAACGGCACGATCCGCGCCTCGGGCTCGTCCCCGGTCAGCCGGGCCACCTCGTCGCAGTACAGCCCGGCGCAGTTGACCAGCACGCGCGCGCGGACGACGTCGCCGCCCGCGGTCAGCACGGCCACGCCGAGACCGGCCCGCCGGTCGACCCGCACGACCCGGGCGCCGTACCGGATGTCCGCTCCGGAGGCCCGCGCGAGCTGCCGTGCGACCCCGACGAAGTCGCACACGCCGGTCGTGCCGACGTGTATGGCGGCGAGTCCGCGGACCTCCGGCTCGTACTCACCGATCTGTGCGGCGCCCAGCTCCCGCACCGGTATGCCGTTCTCCCGGCCGCGCTGCACGAGCGCGTGCAGCCGCGGCAGCTCCTCCCGCTCCGTGGCGACGATCAGCTTGCCCGTGACGGCGTGCGCGATGCCGTACTCGGCGCAGAACTTCACCATCTCGGCGGCGCCGCGCACCGCGTACCGCGCCTTGAGCGAGCCCGGCCGGTAGTAGATCCCGCTGTGGATGACCCCGCTGTTGCGCCCCGTCTGGTGCCGGGCCGGCCCCGGTTCCTTCTCCAGCACCGTGACCCGCGTGCCCGGCGCGGCCCGCGTGATCGCATACGCCGTGGACAGCCCGACGATCCCCCCACCGACCACGAGCACATCACAGTCGTACGCCCCGACCAGCACCGAGCACCACCTCCACTCCCGATAGTGCACTGTGCCACTGACAGTGGCTTCAAACGCGGGGATGTGCCGTACCGCTCAGCGGCATCTCCCTACGCCGGAGCCATCAGAAGCGGCCGAGCCCGCTCCCGCAGCTCCACCACCCGAGGCTCGTCCCCGTACGGCTCCAGCCGGTGCAGCAGATCCTTCACGTACTCGGTGGTGCGCGCGGACGAGATCCGCCCGGCCACCTCCACGGCCCGCACCCCCTGCTCGCAGGCGGCGTCGAGATTCCCGGACTCCAGCTCGGCCACCGCCGAGACCACCAGCCGCAGCCCGTGCGACCGCACGAACTCCTCCGTCGGCTTCGACAGCGCCTGCTCGGTGAAGCGCCGCACCTGCCGTGGCGCCTTCAGATCCCGGTAGCACTCCGCGGCATCCGCGGCGAACCGGTCGTATCCATAGAAACCAAGCCAAGAAGGATCGTTGTCGCCCTCCCGGGACCGCTCCAGCCATCCCTCGGCGGCCTTCAGTGCCGCACCCGCCGCCTGCGCGTCCCCCGCACGCGCGTGTGCCCGCGCCTCCACCAGCCGGAAGAAACTCATCGTGCGCGCGGTCGCCAGCCCCCGGTTCCGCTCCAGCGCGGCCTGCGCCAGATCGACCCCCTCGTCGCCGAAGCCGCGGTAGGTCGCCTGCAGCGACATGGAGGCCAGCACATAGCCCCCCAGCGGGACGTCCGCCGCCGCGCGCGCGAGCCGCAGCGCCTGGATGTAGTACCGCTGCGCGGCCTCCTGCTGGCCGGTGTCGAAGGCCATCCACCCGGCGAGCCGGGTGAGTTCGGCCGAGGCGCCGAACAGGGCGCGGCCCACCTCGTCGGAGTAGGAGCCGAGCAGCAGCGGCGCCGCCTCCACCCGCAGGCACTCGGGGACCATCGACGAACGCCAGTCCCCGCCGCCGTACTTGGAGTCCCACCGCCTGGCGTCCTCGGCGGCCTCCCGCAGCTTGCGCACATCACTGTGGCCGACTTTGATCGGTGCGCCGGAGTCCTCGGCGGAGCCCGCCTCCCGCGCGACCGAACTGTCGGCGGGGGTTATCAGCCATCGTGAGGCGGGCGTTGCGTATGCGCTCACTGCGAACGATCCGGCGAGGGACTGCCAGATGCCGCCGGAGCCGGCCCGGCGGCCGGCGAGGTCGAGACGGTACAGCTCCGTCGCGCTCCGCACCGCCTGTCCTACGTCTCTGGGGAAGGCGAGGCCCACTTCGGGCGCGGGATCCGCGTCCGCCAGGCCGATCTCGTGGAGCGGCACCGGGCGGCCGAGCTTCTGGCCGATGGCCGCCGCGATGAGGTGCGGCGCCGCGCCCTGCGGCACCATCCCCTTCGAGACCCAGCGTGCCACCGAGGTCTTGTCGTAGCGAAGAGTCAACCCGCGTTGGGCGCCAAGGTCGTTGACGCGTCGCGCGAGTCCTGCGTTGCTGATTCCCGCGAGGGCGAGAACGGTGCCGAGCTTTTCGTTCGGCCCGCGTTGCTCCCTGGACATGCGCCACCCCTCGACACAGACGGCTGCCGTGCTGGCATAACCACGCGGCATTCGTAAACCCAGCGTAGTTCGCCGCATCCCAAGCGTTAAGGGGCATTGTTCCGGATGGCGGGATTGTGGTCCGTACGGAAGTGCGGTCCTGTACGCACCGTGCACGGCCTGTCGCCCCGTGCCCCCGCCCGTGTGGCCGTGCGCCCGTCCGTGCGCTCTTCTCCGGCCACCGGGGGAGCGGTTCCATGGCTCTTGCGTGGGTCGGCCCGCTGTACTGGATCCAGTGGGCTGGGGGACACCGCCACCTTCATCCCCGCGGGTGGCGGACCGGTCCGGGAGGCGATGCCCGCCTCCCGGACTGTGCGCGTGTCCGCGCCGCAGCGCGTTGCGCAGGCCTGTACGGAGCGTGCTCAATTCCCGCTTCGCTCTGCGTATTTGGCTGAAAATCGCCCCCGCTTGACGCGGTTGACATCCGCTCCGACCATGCAACTTGACGGCGTGAAGGGCGTTTTGGGGGAGCGTACAGGGGGCGCATTCGAGTCGTGGTCGCCGGGCCCGACCTCGGTGTTCCCCGCGCGGCCCCCTCGGTCTTCCCTCGCCCGAAGCCGGTGCCGCCGCCCCTCCACGGCGCCCCCTTCATGGCAGCATGGGGGTCCGGTTCGTACGGTGCACTGTTGTCCACAGCCTGTGGAGGCGTCGATGCGGTGGTTGGTGGGTTGGAGCAGCACCGCCGCGGGCGTCTCCGTGACCGGTGCCGCGGGCGCCACCGGTTACGACGGCGAGACCCTGCACCCGGTCGGCTCCCAACTCCTGTGGGGCGACCCGGATCCGCTGTGGGCCGTCGGCGACTGGCGCCCGGACGAGGTGCGCGTGGTGCGGGCCGACGCCGACAACCACATCGCCGTCCTCGGCATCTGCGGCGCCTCCGACGAGGAGCTGAGACGCGGGTTGTTCACCGCGCGCGGGGGCGCACTGCGCCATCTGACCGGCTGGCCGGGCAGCTACACGGCCGTCGTCAAGGTGGGCCGCCGCATCACCGTCTGCGGCGACCTCGCCGGCGCCCGCCCGGTCTTCCACACCCCCTGGGCCGGCGGTACGGCCTACGCCACCGCCGCGCTGCCCCTCGCCGACCTCATCGAGGCCAACCTCGACTTCGGCCACCTGGCCGCCCTGCTCGCCGCCCCGGACGTACCGGCCGCGCTGCGGGACACCACCCCGTACGAGGGCGTGCGGCGCGTTCCGCCGGGGCACGCCCTCGTGCTGCGCGCCGGGGCGCGTGAGATCGCCGGGTACGAGCCGGTCGCCTCCCTCGCCGTGGCCGCGGCCCCCGCCGACCCCGAACGCGCCGTGGACGCCGTACGCGACGCCCTGGTGGAGGCGGTCCGCACCCGGCTGTCGGCACCCCGGCACGTGCCCGACCTCGACCCCGGGCCGGTGCCCGGCATGGGTCCGGCCGAGCGGCGGGCCCGGCGCGGGATGCCGGTGCCGGGCATCGGCGCCGACCTCTCCGGCGGCCCCGCCTCCGGCACCCTCGCGCTGCTGGCCGCCGGGCTGCCCGGCAGACCCGGCACACTCCTCGGCCACGGCACCGGCGCGGGCGAACGGCTCCTCGCCGTCACCTTCAACGACCTGGCCGTGACCGGCCGCGAGGCCGAACTCGAACGCGCCGGCGCCCTCGCCGCCAACCCGCGGCTGCACCACGTGGTGGTCACCGGCGCCGAGGAGACCCTGCCGTACGCCGACCTCGACGGCCCCCTCACCGACGAACCCGGACCCTCGCTGGTCATGGCCGCCCGGCACCGCGCCCGGCTCGCCGCCGGCAGCGCCGACCACTTCACCGGCCACGGCGCCCGCCAGGTCCTGGACGCCCACCCCGCCCGCCTCGCCGACCTCCTCATGGACCGCAAACGCCGTCATCTGGTCCGCCCGGTCGCAGCACTCGCCAAGGCCGACGGCTCGGTGATGGTCCCCGCGCGCGTGTACGGCGCCGCCCGCCGGCTCGCCCGCACGCCCTACCGGGCCGGCCTGGAGGTGCTGGCCGAGCGGCTCATGCGGCGCCGGTTCGACGAGCCCGTGGGCGCGGTCGGCGCGTCCCTCGCCGGACTGACCTGGGCCAGACCCGGGCCGGCCGCGCGCTGGCTCACGGGGGAGGCTCTGGCAGAAGTATCGGTTCTGCTGCAGGCGGAGGCGGACCGCTCGGCAACCGGCGTCCAGCGTCCCGGTGACTATCGCGCGCGTGCCGCTCTCGCCCGCCACGCCGCCGACCTGCGCGTCCTGGAACAGGCCGCGGAGATCCGCTCGCAGCGCCTGCACGCGCCGTTCCTCGACAACCAGGTCGTCCGCGCCTGCCGCGCCCTGCCGGAAGCCCTGCGGGTCCAGCCCGGCGCTCGCGCCGCCATCCTCCGCACGGTCCTGGAGGGCGCCGGCGTCACCGACCTGCCGCCCGGCTGGGGCGCCCCCTCCCACGCCTCGTCGGCAGCCGCCGCACGCGCGGGCCTGCGCGTGGCGGCCGATCCCCTCCTGGATCTCTTCTCGACCCCCCTCCTGGCCGACGCCGGCCTGGTGGAGGCCCGCGTCATCCGCAAGGCGCTCCGCGCGGGGGCCGCCGGCGAGCCCCTGCCCCTGGACGGCCTCGCCGACCTCGTCTCCCTCGAACTCTGGCTCCACCGCCTCCTCTCCCGCCGGGGCACCTGCTGGACGGGAACACCGGCACGCGCCCGTGCGGTTCCCTCCGGGATCCAGCCGAGAAGAGGAGCGCTGGCCTCCGGCGGCTGAGCGTCGGGCCTCCGGCGGGTGAGTGCTGGGATGCGGGCGACTGGGGTCCTGTTGTGGAGTGCTGCGGGTTCGTGGTGGCTGGTCGCGGCGTTCCTCGCGCCCCTTGGGGGGTTTTGGCCGCCGGCGCTTGGAGGATTGGGGGGGCCGGCCTTCCTGGCGGGTCCTGTTGTGGGTCGCCGTGGGTTCGTCGTGGCTGGTCGCGCAGTTCCTCGCGCCCCTCGGCGGCCTGGGGGACTCCAGGGCGGTACGGGTGGTGCGACGGGGCCCCCTCGGCGAGCAGCGGCCCCCTGTCCAGCGCAGCCCCTTCTCGGCGAGCAGCGACCCCCCTCGCCCAGCCGCAGCTCCTCCTCGGTGAGCAGTGCCCCCGGCCTGCGCGGCCGCAGTACCGGGCGTCGGTTCGGCGGCGTCGAGCGAAACCCCGTCGCCCCGCCCCCGCGGCCCCCGCGACAATGTCCCGGTGCGGTACAGAATCCTGGGGGTAACCCAAGCAGCAGACGACCAGGGCACCCTCATCCCCATCGGCGGCCAACGCCTGCGCACCCTCCTCACCGCCCTGGCCCTCCGCCCGAACCGCACCACCACCCCCGAAACCCTCATCGACGAGATCTGGGCCGACGACCGCCCGAGCGACGCCCCCGCCGCCCTCCAGGCCCTCGTCGGCCGCCTCCGCCGGGCCCTCGGCAGGCGGGCCATCGCCTCCGCCCCCGGCGGCTACCGCCTCGAAGCGACCGAGGACGACATCGACCTGTACGTCTTCGAACGCCTCACCCACACCGGCACCAAGGCCCTCACCGCAGGCGACCCGGCCACCGCCCACCGCACGCTCACCGAGGCCCTCGCCCTCTGGCACGGCCCCGCCCTCGCCGACCTGCCCGACCGCACCGCCGCGACCCGCCCGGAGGCCCTGCGCCTGGCGGCGACCCACACCCGGGCCGCCGCCGCCCTCGAACTGGGCCGCGCCCCGGAGGTCGTACCGGAGCTGACGGAACTCACCGCGGCCCACCCGCTGGACGAGCCCCTGCACGCCCTCCTCATCCGCGCCCTGCGCGACACGGGCCGACCCGCCGACGCCCTCGCCGCGTACGAGTCCGCCCGCCGCACCCTCGCCGACACCCTCGGTGCCGACCCGGGTCCGGAACTCAAGGCTCTGCACGCGTCGTTGCTCGAACAGCAGGCACCACCGACCCAGCCGGAGACCCGGAGAGCAGCGCCCCCCTCCCGACCCCCCGAGCGCACCGGCAACCTCCGCCCCCGTCTGACGTCCTTCGTCGGGCGGGAACCCGAACTCGAAGCCATTCGTTCGGATGTGCACAGGGCCCGCCTGGTCACGCTCACCGGACCGGGCGGCTCCGGAAAGACCCGCCTCGCCGAGGAGGCCGCCGCAGGGCTTCCCCAGGCATGGCTGGTCGAGCTGGCCCCGCTCGACCATCCGGAGGCGGTGCCCGGCGCGGTGGTCAGCGCCCTCGGTCTGCGCGAGACCGTGCTGCTGACCAACGAGCTGGCGACCCCGCAGGCCGACCCCGTCGCCCTGCTGATCGAGTACTGCGCCCCGCGCAGCCAACTCCTGATCCTTGACAACTGCGAACACGTCATCGGCGCGGCCGCCGCCCTCGCCGAGACCCTCCTCACCCACTGCCCGGGGCTCACGATCCTCGCGACCAGCCGTGAACCCCTGGGCGTCCCCGGTGAGTCGGTGCGCCCGGTCGAGCCGCTCGTCCCGGAGCAGGCGCACCGCCTGTTCGCCGAGCGCGCGAAGGCCGTCCGTCCCGACGCCGAGGCGGTGCTCGCCGACACCGGGGCCGTGGCGGAGATCTGCCGCCGCCTGGACGGGCTGCCGCTCGCCATCGAGCTGGCCGCCGCCCGGCTCAGACTGCTCACCCCGCGGCAGATCGCCGACCGGCTCGACGACCGCTTCCGCCTGCTCACCTCCGGAAGCCGCACGGTCCTGCCCCGCCAGCAGACCCTGCGCGCGGTCGTCGACTGGTCCTGGGACCTGCTGGACGAGCGTGAGCGCGCGGTGCTGTGCGAGGTCTCGGTGTTCGCCGGCGGCTGGGACCTCACGGCGGCCGAGGCCGTGTGCACCGGCCCGGCCGCCGACCTGATCGGCGCCCTGGTCGACAAGTCCCTCGTCGTCGCCGCTCCGGACGCCACGGGCGGCATGCGCTACCGCATGCTGGAGACCATCCACGAGTACGCCACCGAGCGTGCGGACGAGTCCCCCGGCCTGCGCGCCACGGCCGAGCGCCGGCACCGCGCGTGGGTGCGGGCCCTGGTCGAGGAGGCCGAGCCGCGTCTGCGGTCGGCGGACCAGCTGCCCTGGATCTCCCGCCTGGAGACCGAACTGGACAACATCCGGGCGGCCCTGGACCGCTCCGTTCGCGCCGGCGACGAAACGGAGGCGGGCGCGATCGTCCTGGCCATCGGCTGGTTCTGGTGGCTGCGCAACCACCGTCAGGAGGCGGCGTCCTGGGTCCGCCTGGTCCTGCGCCTGGGCGTGGCCCTCGACACCCGCGAGGCTTCCCGTCCCTCCGGGTCTCTTGCGGATGCCGCCGACGGCCCGGAGGCGCTGGCGGCCCTGGTGGAGTCGGCCGATCCGATCGGCGCCCTCGTCGCCGCCCCCGACGGCGAGGGAGGGCATCCGCTGCGGGAGCTGCGGATGGACCTGCGGATGCTCGACCTGTTCCTGATCTCCGAGTCGGGTCCCGAACACCTCGCGTCCGACCCCCGGGCCCCGGAGTACATCGCGCGCGTCCGGGCCGCCTTCGAGCCCGGCGGTCCGCAGGCCGCCCGCCTCCCCGGCATCGTCTGGCCGCTGACCTCCTACTACCTGGGCGGCCCGGTGGACCTCAGCCCGGACATGGCCGCGGCCGTCGCCAACTGCCGTGCGCACGGCGGTGACTGGGAGATCGCCGTCTCCCTGATGTACCGCGCCCATGTGACCGTCGACTCCCCCGGCAACCTGCGGGGTGTGGACGAGGACCTGGCCGAGCTGCGGACGCTCGGCCCGCGCGTCGGGGACCGCTGGATGCGCGCCCAGGTGTGCAGCGCGGCCGGCGAGGCGGCCATGGCGCGCGGCCTGTTCGACGAGGCACGCGCCGAGTACGAGGAGGCGCTGCGCCTCGCCTACGAGGTGGGCGCCTACGCCGAGTCGCCGTTCCTGATGGCGCGGCTGGCCGAGATCGCCTACCGCTCCGGCGACCCCGAGACCGCGCTGGCCGCCCTGGACGAGGCGGGAGCCGCCGCCGACCGCTACGCGGTGCCGGAGTCCCGCGCCTTCGTGCTGCTGATGCGCGCTCACATCGCCCTGCACGAGGGCCGGACCGACCAGGCCCGCGAGCTGTACGAGGCGACCTGCGCGGTGACCCGCGGCGGTAGCCCGCCACCGCAGTTCGTGTCGGCCCTGCGCACCGTCGAGGCGCTCCTCGCCGCCGACGAGTCGGGCCCCGGGCACGGGCTGCCGATCCTCGCGGCGGCGCTGCGCGACGCCGTGGCCCAGCGCTGCTCCGAGGCGATCACGGCGGTGCTGGTGGACACCGCGGCCGGGCTGCGGGCCCGGTGCGGTGATCTGGCCGGCGCGGTCCGGCTGTTCGCCGCGGCGGACCGCTGGCGCGACGACGGCCGGCGTCCCGAGCCGGAGCGCAGCGAGGCCGCCCGGGTGCTGGCCGAAGCCCGCACGGTCCTGGCCGCCGAGCGGTACGCGGCCGAGCGCGACCGGGGCGCGTCCCTCGACGTGGCCGGTGTGCTGCGGGACCTCGACGCGCCGGGCGCGGCCGTCGCGCACGGGTGAGGACGGCTACCGGCAGGTGAACCGGGACTCCGCCCAGTCCGCGAACGCCACCCGGTCGAAGAGGTCGCCCCGCGCCCGCACGACGAGCCGTACGGTCCTGCGCCCGGTCAGGTCCACATGGACGGGTACGGCCCGGTCGTGGCCCCTGACCGTCCCGGACCGCCACAGCCGGACCCCGTCGGCGTAGACGGAGAAGGACACCTTGCCGCGGCCGAGTGTCAGGTCGTCCACGCCGGCCAGCGCGTCGTAGGCGGTGCACTGCCGGTTGAGGGCGACGGCGACGGAAGACCCGCCGTGCACGGTCACCCCGCGTGTGTACCGGGTGCCGTCCACCGACATGCCGTAGCGCTGCCACACCCAGCTGCTTCGGCCGAGCAGGATCTCGGGGCGGGTGCCGTCGCCGGTGAGGTCGTAGTTGAGCTCGCTCAGCTCGTAGACGGTGGTCGCCGGCGGCGGAGTGGGCTTCGGAGGGGGCTTGGGGACCGGCGTCGGCGTCGGGGTGGGAGTGGGAGTGGGAGTGGAGGCCGGGCGCGGGGCCGGCTTCGGCGCCGGTCTGGGAGTGGGTGTCGGCGTCGGGGTGGGGGCCGGCTCGGGAGCCAGTGCGACCGGCTCGGGAGTGGGCTTCCGCCTCGGCTTCGGCGGGGTGGGCTTCGGCGGCTCGGGCCGCACGATCGGTGTGGACGGCGACGGCTTGGCCGCCTCCTTCGCCGGCGGGTGGCTGTCGTTCACCAGGGCGAGCGCCACCGCGGCGGCGGCCACCGCGACCACGCCGGCCGCGATTCCCGCCTTCACCGGCGCCCCGAGCCCCTCGGAGGCCGCGGCCCCGCCCGCGCCGCCCGCACCACCCGACGACCCGGAGGCCGCGGCGGCGGCACCGGCCGCCCCGGCCCCCGCGCTGCCGGCGACGATCCCGAGCGCCTTGGCGTACCCGGCGGTCCCGAACCAGCCGATGACCGCGACCGGCACGACACCGGGGATACCGTCGGCGACCTCCTCGATCTGCGCGGCCGCCAGCCGGCACCTGGCGCATTCCTCCAGGTGTTTGCGCAGACCCCGCTCGGCGCGGACGCGCAGCTTGCGGCGGGCGTAGGTGCCGAGCTGGTCGGCATAGCGGGCGCACTCCTCGTCGCCGGCGAGCGAGGCGCTGACGTGGGCCTGCAGATAGGCCTGCTTCAGCCCCTCGCGCGCGCGGCTGGCGAGGACCCGGGTGCCGTTGGCGTCCAGCCCGAACAGCACGGCGACCTCGCTCGGGGACTCGTCCTCCACCTCGGTGTGCCACAGCACGGCCTGCCAGCGCTCGGGCAGCGAGCGGAACGCCCGCATGGCCAGGGACTGCTCGGCCTCGTGCATCGCGCGTACGTCGGCGCCCAGGTCGTAACCCGCCCCGAAGGCGCCCGCGGACGCGGTGCCGTCGGAGACCGCCGGGACCCGGCTCGCCTGCTGGGCGAAGCCTGCGAAGTCGTCGACGAGCTGCTCCCGCCGGGCCGACCTGGTCCAGTGCGCGGCGACCCGCCGCACGGAGGTCAGCAGATAGGCGCGAACGGCGTGCTGGGGCCCGGATCCCCCGCGCACCGCCTGCAGCATCCGGGCGAAGACCTCGGCGGTGAGGTCGTCGGCGGTGTGCCCGTCCCGGCAGCAGGTGCGGGCATACCGCCGTACGGCGTCCGCGTGCCGCCGGTACAGCTCCTCGTAGGCGGAGTCGTCACCCGCGCGCATCCGCTCGATCAGGTCGCCGTCGTCGGGTGGCAACCGCCGGCGCGGCGGCAGCACACTGCCCTCGCGCTGGGCGGGCACGCTCGTGTCGCTCCGCCCGTCGGCGGAAGCCGGACGTCCGCCCTGACGGGGCACCTGGGGCGGGGTCAGCCCGGCGGCCTCCGCGCCCGCGTCGTCGTCGCGTGACCCGTCCCACCCGTCAACGCCCATCGCGGAAAGCCCCCGGCACCGGCCCAGCCCAACCCGTCACCGGCTCAGCGTGCCACACCGTCTTTCGGTCAAGACCCGCATGTGCACGGCATCCACTCATCCGAGGGCTCTGGTCAGCACAGGCGCGCGATCACCACTCGAAAGAGCGGACCGTGCTCCTCTCCGGGCGCGGGGAACGGCGCCACCAGCCACGACGGACCCGCGGCCCGACGACTCCGCACCCCGCACCTCTCCCGGCTCCTACACCGGCCGAGACCGAAGCCCCTCCAGCAGGATGTCCAGCAACCGCGCGGACGCCGCCGCCTGCTGCGCCGCATCCGGCAGGGACGGCGCCGCCGTCGCGATCACCAGCAGCACATCCCCCACGGACACGTCCGCCCGCAGCTCACCGGCCGCCCGGGCCCGCTCCACCAGCTGCCCGACCACCTCCAGGAGCGCCCCGACCCCGCTGTCCTCGCCGGCCCCGCCGGACTCCGGCACCAGCCGCAGCTCACCGGCCCCCGGCTGCACCCGCTGTTGCGGCACCCGAGCCCCCTCGAAGGACTCGGCCGAACCGGCGGAGCCCTGCGCGGAGCCGACCCGCAACACCTGCGGCGGCAGCAACCGCCCCGCCCCCGAGGCCACGGACGTCCGCAGGAACCGCGACAGCGCCGACCACGGCTCGTCCTCCTGCCCCAGCGCGGCCCGCGCCTGGTCGGTCAGCCGTGCCGTCTCCTCCTCGGCTATCCGCCGCACCAGCACGTCCTTGCTCGGAAAGCGCCGGTAGACCGTGCCGACACCCACCCGCGCGCGCCGCGCCACGTCCTCCATCGGCGCGCCGTACCCCAGCTCGCCGAACACCTCACGCGCCGCACGCAGCACGTGCTCCAGATTGCGCTGTGCGTCCACGCGCAGCGGCGTCGTACGCGACGCGTCCGCGCGTCCGTTGCCCGCCGCCGCGCTCACCGCGCCACCGCCGGACGCGATCGCGGTGACAGATGACCAATGCGTGTCCTGAACATGCATGTGTTCCCCCGGTAATGACGTCTCCCCCCGGAGACTCCCCGCAACTGAATGCGGAGTGCGCGGAACATGCACCGGTCTCGACCGGGTCCGCCCGTCGCGGCACCCGCTCGACCACATTCCCTACACCCCGTCGACACACGAACATAGTTGAGAGGGAGTCAATTCAGAAGGGGCAGGTTCCGCACAGTGCGCCCCCCGATCGGAGTACGGGTCTCGTACGTCCTGTTTCCCCACCTTCCATCCCCCTTGCCCGCCCCCGCTGACCTGGCCCCTTTCGTCCTGCCCGGACAGCGGGCCCGGCCCCGCGTACACCCGGCCACCAGTCACACAATTTGCCGGGGCTGTGGACAAACACCTGCGCCGGGTGCGTCATGGGATGGTGAAGGAACGTGCGCGCATTCTGGTTGTCGGCGGCGGCTACGTCGGGATGTACACGGCCCTGCGTCTGCAGCGGAAGCTGAAGGGCGAGCTCAAGCGGGGTGAGGTCGAGATCACCGTCGTCACCCCCGACCCCTACATGACGTACCAGCCGTTCCTCCCCGAAGCAGCCGCGGGTTCGATTTCCCCTCGCCACGTCGTCGTACCGCTGCGCCGCGTTCTGCACCGGTGCCACGTCGTCGTCGGTGAGGTCACCTCCGTCGACCACGCCGTACGCACCGCCGCCGTCCACACGCTCGCCACCGCCGGCGAGGGCAGAGCGGCCGAACTCCTCGGCTACGACGAACTCGTCCTCGCCCCCGGCTCGGTCTCCCGCACGCTGCCCATCCCCGGCCTCGCCGAGTACGGCATCGGCTTCAAGACCGTCGAAGAGGCCATCGGCCTGCGCAACCACGTCATCGAGCAGATGGACATCGCCTCCTCCACCCGCGACCCCGCGATCCGCGACGCCGCCCTCACCTTCGTCTTCGTCGGCGGCGGCTACGCGGGCGTCGAGGCGCTCGCCGAGCTGGAGGACATGGCCCGCTACACCGCGCGCTACTACCACAACGTCCGCCCCGAGGACATGAAGTGGATCCTCGTGGAGGCCTCCGACCGGATCCTGCCCGAGGTCGGCGCGGAGATGGGCCGCTACACCGTCACCCAGCTGCGCCGCCGCAACATCCAGGTGCTCCTCGAAACCCGCCTGGACTCCTGCGCCGACCGCGTCGCCGTCCTCAGCGACGGCCAGCGCTTCCCCACCCGTACGCTCGTGTGGACCGCCGGCGTCAAACCGCACCCGCTGCTCGCCGCGACCGACCTGCCGCTCACCGAACGCGGCCGGCTGAGGTGCACCGCCCGGTTGACCGTCGACGGCGCGGAACACGCCTGGGGCGCGGGCGACGCGGCCGCCGTACCCGACGTCACCGCCGCCGAGCCCGGCACCGAGACCGCGCCGAACGCCCAGCACGCCGTCCGCCAGGCCAAGCTCCTCGGCGACAACATCGCCCACACACTGCGCGGCGAGCCCCTGGAGACGTACGCGCACAAGTACGTCGGCTCCGTCGCCTCCCTCGGCCTGCACAAGGGCGTCGCCCAGGTCTACGGGCGCAAGCTGAAGGGCTACCCTGCCTGGTTCATGCACCGCGTCTACCACCTCAGCAGGGTGCCCACCGTCAACCGCAAGGCCCGCGTCCTGGCCGAGTGGACCCTCGCCGGGCTCTTCAAACGGGAGATCGTCTCGCTCGGCTCGCTCGAACATCCGCGAGCGGAGTTCGAACTCGCGGCCGGTGGAAAGGCTCCTCACAGCCCCTCGGACGACCCGAAGGGGTCGTCCTGACCGGACCCAGGAACTACCCGGCCCGCCCAGGCGTCTGACGGATGTCGCCGCGGCGCCGCCCCTGCCAGACTGCCCCACGTCCGCGGCGGGGCCACCCGCCCGCCCACAGCACCCACGAGGCTTCTTCCCAAGTGAACTTCACGCGCTGGAGCGCCCGGCTCCCCGGAACACAGCGCCGCGCCGCCGCGCGGACCGAGGCCCCGGTCTCCCCGGACCGGCGGGGGGAAGGCTCCGTGCCCGCGGCCCGCGCCGAACAGCCGGCCGACGGCACACCCGCGGTGTCCGCCGTCGACGAACTGCCCGTGCGTGACGTCCTCGACCGCGTCCCGGCCCTCGTCGCGCTCGTACACGGCCCGGACCACCGCATCGCCTACGTCAACGACGCCTACACGGCGGCCTTCGGCGTACGGGAGACGGGAGAGCCCGCCCGCGAGGCCCTCCCGGAACTCGCCGCACTGGGCCTGCTGCCGCTCCTCGACCAGGTGCTGCGCAGCGGCAAGCCCCGCACCCTGAAGTCCCGCAAGGCCGTCGACGGCCGCTCCTACACCTTCACCTGCACCCCGGTCGCCGAGGACGGCGACCGGGACGCCGGCGTGCTCGTCTTCGCCACCGACGTCACCGACCACGCCGAAGCCGCCGAGCGCCTGCGCGCCAGCGAGCGCCGCCAGCGGGAGACGGCGGTCACCCTCCAGCGCTCCCTGCTCCCCCAGGAGCTGGAACAGCCCGACGACCTGCGCATCGCCGCCACCTACCAGCCCGGCGGCACCGAGGCAGCGGTCGGCGGCGACTGGTACGACGTGATCACCCTCGGCGGCGGTCGCACCGCACTGGTCATCGGCGACGTCATGGGGCGGGGGGTGCGCGCGGCGGCGGTGATGGGCCAACTGCGGACCGCCGTCCGGGCCTACGCCCGCCTCGACCTGCCCCCGCACGAGGTGCTCCAGCTCCTCGACGGTCTCGCCACCGAGATCGACGCCAACCAGATCGCCACCTGCGTCTACGCCGTCCACGACCCCAACGAGGGCCGCCTGGTCTACGCCTCCGCCGGCCACCTCCCGATCCTGGTCCGCGACGAGAACGGCACGGTCTCCCGCGCCGACGAGCCCACCGGCCCGCCGCTCGGCACCGGCGGCTGGATCCACTCCTCCGGCTCCATCGCCCTCGGCCCCGGCGCCACCGCCGTCCTGTACACCGACGGCCTGGTCGAGCGCCGCGACGAGGACCTGGACGAGGGCATCGCCGCACTCGAACGCGCCCTCGCCGGCGCCACCGGCACCCCGCAGGTCGTCTGCGACCGCCTGGTCCGCTCGGCCGGCGTCACCGCCGACCACGACGACGACGTCGCCGTCCTCGTCCTGCAGCACCCGGCCCGCACGGGCCCCGACGGCGACCTCTTCCGCAACGCCGCCCTGGAACTCCTCGGCGGTGTCGAAGCGGCACCCCGCGCGCGTGCCTTCGCCTCCGGCGTCCTCACCAGCTGGCGCTTCCCCGCCGAACTGCACGACCTCGGCGTCCTCGCCACCAGCGAACTGGTCGCCAACAGCCTCCAGCACGGCACCCCGCCCATGCGGCTGCGCCTGCGCCGCACCGACCGCCGTCTGATCATCGAGGTCACCGACGGCGACGACCACCTGCCCCGGCGCCGCCGCGCCGAACCCGGCGACGAGTCCGGCCGGGGCATCGCCATCGTGGCGACGATCGCCTCCAGCTGGGGCTGCCGCCGCACCCCCGGCGGCGGCAAGGCGGTGTGGTGCGAGTTCGTCCTGCCGAAGGGAAAGCACTGACCGGCGGGCGCATGGGCCCGCACGGCACAGGGCCGCACCCCGCGCCCGGGGTACCAGCACCCTGATCGCGGCGGCCCGGTGACCGGGTACGCGTGACGGCCGTCACCCGAAGGCGACGGCCGTCACGGCAGACGCAGGCTCACGCCTCGGCGGGAACCGGCTCGGCAGGAGCTCCACCACGGGTGACCACCCGGGAGCCGCGCGCCGGCCACGGCCGGTCCTGCACGGCGGTGAGCCGCCGCCCGAGCCGCAGCGCCAGGACGGTGATCCCCAGCGAGAACAGCAGGAAGGTCACGATGTACGGCGCGTGCAGCGAGGCACCCAGCGGCCCGCCGACCGCCGGACCGACCGCCAGCGCCAACTGCTTGACCAGCGCGAACGCCGAGTTGTACTGCCCGGCCATGCCCTCCGGCGCCAGATCGGCGACCAGCGGCGCGACCGTCGGCGACAGCATCGCCTCGCCCAGCCCGAACAGCGCGTACGTCGACACGAAGGCGGCCGTCGCCATCTCCTGGCTGCCGTGGCCCAGCCCCGCGTACCCGGCCGCGACCCACGCCACGGCCCAGATCAGCCCGACCGCCGCGATCACGCGCGAGCGCCGGCGCCGCTCCACGAACTTCAGCACGGCGAACTGGGCGACCACGATCATCAGCGTGTTCGCGGCCAGGGCCGTCCCCAGCGCGGAGGTGGAGATCCCGGCCGCCTCGACGCCGTACGCGCTCAGCCCGGACTCGAACTGGCCGTAGCAGGCGAAGAACAGCACGAAGCCCAGCACACACAGCTGCACCATCGCCCGGTTCCCGAGCAGCTGCTTCCAGCTGCCCTTCGCCGACCCCGCGGGAGCGTCCTCCATCTTCGGCGAGTGCGGCATCCGCACCGTCGCCATCACCCCCACCAGCAGCAGGAACATCGCCGCCTCGATCGCGAACAGCAGCGTGAACGAGGACACACGCGTGGTGTCGACGAGGTGACCGCCGATGAGGCCGCCTACGCCGAGCCCCAGGTTCTGCAGGAAGAACTGCATCGCGAACGCCCGCGACCGGGTGTCCGCCGTGGAGCAGTCCACGATCATCGTCGCCAGCGCCGGCTGCATCACGGCCTGCCCGGCACCGAGCGCCGCGGCCGACAGCAGTACGGCGGCGGCGTCGCCCGCCAGCCCCAGGCTCAGGGCGCCGAGCGCGGCGGTGACCAGGGCGGCGAGCAGGACCGGCAGCGGGCCGCGCCGCACGATCGCCCTGCCGGCGAACGGCAGCACGATCAGCGCGGCGACGGCGAAGACGGCGAGCACGAGTCCCGCCGTCATGGCTCCCAGGCCTCGCACCTGCGCCACATAGACGTACAGGTACGGGACGGTGAAGCCGAGCCCGAACGCGCTGAGTGCGTTGCCCACGTGGATCCGGCGCATCGCTGCGCCCATCGCCCTGGTCACGTTCACCTCTCTCACTAGTTAGGTGTGAAGACTTCGAAGCTAAAGTTCGAAGCTAAAGAGTACACATCGAAGGACTTCAAGGCAAAGGCGCTGCGTGCGATACTGCGGCCATGGCCGACACCGCCCCCGGCGTCACAGAACCGACGCTCGAAGAGCAGATCGCCGCCTACCAGCGCGAGTTCCGGGATCTCGACCCCCAGGTCGAGAAGATCGTCTCGGCGCTGTCCCGGCTCAACCGCCGCATGAACGTCGCCTACGGCCGGCAGACGGCCGGCCTCGGCATCAGCAACGCCGAGTGGGAGGTCCTCAAGGCACTGGTCCTCTCCGGCGCCCCCTACCGTCTGGGACCCAGCGACCTGGCCAAACGCCTCGGCCTCACCCCGGCCGCGATGACCCACAGGATCGACCGCATGGTCGGCGAGGGACTGGTTACCCGTGAGCGGGACGAATCCAATCGCGTGCGGGTCATCGTCGAGCTGACCCCGGAGGGGCGGGAGAAGTGGCTGGAGGCAATGCGCCTGGCGACCGTCTTCGAGGAGGACCTGCTCCAGGACCTCACGCCGACGGAGCGCGTGGTCCTCGGCGAGGTACTGACCCGTCTTCTGCGCAGGGTGGAGCACGCCCAGCCGGACGCCGGCGGGCGCCTCAGCGACCTCGACTGAGGGCGCCGAAAAGATCTTGACAGGGGATGGGCGGCGGTGCTTGACACGCCCCTGTCCGTTCCGTAAAGTTCTTCGGGTTGCCACGGAGCCGTAACGGTTCCGCAGCAGCACCTCAGCCGCCTTGAGCGGCACCCCTCACACCATTAGTACGATCTCCCGAACGGGTTGTTTTCGGCATGCCCGAATTCAATTCCGAAGGGAAGCCCGGTGGCCCGATTGGGAATCGCCGAGCGGATCCGCTAAGGTTTGAGACGTCGGAACGGCCCAACGGCCGGGAAGGCAAACCCCGCTGACTGGGGGTCAGACGCCGAAAGGATCTGATAGAGTCGGAACCGCCGGAAAGGGAAACGCGAGAGCGAGAACCTGGAAAGCACCGAGG